>NZ_SMJW01000566.1 GCF_004348335.1 Actinomadura bangladeshensis | reverse complement strand
CCTCGGCCCCCGCCTCCCCCGGCCGCCATGCGGCCGGCCCGGAGGGGCCGAGCGCCTGGAGCGGCCCCGGAGGATCGAGCTGGTCGGGCGCCGGCGGGAACGCCGCACCCGGCTCCTCCTTGCCGCCCGGCGGCGGACAGTTCACCCCGGGCGCACCCGCGCCGAGCGCCCCCGACTCTTGGAACCCCGGCGGCCAGCCCGCGCCCGGTGCGCATGCGCCCCAGGGTGGACAAGGCCCGCTCGGCGGCCCAGCCGGAACCGGCGGGCAAGCCTCCCCGGGTGCCGGGCGCGGTGGGCAGGACCCGCTGGGCGGATTTCCCGGAACCGGTGGGCAAGGCCCGTTGAACGGCCCTGTCGGGGGCGGGGGGCATGCTGCTTCTGGTCCCGCCCATGGCGGGCAAGGCGCGCTGGGCGGTCCCGTCGGGAGCGGTGGGCAGGCCGCGCACAGCGTGCCCGGTGGCTTTGGCGGTTCCGGTGGACAAGGCGCGCTCGGTGGTCCTCCCGGAGCCGGCGGACCCGGTGCCGGCGGTGGGCAGGGCGTTCCCGGTGGGACGTCCGGGCCCGGTGGTGCGGTCGTTCCCAGTGGAAGGGGCGCGCCCGGCGGGCCTGCGGGCGGTTTCGGGCCGGCCGGTGGGCCCGGAGGGCCGAACGCGTCTGGAATGGGCGGGATGCCCGGTGGGCCGGGTGGCCCTCGGGCGTTGAACGGGCCCGGGGTTCCCGGCGGGCCCGGCATGGGCGGTGCGCCCGGTGCGGGCGGGATGGGCATGCCCGGCCCCGGGATGCCGGGACCCGGTATGAGCGGTCCTGGGATGGCCGGTGCCGGGATGGCCGGTGCCGCCGCCGGATTCGGGGCGGCCGGTGTGCCCGGAGCCGTGCCGAAGCCGGGGGTGCGGGCGAAGCTCGGCGAGCTCGGCAAGGCCGGGCAGGAGCTCGGGTCGAAGGTCACCTCCAAGTTCCAGAACAAGGGCGTGCGGGTGGCGAACCGGACCGGTGGGCCGGG
>NZ_SMJW01000565.1 GCF_004348335.1 Actinomadura bangladeshensis | reverse complement strand
CAGGGGATGTTTCACGGGAAACGTTGGGGGAGCGGGGAACGAGAAGCGCCCCGGAGCTGGTGACTTCCGGGGCGCGGTGGAGCGGTGGGGTGTTAGGCGTCGTTTACGCCGTCGTCGTCTGGAGCCATGGACTTGATGATGCGGTCCAAGTCCTCGAGAGTGGCGAACTCGACCACGATCTTGCCCTTGTTGCGGCCCATGTCCACGCGGACCTTGGTCTCGTAGCGGTCGGAGAGCCGGTCGGCCAGTTCCTTCAGGCCCGGGGCGACCGGCTTCTTCCGGCGGCCCTGCCGTGGCGCCTGCGGCTCGTCGTCGACTTCGCGGAGGGCGATCATCTCTTCGAGGGCGCGGACGGAGAGGCCCTCCTGGACGATCCGCTGCGCCAGATGCTCCTGCGCCTCGACGCTGTCGAGGGAGAGAAGGGCACGGGCGTGGCCGGCGGACAGCACGCCGGCGGCCACCCGCCGCTGCACCGCGGGCGGGAGGTTCAGCAGCCGGAGCGTGTTGGTGATGTGCGGACGCGACCGGCCGATGCGGCCGGCGAGCTGCTCATGGGTGGCGCCGAAGTCCTGCAGCAACTGCTGGTACGCGGCGGCCTCCTCCAGCGGGTTGAGCTGCTGGCGGTGGAGGTTCTCCATGAGCGCGTCACGGAGCAGATCGTTGTCACCGGTGTCGCGGACGATCGCCGGGATGACGTCCAGTCCGGCCATCTGAGACGCCCGCCACCGGCGCTCCCCCATGATCAGTTCGTAGTCGTGCTCGCCCGATGACGCCTTGCGGACGACGATCGGCTGCAGGAGGCCGACGATGCCGATCGACTCGGCGAGCTCGGACAGCGCCTGCTCGTCGAAGTGCTCACGCGGCTGGCGGGGGTTGACCGTGATGGACCCGACGGGCAGCTCCGCGAAGTGGGCGCCGGCGACCGGCTCAAGGGCCGGTTCATGGACGGCGGTCCCGTTCGAGGCGGGGCCGCCGCCGGGAAAACCGGGCTCTCCCGCGCTGCCGGGTTCGTCCGGTGTCGGCGGGGGCGGGGC
>NZ_SMJW01000564.1 GCF_004348335.1 Actinomadura bangladeshensis | reverse complement strand
GACCGGGTGCGGGGGTGTTCTCGGGGGTGTGGCCGGCGTCTTCGCGGAGGACGCCGATGATCTCGCGGAGGCGGTCGGTGGCGTCGGCGGCGCCGGTGCGCAGTTCGGCGGCGGCGGCGCGGTGCCGGTCGTCGAGTCCGGGGGCGACCTGGAGGGCGCCGGCGCGGACGGCGATGAGGGCGAGTTCGTGGCCGAGGGAGTCGTGCATGTCCTGGGCGATGCGGGCGCGTTCGCGGAGGCGTTCGCGTTCGGCGATGATGCGCTGCTGGTGTTCGAGGCGTTCGGCGCGTTCCCATCCGGCGTGCAGGAGTTCCTGGTGCTGGCGCCAGTAGCGGCCGATGAGCCAGGGCAGGACGCCGAGGAGGACGAGCCAGACGGTGGAGGGGAACCATGTCGTGACGGCGAGGCCGCGGGCGACCGACAGGAGGGTGCCGGCGATGAGGACGGCGGTGAGTCCCCAGAGGACGGGTTGCGCGCGGCGGGTTCGCAGGCCGGTCAGGTAGGACATGACGGGCATGGCGAACACGAAGTTGCCGTGGACGGCGGTGAGCGAGATCGCGGTGAGCAGCGCGGCGGTGGGCCAGGTGCGGGAGACCGCGATGGCGGCGGCGAGGACGCCGAGGCCGGCCGTTTCCAGCCACCAGGAGGCCCGGCCGGGTTCGAGCGGGATGATGACGCCGATGACGACGGGGAACGCCAGGACGGTGCAGAGGGCGGCGTCCTTGAGCAGGGCGGCGCGGGTGGGGCGGCGGACCGCGGCGCGCAGCGCGGACGGGCGCAGCGCCCGCCCGGTGCGGGCGGCCGTGCGGGCGATGGCGGCGGCCCTGTTGGTGGCGAGCCTGGTGGTGGCGAGCGTGTGCGCCCTGGCGCTGGCGGCGGTGCGGCGTGTCCCGGCGCCGCGGCCGCCGGGGTGGGGGTGGCCCGGGTGGTCGGTGGCCGCGGAGTCGTTCACGGGCACCACGCTACTGGCCGGTGAAATGCGGTGTTACTGCTGTCTCTTATACACCTCTGACGCTGCCGAGGCTCGCATAAGTGTAGATTTCG
>NZ_SMJW01000563.1 GCF_004348335.1 Actinomadura bangladeshensis | reverse complement strand
CGCCGGCCGGCTCCTGCGTCACCGACAGGCCCGGCGCCGACAGCGACAGCGCGAGCCGCGCCAACCGCGGATCCTTGGCGGCTTCGGCCGTCTTCACCACCAGCGTGTGCGCGAACCCGTCCGCCTCAGCCCGCAACAGCAAGTCGACATCCGCGCCCAGCACACCTCTATAAGTGGCGGTGTCCCCGTCGAGGACGGGTTCGGGGAGCGGCGTCGGCCACGTCAACGCCAACGTCCGCCCGGCCCGCGTCATCCGCACCATCGGGCCGCTGCCGCCACCGGAGAACCTCAGCCCTACCGTGGTCGCCGTCGGCACCACATCCGCCCCCGAGCGGCGCAGGCCGGTGTCGATGTCGGCCCATCCTCCGCCCTTGCGGGCACGGATCGGCCGGACGTGCTGCTCGACCTCCATCCGACCGTTCGGCAGCGCCCGCACGGTGCGACTCTCACCCCGGCCGGCCAGCACCTCCACCGGTGCCCCCGACTCCCGTGCCGCCGCGAGCGCCTGCTCCTCGGTGACCGCGGCCTTCGGCCCCTGCTCACCGGCCCGCGCCGACGGCGTTGCCGACAGGCCGGGCACTTGGAGCAGTGCCGCGGCCGTCGACACTGTGAGAACGCCCGCCGACCAGGCCGAACGCCGCCAGACCATCGACCTGGAACCGAATAGACGGAAACGCACACCAATGACGGCACGACGGCCCACAAAGACCCCAGAGGCATAAAGGGCGAATAAAGCCCCCTTAAGGTAAGCAGCTCCTCAGATCCTGTGAAGACTCTAGATGATCTAGAATTTGTGATCTAGATCACTTCGGATCCGTGTGCTCCAGTGACACTTCTCGAACGCCTTCGTGGTCCACCGCGGACAGTTTCGGTCCACGTTAGGAGTGACCGAAATAGCGATGGCGTCACGAACAAAAAGTTATACCTGCACGCGCCGATAACTTGGCGTCAGGCGCGTGGGCCGGTGGGATCTGGAGACCGGCACGGGCCGCCGTTGCGGGGCCTTCCGCGGTGTCCGTCCAGGTTTTGGGGTGGGCGGTTCGTGCTGGTCAGAGGGGGTATGGCCCGGCGCGTTGAGCCGGCGGGGGC
>NZ_SMJW01000562.1 GCF_004348335.1 Actinomadura bangladeshensis | reverse complement strand
GCCCCAAGCGACGTCCGCGCCGTCACCCGCATCGCCGCTGGACGCGTGGACGGCGCCGCCTCCGGGCACGCCGCAGCCCCCGTCCACCGGCGCAGGACCGGCCGAGACGACCTTGCCCACGCCGCCGCGACAGCCCGATTCGGCCGCCGGTGTCGCCTGGGGTGCGCCCCCTGCCCCGTCCAGCGCGTTCCTCGTGCCACCGGCGCCTCGCACGCCGGTGGAGCCGTCCGTGCCGCACGCCGTGCAGGGGCCACCGTCGCCGGAGGTCGCCGCACCGGTGCGGGCGCCCGCGCCTCGGACGCCCGTGGAGAGGCATCTGCCGCCGGCCCCGTCCCGCCAGCCCGCCGCGCCCGCCGTTTCCGCGCCGGCGGCCGGTACCGGCGCGGCCGAGTGGCACGTTCCTGAGGCGGGGCGTTATCTGCCACCCGGACGAGAGGCGCCGGGGCGGGCGGGGGTCCCGGTCTGGGGCATCGTTGGAGGCGAGGCCGTCGTTGTTGCAGCCGTTGCGTTCGGGGCTCAGTTGGTGTGGCCCCTCTGGGGCGCGGTGGCGGTCGTCGTCGTGTGGGGGCTGGTGCTCTTGGCGCCGCTTGGCGCGGGGCGGGTCTACGGGTATCGGGAGCCCCAAAGTGCCGAGCGCGTCCAGCTGGAGCAGTCCTGGCGGGACGTCCAGCGGCGGGCCGGGGTGAGCGCGTACCGGCTGGTCGTCGTCGAGTCGGACGAGCTCAACGCCTGCGTGCCGTTCGGGCGGACGGTCGCGGTCACGTCGGCGTCCGCGCGGTCGCTGCCGCCGGGACGGCTGGAGGCCGTGCTCACCCATGAGCTGGGGCACGTCCTCGGCTGGCGGGTGGTCCCGGCGTTCGTGCACGCGCAGGCCACGCTGCCGAGCCGTGCGCTGCTGTGGACGTTGCGCCGGGCATGGTCGCCGGTCGGTCCGATGTGGAAGCGGGCCGTCAAGTGGCACCGGCCGATCGGATTCGTGCTGGTCATCCTGCTGGCGCTGGCGGCCGCGGCGGTCACCGTCGTGGTGGCGCTGCCGGCCGGTGTCGCGTACGTCGCCGCGCTCGGCGCGCGGCTGCCGGGCGGGCGCGGGGAGGGGCG
>NZ_SMJW01000561.1 GCF_004348335.1 Actinomadura bangladeshensis | reverse complement strand
CCACGGCCCCTTCCGCCCCGGCGACCAGGTTCAGCTCACCGACCCCAAGGGCCGCATCAACACCATCACCCTGCAGCCCGGCAAGCTCTACCACTCCCACAAGGGCTCGGTCCCGCACGACGACATCATCGGCAGCCCCGAAGGCAGCGTGTTCCGCTCCACCGGCGGCACCGAGTACCTCGCCTTCCGCCCCCTCCTCGCCGACTTCACCCTCCGCATGCCGCGCGGCGCCGCCGTCGTCTACCCCAAGGACGCGGCCCAGATCATCGCCATGGCCGACATCTTCCCCGGCGCCCGCGTCGTCGAGGCCGGCGCCGGATCGGGCGCGCTCACCTGCTCGCTCCTGCGCGCCGTCGGCGAGCACGGCCTCGTCTCGTCCTACGAGCGCCGCCCCGACTTCGCCGACATCGCCCGCGGCAACGTCGAGAAGTTCTTCGGCGGCCCCCACCCCGCCTGGCGCCTCACCGTCGGCTCCCTCGAGCACGCCCTCACCGAGACCGACGTCGACCGCGTCGTCCTCGACATGCTCGCCCCGTGGGAGACCCTCGACGCCGTCGCCAAGGCCCTCGTGCCGGGCGGCATGGTCTGCGCGTACATCGCCACCACCACGCAGATGTCCCGCGTCGTCGAAGACCTCCGCGCCCACGGCAACTTCGCCGAGCCCTACGCCTTCGAGACCATGCTCCGCTCCTGGCACGTCGACGGCCTCGCCGTCCGGCCCGACCACCGCATGGTCGGCCACACCGGCTTCCTCGTCACCGCCCGCCGCCTCGCCGACGGCGTCACCCCGCCCGCCCGCCGGCGGCGGCCCGCCAAGGGCGCCCACCCCGGCGGCGAGACGGCGCCCGGAGCCGGCGCAGGCGCCGGTACGGGCACCGCCGCAGGCGCCGGGGCCACGCCCGGACGGCCCGCGGAGTCGTAGATCACACACCCGGCGCGGCGGCCCGTCCGGCACCCGCGCCGGCGCCCGTCGATCGTCACGGTCCGTCACCGTCGCCCCGCCGCGGCGCGGCCCGCCGCGCCGCGACGCGCCGCGCCCCGCGGCCCGGGGCGCCGAGAGTCACCGCACACCCGCACGACTCGGCAAACCCCGCCCCATGAC
>NZ_SMJW01000560.1 GCF_004348335.1 Actinomadura bangladeshensis | reverse complement strand
TGATCTCGCGGGTGAAGGCGAGGACGGAGGGGTTGGAGGCGGACAGTTCGACGTAGGAGCCGACGCCGAAGACGGGGTGGCGCTGCCGGATCTCGATCATTGTGCGGGTCCAGTGCAGCAGGCTGCCGGGGTTGTTGGCCTGGGCTTCGACGTTGACGGCCTGGTAGCCGTAGATGGGGTCCATGATGACCGGCAGGTACAGGCGGGCGGGGTCGCAGTGGGAGAAGCCGGCGTTGCGGTCGGGGGTCCATTGCATGGGGGTGCGGACGGCGTCGCGGTCGCCGAGCCAGATGTTGTCGCCCATGCCGATCTCGTCGCCGTAGTACAGGACGGGGGAGCCGGGCAGCGACAGCAGGAGTGCGGTGAACAGTTCGAGTTGGTTGCGGTCGTTGTCCAGGAGGGGGGCCAGGCGGCGGCGGATGCCGATGTTGGCTTTCATGCGGGGGTCTTTGGCGTATTCGGTGTACATGTAGTCGCGTTCTTCGTCGGTGACCATCTCCAGGGTGAGTTCGTCGTGGTTGCGCAGGAAGATGCCCCATTGGCAGGATTCGGGGATCTTGGGGGTCTGGGCCATGATCTCGGAGATGGGGTAGCGCTGTTCGCGGCGGACGGCCATGAAGATGCGGGGCATGACGGGGAAGTGGAAGGCCATGTGGCATTCGTCGCCGCCGGCGGCGGGGTCGCCGAAGTACTCCACGACGTCGGCGGGCCATTGGTTGGCCTCGGCGAGCAGGACGCGGTCGGGGTAGAGGCGGTCGACCTCGGCGCGGACGCGTTTGAGGTAGGCGTGGGTTTCGGGGAGGTTCTCGCAGTTGGTGCCCTCGCGGGCGTACAGGTAGGGGACGGCGTCCAGGCGGAAGCCGTCGATGCCCAGGTCGAGCCAGAACCGCAGGTTCTCCAGCATGGCGTCCTGGACGTCGGGGTTGTCGTAGTTGAGGTCGGGCTGGTGGGAGAAGAACCGGTGCCAGTAGTACTGGCCGCGGACCGGGTCGTAGGTCCAGTTGGAGGACTCGGTGTCGACGAAGATGATGCGGGCCTCGGGGTAGCCGGTGTCGTCGTCGGCCCACATGTAGAAGTCCCCGAACGGCCCGTCCGGATCGGTCCGCGACGCCTGGAACCACGG
>NZ_SMJW01000559.1 GCF_004348335.1 Actinomadura bangladeshensis | reverse complement strand
CCCGCCCCCTGACCGACGTCCAGGCGACCCTGATGGCCCTCCTCCGCGGCCGCCTGACCCCCTAGGGCCTCGGCCTCGCGGTCAGTCGGCCTTGGGCAGCAGATGGTCCCGACGCCCCGGGCGATCCAGCTCCGGGAGGAGGTCCGGGCGCTGCTGGAGCACGCCGGCACCGTGCTGGCTCCCGCGCTCCGGCAGAGCACGTGGCTGCACCGGCGCGTCGCGGCCGTCGTCCCGAGCCACACCGCCGCACTCTTCATGGCCCGGACCACCGACCTGGTCTGCCTGACCCTCGACGGCTGGCTGCCGGACGCCATCGCCGCCGTCAGGGGAGGTTGCGGATCTCCTCGATGATGCCGGGCATCGCCTCGTTGTTCTCGCGGATCCAGCGCCGCAGGACGGCGAGCTCCTCGTCACTGTAGGTGGCGAGGCGCTCCCGGAAGGCGGTGGCGATCGGCTCGAAGTAGGAGCCGAACTCGGCGATGTTCTCCTCGACCGGTTCGACGATCACGCGGCGGCGGTCGTCGGGGTCGCGGGTGCGCTTGACGTACCCGGCCCGCTCCAGCCGGTCGATGACGGCCGTGATCGCGCCGCCGGTCGTGATGCCCATGAGCTGCGCGAGCCTGCCGGGCGTCTGCGGGCCGTCCAGTACTAGGGCGTTGATGCACTGCGCGTCGGTGACGTTCAGGCCCGCCTTGGTCGCGGTGGCGTGGTGCAGCAGGACGGTGAACATGGTGCTGCGCTGCATCGCCCGCTGCAGCTCGTCCAACCGCTCGCGGTCCGGGGTCGACACCGCCCACCTCTCCCTCGTCATCTCTCGAATGGAGAGCTTAGTGGCCGGATCCGGACAGGACCACCGGGGACGGCGCGGCGTGTGGCGCAGGACTCGGGGACCCATGATCGGGGCACCCCCGGGGCACCCCTATCATGGCTTTTGTTAGGACCACTAACAGAGGTCCGCTGCTGGCCCCGAATCCCACGAAGGTTCGGGGCCGACCTCTAGTGCGGTGACCACGAACGTTCGCCGGGTCTTGTCATGCTGCTTTGGGGCGGGGTCGTCCCCAGCGTTGCTGGCGTTCGCTGCGGACCCGGGCGCGTTCGCGGCGTTGGGCGGCCAGCACGTCGG
>NZ_SMJW01000558.1 GCF_004348335.1 Actinomadura bangladeshensis | reverse complement strand
GGGTGGGATCAGGGGGCCAGGGCGTGGGCGAAGGGGAGGTTGCGGACCACCCAGTAGACGATCAACAGGCCCAGGAAGGCGTACACCACCGGCTGTTTGTAGAGCACGGTGCGCATGGGGAGGCCCTGGATGCTTCTCACCGTCCAGCGGACGTAGAGGTAGCCGAAGACGGGCAGCAGGACGAACAGCAGCGGGTTGAGGCCGAAGGCGGTGCCCACGTCCCCGTGGGTCAGCGCGTAGACGAGGCGCGTCGCCCCGCAGCCGGGGCAGTAGTACCCGGTCAGCGCCAGGAACGGGCAGCCGGGGTAGTGCCCCGCCTCGTTCGGATCGCCCCGGAAGGCCACGACCAGCGCCCCGGCGGCGACCCCGCCCAGCACCGCCGCCTGCGGCACCAGCGTCCGCATGCCCCGCCGGGGCGCGTGCGAATGCTCTTGCGGCGGAGCGGCTACCCGAGTCACACGACCCACGATAGGCGAGCCGGGTCCGAACCCCGCCCCCGGGAGTTCGGACCTCAACCGGCGGAGCACGGGCAGGCACGCCGAGCCGAGTCCGAGCCCCGCCGTTCGAACCTCAACCAGCGGAGCACGGGCAGGCACGCGGAGGGCGCCCTAGCGCCCGGAGCGGGCATGCCCGCCGAGCCGGGCGACCGCAGCGACACCGCAAACCTGCACGGTCACAACACACCCGCACAGTGGCGTGAGGATCGACCGGCTCGTGACGGGGGTTCCAGGGGGTCGCCCCCCTGGGCTAACACGCGTCCAGTACGTAGCCGATGCCTCGGACCGTTCTGATGGGGGTGCCTTCGCCGAGTTTGGCGCGGAGTTGGGCCACGTGGACGTCGACGGTGCGGCTGCCGGCGCCGGCGCCGGGGCCCCAGGCGGCGTCGAGGAGCTGCTCGCGAGTGAAGACGCGGCCGGGGTTGGCCATGAGGAATTCGAGGAGGTCGAACTCGGTGACGGTGAGGGCGACGCGGCGGCCGGCGGTGACGGCGGCGCGGTCGTGCGGGTCGAGGGCGATGGGGCCGGCGCGCAGCGGCGGCGCGGGCGGTTCGGCGGGGGCGCCGCGGCGGAGGGCCTCGGCGACGGCGGCGACCAGGACGCGGGGGCCGAACGGGCGGTCGACGCGGTGGTCGCCGAG
>NZ_SMJW01000055.1 GCF_004348335.1 Actinomadura bangladeshensis | reverse complement strand
CGGTGGCGCTGCGGGTGCCGGCCAGGGCGGATCGGCCGGTGGTGGTGGTGCGGTCGGCGGCGCCGCGTGATGGGCTGGTGGTGGTCGGGGTGGACGGTTCGTCCGGTGGTGATGCGGCGCTGGGGTTCGGGTTCGAGGAGGCGGCGCTGCGCGGCTGGCGGCTGCGGGCGGTCTATGGCTGCTGGGAGCCGGGTGCGGCGCCGGGTGGGGATTTGTCGCTGTTCGGTGATGAGGATGCGCTGCGCCGGGTGTGCGGTGCCGTGCTGGAACGCGCGGTGGCGCCTTGGCGGGTGAAGTACCCCCACGTCCAGGCGACGACGTCGCTGGTGCTGAAGTCGCCGCGCGAGGCGCTGCTGGAGGCGGCCGGGGACGCGGCCTTGACGGTGGTGGGTGCGCGCGGCACGGGGGTCGTGGAGTCGCTGACCCTCGGCGCGACCAGTGATGCGCTGCTCAAGCATGCTCCGTGCACGGTGGCCGTTGTGCCGGGCCGCGACCGGTGAAGGCGGCGTGCGGAGGGGCCGAGGGCCAAGAGCGTGCGAGGGGGTGGACCGGGTGGGCACGGTGACCGGTGCCGATCTCGCGCGTGAACCGTTCTTGAACGGCATGAAGGGCACCGGCCTGCGCAGGCTGGCGACCGCCGCCCGGTTCACCGAGTTCCCGGCGGCAAGGCGCATCTTCGGTGAATCCGATCCGGCGGAACGGTTCTGGCTGGTGCGGGAGGGAACCGTGATCGTCGACTTGCACGTGCCGGACCGCGGCCCGGTCGTCATCGACACCTTCGGTACGGGTTCCGTGCTGGGCTGGTCGTGGCTGTTCCGTCCCTACCGATGGCATTTCGGGGGTGTCGCGGCCACGCCCGTGCGGGCCATCGAGTTCGACGGGCGCCTCGTCCGGACACTCTGCGCCGTCGACCCCTCGATGGGCTATGAGCTGACGCGCCGCTTCGCCGGGCTGGTCGTGGAACGACTGGAAGCGACCCAGGCACGGCTGACCGACCTCTCCGAGGCCGTCCCCGGTCGCGATGCCCTCTAGGACGTGACGATCGCCTCCGCGGCGATCGAGCGAGCCGGCCCGGCGCTCGCGATCACGGGGATTCGTCTGCGGGGTCGATGTGCTCCGTCGTGACTCCGCCGGGATGCAGGGGGAGGCGGCGGCCGCTGATCTGACGGGGAGTGAGCCGTACGAAGAGATCCTCGGGGGAACGGATCCACGGGGTGAGGGGCAGTGTCCGGAGGCGTTCCGTCTCGTCCGGGTCGGTGACGATCTCGGCCTGGCCGGTGATGAGGACGCTCCATGCGGTCCTGAGCGCCGGTTCGAGGTCGTCGGCTTCGAAGGTGAGCGGGCGTCCGCCGCGGACGGCGTCGAGTTTGGCGCCGGGGGCGGTGGTGAAGACGAGGGCTTCGCCGTCCATGACGAAGTTGACCGGCAGGATGGTGACGGTCCCGTCGTCCTCGGACCACGCGATCCGGCCCACGGTCACCCGATCGATGAGCGCCAGGCAGGCGGCCGGATCGACATACTGCAGTTCGTCGCTCATGAGCCCTCCTCCATGAAGAGCCGATGCCCGCCCCGGTGGGTCCGATGCGGGCATGCGGCGTCCGGCGCCAGGAAAGCGGCGGTCACTCGTACGGGCGGACCACCGCGATGGGGCAGCGGGCATGGTGGATGACGCCGTGGCTGACCGAGCCGAGCGGGAACGAGCGTCCCCGGGAGCCGACGACGAGCAGGCCGGCGCCGGCCGAGGCCAGGGCGAGCATCTCGACGGGGTGGCCGATGACGAGGTCCTCGACGACCTTGACGTCGGGGTGGCGGCTGCGCCAGGGGGCCAGCGCGGTGGTCAGCTGCTCGTGCAGGGTGTTGGCGGTGATCTGCAGGTCCACGCCCGGCGCGGCGGTGGGCGGCGCGGGATGCCGGGCGTGCAGCACCCGCAGCCGTACGCCGCGTGCGGCGGCCGCGGCGAACGCGTGGTCGAGCACGGGTCCGGGGTCTTCGGCCAGGTCGATGCCGGCCACGATGTCGCCGGCCGCGTCGTGATTCTGGTCGTGGTCCGGGTCGTGGTGGTGGTCGCGGACGACGGTCACCGGGCCGGGGTAGTGGCCGGCCAGGCGCAGGGCGGTGGAGCCGAGCAGCAGCCCGGCGAATCCGCCGCGGCCGCGGTATCCGACCACGGTCTCGGCGGCGTCGCCGGCGTACTGCCGCAGCCCGGCCGGTACGTTCCGCTCGTGGACGACCATGGTCTCGACCGTGAGTTCCGGTTGCCGCTTCAGCGCGCGGGCGCGTCCGTCCTGCAGGGTCCGGGTCGCCGCCTGGACGAGTGCTTCGGAGATGCCGTCGGTCGTGCGTCCCGGCAGGTCGAGGGTGGCCGTCTCCACGACGTGGACGAGGTTCAGGGTCTTGCCGAACCGTGCGGCCTCGTCCGCGGCCCAGTCGATGGCGTGGTCGGAGTGAGCGGAGCCGTCGACTCCGACGAGGACTTTCGTTCGTTGGGCGGACATGGTGCGTCTCCTTGGGGTGGGGGTCCGTCAATGCGGGTCGGCCGACGCCAGCGGCGGCAGCAGGAGCAGCTCGTGCGCTCGTCTGGCCACCAGTGGCGCGGTGTCGTCGGGGGAGTCGAGGGGAGTGCCCTCCAGAGCGGCGGCCAGCAGGCGGGCGGCCTCCGCCAGAGCGGAGACCTGCCGTTCCAGCACCGCCACGCGCTGCTCCAGGGCCAGGACGGAGGAGTAGGGGCCGATCTGCCTCGCCATTGCGAAGCTCCTTTCCCGCGGCACGTTCCGAATGTTGGTGATCTTGATGTCTCCAGTACGAAAGGACTCCGACCTCAGCGTCGTTCTGGGGGGACGCCGTATCCAGGGACGTTCGTCATCGTTCGCGCTGCCGTTCGGCCCCCTTGCAGGGGGACGTCCCGAGCAAGGGTGGCCGTCAGGGGCCGATCCGGCGGCGGTCGAAGCCGGCCCAGGCCTCGTCCCACATGCGATAGCGGCGTTTGTCGTAGTGGCGGCGCAGCAGGAGGTAGACGCCCACCGATGCCAGTCCCGAAGCCAGTGTCGTCGTGGCTCCGCCGGCAGCGGCATCGCCGATGGTGCGGGCGTGTGCGCGCGGGGGGTCCTCGCCCACGCCGCCGGGGCGCGTCCACACCTTCGGGTGGTCGCCCAGGCTCGCTCCACGCCAGGTGGTGTAGTGACCCCGCCGCAGCGTCCCGTCCGGGGCGGTCCAGGTCACGGTCACCTCGCGGCCGGTGTGCAGCCGCTTGATGCCGACCACGGTGGCGTCGACCCGATGGCGGGTGGTGGCTTCGTACCGCTCGGCCCGGACACCGGAATCGTAGACGGCCTGGACGGCATGGGCGGAAACCGGCGGAGTGACCGCGAGAAAGAGGATCAATAGAAGAAGGCCGTAGAACATCTGAGCCCGGTCGACTTCGCGGCGTAGATCATTCCTGTCGAAGCCCCAGCCGCGGCGCCGGCGGTTCAGACGCGCCCGCATCTTCGGCAGCCTCATGACGCCGTCTCCTTCCCGCTCCTACTACGGCGGCGCTGAGCGTCCCGCATGCCGGGCCGCGGTCGGTCCGCGGTCGGTCCGCGGTCGGTCCGCGATGCATCTATTCCTCAGCGTGTCCCACGTCGGTGACCGGAGCCACCGACCGATGTCCCCGCCGCTCAAGGCCGAAGGTCCGTCCGCGCGAGGGCGGAAGTCACTGCATGTCGGCAGGCGGGCAGGGAACCGTCAAAGACACGGCCAGGAATGAGGGAGAGACCGATGAAAAGCACTCTTCGCGGCACCGCGTTCGCCGTTCTCGCGGCCGGCGCCTATGCGGCCCTGGTCCGTCCTCGGCTGCTGCGCTGGGGCGCGACTCGCGAAGAGGCGGGCGCGGCCTATCCCGGTGACGACCTCATCCAGCGCGCGACCGCGCAGTCGACGATGGCGGTCTCCCTGCCCGCACCGCCCGAGGAGGTCTGGCCGTGGCTGGTCCAGATGGGGTGCCGGCGAGCCGGCTGGTACAGCTGGGACCTCCTCGACAACGGAGGACGGCGGAGCGCCGGCGAGGTCGTCGCCGAATGGCAGGACCTGGCCGTCGGCTCCCGCGTGCCCGCAGTGCCCGGCGGGGCGTCCTACTTCCTCGTCGAGGTCCTCGACCCCGCGAGGACCCTGGTGCTCAGATCAGACCTCGAACTCCCGTCCGGACGGTCCTTCGACCCGCGCGGCCCGATGCCCGACGCGTACACCGACGGGATCTGGGCCTTCCACCTGAGGCCCCTGCCCGACGGCGGGACACGGCTGATCGTCCGGACGCGCGGGCGGGGGAAGCCGGCCGCGGCCGACCGGCTCGTGGGCCGCATGTTCGGTGAACCCGCCCATTTCATCATGCAGCACAGGCAGTTCCGGAACCTTCGCCGGCGCGTCCGCGAGACCAGGCCGGCGGTGAAGACGAGTTATCAGGAGGATCTGAGATGAAGGCGAAGAAGGGCGACTGGGTCATAGTCCGCGGCCACCAGGTCGGCGAAGCGGACCGCAAGGCGTTGATCACCGAAGTGCACGGCAAGGACGGGGAGCCGCCCTATGTCGTCGAATGGGACGACGGGCACACGAGCACGTTCTACCCCTCCTCGGACGCCGTCATCGAAGAGCACTCGGTGGCGCGCTCTCAGAAGTGAGGCCCGCCGGTTCCCACCTTCCGGTCGATCAGGGGGTGGAGCACTCGGCCGCCGCGTCGTTCGCACCGAACCCCGGCTACTTCGACCCGGTGAACCTGTGCGAGCTGGCGGTCGAGGCCGGCTGCAACGCGATCGCGAGCACGATCGGTGTGCTGGGCATGACCTCGCGCCGGTACGCCCACCGGATCCCGTTCATCGCCAAGCTCAACCACAACCAACTGCTGACGTACCCGAACTCCTACGACCAGGTCATGTTCGGCTCGGTCGAGCAGGCATTCGACCTCGGCGCGGTCGCCGTCGGCGCGACGGTCTACTTCGGCGCCCCCGAGAGCATGCGCCAGCTTCAGGAGGTGCGGGAGGCGTTCGCGCATGCGCACGAGCTCGGCATGTTCACCGTCCTGTGGGCCTACCTGCGCAACCCCGCGTTCAAGCAGGACGGGACGGACTACCACGTCAGCGCCGATCTCACCGGGCAGGCGAACCATCTCGCGGCGACGGTCGAGGCCGACATCGTCAAGCAGAAGCAACCCGAGAACAACGGCGGCTTCCGGGCACTGGGCTTCGGCAAGACCGACGACCGCGTGTACAACGAGCTCACCACCGACCATCCGATCGACCTCACCCGCTGGCAGGTCGCCAACTGCTACCTGGGACGGGTCGGTCTGATCAACTCCGGTGGCGCCTCGGCGGGCGGCGGGGACCTGGCGAAGGCGGTCCGCACCGCGGTGGTCAACAAGCGGGCGGGCGGCATGGGCCTGATCGTCGGGCGCAAGTCGTTCCAGCGGCCCAGGGACGAGGGAGTCGCGCTGATCCACGCCGTCCAGGACGTCTACCTCGACGAGGCGATCACTGTCGCCTGAACCGGCATCCTGCCGCCAGGCCACGGTGTTCAGGACACCGCGCCGCGCCGGGACCGCCCTGCGTCCGCTGTACGGGAGGCGAGCTCCGCATGGAGCCGGTCCCGGCAGCGCTGGAGCTCCGCGCTGAGGGTGACGGCAACGGTCTCGGGATGGCGGAACCGGGTGACCTGCTCGGGCAGGGCGGCGACGTCGGCGGCGCGCCGCTCGCGGGCGGCCGCCGGCGGCTCGGTGCGGGCGATGCGGCATCCGGCCTTCATGACGGGGACGAGCAGGGGTTCCATGCCCGCGGGGGCGGGCTCGTCCCGGAGCGTGACGAGGTCGCCCGATGCCCCCCGATACACCTGCTTGGCGCCGGGGGCGGTGGCCTTCCCCGCGGACAGCTTCATCACCGGCCTGTCCCCGTAGGACACGAGCTTGTAGGCGCTGTCCAGGTAGGGCGCGTCGGCGGACACGCCCATCCTCGTGCCCACCCCGTAGACGTCGATCGGCGCCCCGGTGGCGGTGAGCTCGGCGATCTCGTATTCGTCCAGTCCGCCGCTCGCCACGATGCGGGTACGCGTCATGCCCTCGTGGTCCAGCAGGCGCCGAGCCTGGAAGGCCAGGGCGCCCAGGTCCCCCGAATCGAGGCGGATCCCCGCGAGATGCGCCCGCCCCGCCCGGCGGGCGGCGCGGATGGCCGCCTTGACACCGCCGAGGGTGTCGTAGGTGTCGACCAGCAGCGTGGTCCGGTCGGGGAAGTCGGCGGTGAACGCCGCGAAGGCCGCGTCCTCGTCGGGGAACGCCTCGATGTAGGAGTGGGCCATGGTGCCTGCGGCCGGAATGCCGTACCGGCGGGCGGCCTCGACGTTGCTGGTGCCGGCGAAACCGGCGATGTGGGAGGCGCGGGCGACGGCGATCGCGGCGTCGATCCCCTGGGTCCGGCGGAAGGCGAAATCGACGACCTGGGCGCCGCCGGCCGCCTGCACGCACCGCTCGGCCTTGGTGGCGATCGTCGTCTGGAAGGTGATGTGGTTCAGCAGGACGGTCTCGACCAGCTGCGCCTCGGCGATCGGCGCCGTGACCTCCAGGAGGGGCTCGCCTGCGAACACCACGCGCCCTTCCGGGACCGCCCGGACATCACCGGTGAACCGCAGCCGCTCCAGCGCCCGAAGAGCCGCGTCGTCGAAGCGCTGCTCCGCCGCGAGGTAGTCGAGGTCTTCCCGGGTGAAACGGTAGCTCTCCAGGAACGACAGGCAGTCGGCCAGCCCGGCGGCGATCAGGAACCCGCGGCCGGGCGGAAGACGGCGGACGAAGAGGCTGAACGTCGCCGGCCCGGTCATGCCGCGGCGCAGGTAGCTCGCCGCCATCGTCACTTCGTACAGGTCTGTCAGCAGTCCACCGGACATCGGACTCCATCCTCGCTCTCCTAGTGGGCGCTCCACGTCTCGTCCCAAAGTGCCCACTAAGGGACCTTTGTCTCGTAATCGCAGTCCTCCGGCCCTGGGTGCGCACGGAGCGGGCATCAAGCATGGAGCTGGACGACTTCGGGAGGAGCAGTGCCCACCATTCGCGACTTTCTGGAGCGGTTCCGCCCCGCCGGGGCGCCCGGGGCGGCGGCCGTGGCCGTGCCCTCTGATCGGCGAAGCGAACTGGCGGCCGAACTCGAACCGGTCTTCGCCCTGCTCGCCGATGCGGATCTGGAGCAGCGGCGCATCGCGGAGGAGGCGGAACTACGGGCGCGTACGGTCCGGGACGCGGCACGTGAACGCGCCGCCGGCCTGGTGGACGAGGCCAGGGGCAGGAGCGCCGCGGAGCGGGCGGCGGCCTCGGCCGCCGTCCAGCGGAGCGGGAGGGAAGAGCAGCAGGCCCTCTTGTCCGCCGCGGACCAGGAGGCCGCACGAATCGAGGCCGAGATGACCGAGCGCATACCGATGCTGGTCGAGCGGCACTGCGCTCCGTCGACGTCATGCTGGGCGGTGGGACCGCGGCCGACGGGGCAGGAGGGACGCCGTGAGCGCCGCATGGGTCGCCGGCCGGGTCCGGGCCCAGGCGCTGGCCCGGCGGCGCCTCGGTCCCGGACGCACCAGGATGCTCGCGGAATCGGCTTCGCTCGCGGACGCCGTCTCGATCCTGGCGGCGACGCCCTACGGGCACGGCGTCACCAAGGATCAGGACCTCGCATCGGCCCAGCACGGGGTCGCCGGAACACTGCTCTGGCACCTCCGGGTGCTGGCGGGCTGGCTGCCCCGGGGCGGCGCGACGGCCCTGCGTACGGTGGCCGCGTGGTTCGAGCTCGCCAACATCGACGCGCTGCTGCAGCGGCTGGAGGATCGGCCCGCTGAAGAGCCGTACGCTCTCGGCGCGCTGGGGACCGCCTGGGCTCGTCTGGAGGACGCGCCGGACATCGCGGGGCTGCGGGAGCGACTGGCCGCCAGTTCCTGGGGTGATCCTGGAGAAGCCGATCCCTGGACGATCCGGCTGGTCCTCCGGTTGTCGTGGGCGTCCCGCGTCCATGCCCTGGGCGGACGTGCCGCCGCGTGGGCGGCCGGCGCCGCCGGCGTTCTGGTGGCCGGTGAACGTTTCGGCGCCGGGCGGGACCTTCCGCAGGCCGCGCTGGAGCGAGCGGACCGGATGCTCGGGGCCTCGCCGGTCAGGGCGCCCGCGCTCGGGGCCATGGCCGCGCGGCTCGGCCGGGACGCGCGCTGGGCGTTCGCGGGCATCGACGAGCCGGCCGGCCTGTGGCGCGCCGAGGCCCGCTGCTGGGAACGCCTGGAGCGGGACGGAGACCTGATGCTGCGCGGCCCGGATTTCGGTGTCGGGCCGGTCCTCGGCGCCGCCATCGTGCTGGCGGTCGACGCATGGCGGGTCCGGGCCGCGCTGGAGATCGCCTCTCGCGGGGGCGGACCGATGGGGGCCTACGATGCGCTGGCCTGAGAATCTGCAGCCGGTGCGGATGACGCGGATCGCCGTGGTCGCCCCGCTGGACGCGCTGCGCGACGCGCTGGCCCGGACCGCGGATGCCGGGGTGGTCGAGTTCGATCTCCCGCCCGAGCGCACCGCGCCGGGCGAGGCGGCGCGGATGCTGCGGAGCGCCGGAGGCGGTGGCCCCGAGCCCGCGGTGCTCCCCGCCGCCCCCGATCTGGACGGGCTCGCCGAGCGGCGCCGTTTCGACCTGCTCGCCGGGGAGGCCGAACTGGAGGAGCATGCGGCGGCGGCCTTCCGCAGGAACGGCGTCGCGGCGCTGGCGGGCTGGACTCCGGAGGCGGCCCGGGCCGGACTGGCCGGCCGGCTCGCGGAGACCGGTGCCGCCGCGGTGCCGCTCCCGCATCCGCGCGGTGCCGAGGCGCCGTCCCTGCTGCCGGGAGCGCGCCGTGCGGAGAACGGGCGCGGTTCGCTCGCGCCGCTGGTCGATACGTACGGGACCGTCCCGTACGCCGACCTCGATCCGACACCGCTCGCGTGGGCGGCCTACGTACTGATGTTCGGGATGATGTTCGGCGACGCCGGCCACGGGCTGCTGCTGCTCGCCGGTGCCGCGGCGCTGCTGGCCGGGTATCCGCGCAGGTGGCCGCGGCTGCGGCGGGTCTGGCCGTTCGTGCTGGGGGCCGGTGTGACGAGCACGGTCTTCGGGGTGCTGTACGGAGAGTTCTTCGGGCCGACGCACCTCATCCCGGAGGTGTGGCTCGCACCCCTCGACGAACCGGTCGAACTGCTGGTCGCGGCGATCGGCGCCGGCGCCGTGCTGCTGGCGGGCGCGTACGCGATCGGCATCGCGAACCGGTGGCGGGAGGGCGGCTGGCCGGTCGCGCTGTACGAGCCGTCCGGAATCGCCGGTGCCTCGGCGTTCCTCGGCCTCGGCGCCCTCGCCGCCGGCTTCTATCTCGGCCACCTCTGGCTGACCATCGCGGGCGGCGCGTGCGCGGCGCTCGGTCTCGGGCTGGCCTTCGCCGGCTTCCTCGCCGCCGGCGGTGGCGGCGGCACGGGGCTCGTGGAGGCCGTCGTGGAGGTGTTCGATCTGGTCATCAGGCTGGGCGCGAACGTGGTGTCGTTCGCGCGGCTCGCCGCCTTCGGGCTCACCCATGCCGCGCTCGCCGGGATCGTCTGGTCGGGGACGGCCGCGCTGTGGCAGCGGGGCGGAGCGTCCGCGGTCCTGGCCTTCGCCGTGTTCGCCGCCGGCACCGCCGTGACGTTCGCCTTGGAGGCGCTCGTCGCGGGTGTTCAGGCGCTCCGGCTGGAGTACTACGAGCTGTTCTCGCGGCTCTTCCGGAGCCAGGGCCGTCCGTTCCGGCCCTGGCACATTCCCATGATCGAAGAGGAGGTGGACGGCTCATGTCCGCAGAAGTGATCACGGCCCAGGCCGCCGTCGCATCGAACTGGGCGCCGTATCTCGGCACCGGAATCGCCGTCGCCGGGGCCGCCATCGGCGCCGGCATCGCGGTCGCGTACGTCGGCGCCGCGGCGCTGGCGGCGATGAGCGAGCGGCCCGAGTTGTTCGGGCGCGCGATGGTGATCGTCGGCCTCGCCGAGGGCATCGCCATCTACGGGCTGATCATCGGCATCATCCTGATCGGGAAGGCGTGAGGGCCATGGCGCACATCGCCGTGATCGGAGAGCGCGCCCGCGTGGAGGGATGGGCGCTCGGCGGAGCGCGGGCCGTTCCGGCGGACGACCCGGAGGAGGTCCGGGCGGCGTGGGAGGCCCTCGATGACGAGGTCGCGGTGGTCGTGCTGACACCCGAGGCCGCCCGGTGCGTCGAGGGGGAACGAGAGCGGCACCCCGGTGCCGTCCTGATCGTGGTGATGCCGCCATGACCACGGCCGCGGGTGCCGAGGCGTCGATCACGCCGGTGCGCGACGCGCTCCTCGGCCGTGCACGCGAGCAGGCCGCGGCCGTCGTCGCGGACGCTGAGCGCGAGGCGGCGGAGGTCGTGCGGGCCGCGCGCGTCGAGGCCGCCCGGATCGTGGACGAGGCTCGCGCGGCGGGACGCGCCGACGGGCGGGCGGCCGCCGCCGCCGAGCGCTCCCGGGCCCGCGGCCGGGCGCGGGCGACCGTGCTCGCCGCCCGCAGGCGGGCCTATGACGAACTGCGCCGCCGGGTCCGCGCGGGCGTGGGCGAGATGTGCGCCGGCGCGCGGGGACCGGAGACCGCCCGAAGGCTGGCGGCGATGGCGGAACGCCGGCTCGGAGCAGCGGCGCGCACCGAGGAGGTGCCCGGAGGCGGCGTCGTCGCCCGCACGCCCCGCGCCGAACTGGACCTGTCCGCGGACGTTCTGGCCGAGCGGGCGGTGGCGGCCCTGGGAGCGGAGGTGACACGGCTGTGGAACCGGAAGTGACACGGGTCAGTGGGCCGAGGGTGGAGGTGTCGGGCATCCAGGGCGCGGCGATGGGCGACGTCGTCGAGGTGGGGACACGCCTGCTGCCCGGCGAGATCGTCGCTCTCGACGGTGACACCGCCACCGTCCAAGCCTATGAGTACACCGGCGGGCTGGCCCCGAGGGCACCAGCCGGCACCACGGGGCGCGCCCTGTCCGTGCCGCTCGGCCCGCACCTGCTCGGCGGCGTGTACGACGGGCTGCTGCGGCCGCTGACGACCGCCGGCGTCTGGCTCGACCGGGCGGGGCGCGTCGAGGGCGCGGACGGGGCGGCCGGGGGCAACGGCCGGGCCGCGGAGCTCTGGCCGGTGCGCAGGCCCCGGCCCTACGCCGAGAGGCTGGGCACCGGCGTCCCGCTGCACACCGGGCAGCGCGTCATCGACCTGCTCTTCCCGGTGCCGTGCGGCGGGACCGTCGCCGTGCCCGGGGGATTCGGCACGGGCAAGACCATGCTCCTGCAGCAGATCGCCAAATGGTGCGACGCCGACGTCATCGTCTACGTCGGCTGCGGCGAGCGCGGCAACGAGATGGCCGACGTGCTCGCCGAACTGGCCGCGCTCGACGACCCGCGGACAGGCGGGCGACTGGCCGACCGCACCGTCGTGATCGCGAACACGTCCAATATGCCGATGATGGCGCGGGAGGCGGGCGTCTACAGCGGCGTCACCGTCGCGGAGTACTTCCGCGACCAGGGCAAGGACGCCGTCGTCATCGCCGACTCGACATCCCGGTGGGCCGAGGCGCTGCGCGAGTTCGCCTCCCGCGGCGGCGAACTGCCGGGGGAGGAGGGGTATCCGGCCGCGCTCCCGTCGGCGCTCGCCGCGTTCTACGAGCGGGCCGGCCGGGTCCGCACCCTCGGCGGGGCCGAGGGGTCCGTCACCATCATCGGCGCGGTGTCCCCGCCGGGAGGGGACATGACCGAGCCCGTCACCGCCTACACCGAGCGCTTCGTCCGCGCCCGGTGGAGCCTGGACAAAGAACTCGCCTACTCGCGCCACTACCCGGCGGTGTCGTGGTCGGGGTCGTTCGCCCGTGACGCCGCCGTGCTCGCCCGCCACCACACCGCCGCGGGCGATCCCGACTGGGCGGCCAGGCGAGCCCGCACCGCGAGCCTCCTGGCCGAAGCCGACCGCCTGGCGGCCCTGGCCGAACTCGTCGGGTCGGGCACACTGCCGAGCCACGAGCGCATCGTGCTGCTGGCCGGACGACTCCTCCGCGAAGGAGTGCTCCAGCAGAGCGCACTGAGCCCCCGGGACGCCTTCTGCAGCCCCGAACGCGGTGCCGCACTGACCGAGAGCGTGCTCAGGATCGTGGACCGCTGCCAGGAACTGGTCGCGGCCGGCGTCCCCGCCGGTGCCGTCGAGGAGCAGGACTTCTCACCGGTCGTGCGCGCCCGCGAGGACGCCGCCGGCGTGGCCGACGTCCACGCCCGCCGCGACGCGATGCTGAGCCGGCTGGGAGGACTGTCATGACGGAGCGAGGCGGCGCGGCGCAGCGGGCGCCCCGCGGCATCGGAAACGCCGGTGACCAGTGGGCCAGGCCGGCGTACACGCGCGTATCACGGCTCCAGGGGCCGCTCCTGGTCGTTCCGGACGCCGAAGAGGTCGGCTGGGACGAGTTCGCCGACATCAGGCTCGACTCGGGGGAGGCACGGCACGGGCTCGTGCTCGACACGGCCCGCGACCGTGTGCTGGTCCAAGTGCTGGAGGGAACCGGCGGGATGCGCTTCGAAGGCACCCGGGTCGCCTTCAGCGGCACGCCGCTGCGCGTCCCGGTCGGTACGTCCTGGCTGGGGCGGGTCTGCGACGGGCTCGGCAACCCCCTGGACGGCGGTCCGCCCGTCCTCGGCGTCGCCGACGCCCCGGCCGCCGGCGTTCCCCTCAACCCCGTGCACCGCGAACCGCCCGCCGATCCCGTCCTGACGGGGGTCTCGGCCATCGACGCGCTCACGACGCTCGCACGCGGGCAGAAGCTGCCGATCTTCTCGCGCGCCGGGCTCCCGCATCTGGATCTGGCCGCCCAGATCGCCGCACAGGCCTCGGCGGGGAACGAGCCGTTCTGCGTGGTCTTCGCCGCCATGGGGCTGACCCACGCCGACGCCGCCGCCGTCCGCGACACCTTGGAGGACCGCTCGGCCGCGGGCGACCTCGTACTCCTGCTCAACCTCGCCGACGCCCCCGTCATCGAGCGGATCCTCACACCCCGCATCGCCTTGACCGTCGCCGAGCATCTCGCGTTCGAGGAGGGGCGGCACGTCCTGGTCGTCATGGGCGACATGACCGCCTACTGCGAGGCGCTGCGCGAGGTGTCGGCCGCGCGCGGGGAGATCCCGGCGCGGCGCGCCTACCCCGGCTACCTCTACAGCGACCTGGCCTCCCTGTACGAGCGCTGCGGGCGTATCCGGGGCCGGCCGGGCTCGGTCACCCTCGTACCCGTGCTGACGATGCCGGGCGGCGACATCACGCACCCGGTACCGGACCTCACCGGGTACATCACCGAAGGGCAGATCGTCCTCTCCGAGGACCTGCACGCCGCCGGCGTCTACCCGCCCGTTGACGCCCTGGAGTCACTGTCGCGCCTGATGCGCAAGGCCGCCGGGGCCGCTCGCACCCGCGCGGACCACCCGGACGTGGCCGCCCAGGTCCTCGCGGCGCTGTCCAGAGCCCGCCGAGCCCGCGAACTCGGTGAACTGGTGGGCCCCGCTTCGCTCAGCGAGACCGACCGGCGCCATCTCGACTTCGAACGGGTCTACCGTGAGGTCCTGGTCTCGCAGGGCGCGGCGGAGTGCCGACCGCTGGAAGAGACCCTGGACCGGGCCTGGAGAGCGCTCGCCGTCCTGCCCCGGCGCGAACTCACCATGCTGCCGGACGCGCTGATCGACGCCCACCTCGCGGAGGACCGATGAGCGGTGAGCCTCAAGGGCGTGCCGGACGGCTGTGGCTGCGGCAGCGGATCGAACTCGCGGAGAGCGCCGCCGAACTCCTGCAGCGGAAGCTGAGCATCCTGCTGGACGAGCGGGACCGGATGAGACTGCTCGCCGCCCGCACGGAGAAGGAGTGGCATCGGCGCTGCGCGGAGACGGACGAGGCCCTGCTCCGGACCGCGCTGCTCGGCGGACGCAGGGTGCTGCCCCCGGCCTCCGGCGGTCTCGCGAAGGTCACTGTGGAGCACACCGAGTCCATGGGAGTGAGCCATCCCGCGCGCGTCGTCTTCGAGCCGCCCGCGGACGCCGTGCGCGCACTGGGCGGCACCGTCCTCGCACCCGCTCGGCGGGCCTGCCGGGCGGCGTTGGAGGCCGCCTGCGCCCATGCCGCCGCCACCGCCGCGGCCGCCGTCCTCGACGCCGAGGTGGCGGCCACGAGGCAGCGAGTCCGCGCGATCGAGCGGCGCCGCCTGCCGGCGCTGCGCGCGGCGCTCACACGTATCGAGTTCGCCCTGGAAGAGCGGGAGCGCGAAGACGGCGCCCGCCTCCGCCGCCTCAGCCGCCGGGAGTGCCCATGACCGCATGCCTGCTGCTCGTCGCCGAGGACTCGCCCTCGGCACTGGACGCCGCCCGCTACGCCGTGGATCTGGCCCATCGGCTCGGCGCACGGATCAGGGCCGTGAACGTCATCGCCGACGGCGTTCTCACCGATGCCGTGACCAGGGTGTCCGGGCACCCGGACGTCGACGGGCGCCGTGATCTGGCCGGGCGGTCGGTGCTCGCGCACATCCGGCATCTCGCCGGGCTCGAGGACGTGGAGACCGAGACCGTCCAGCGCTTCGGGGACGTCGCCGAATGCGTCCTGGACGAAGCTCGACGCACCCGGCCCGATCTGATCGTCCTCGGCCGGGCCGGCACCTCCCCACCCGGCGGCACGGCCCTCGCCCCCTGGGCCCGCCGCGTCCTGGAGTTCGCCGAGCGCCCCGTCCTGGTGGTACCCGGCGGCTGGAGCCGCCGCAATCCCGGGACGCCGTAGCGCGCAGACGTTGACCTGACCCCGGAAGGTCAGCGATGCCTGAACGATCGCGAGCGCCAGGATTCACCTACGACCCGTTCGAGGCGACGCGGGAGGCGGAGACCGCCGAAGCCGCAGCCGCCGACGCGGCCGGCATCCAGGACCCGCACGCCGCACGGCATGTGCAGGCGGCCCTGGGCGAACTGGATCTTGCCATCGCCGAGTTGCGCCACGTCGTTTTCGACCTGCACACCGCATCCGACGCCCCCGCCGTCTCCCGGCCGGGCGGTGGCGGGATGAGCCGAGCGGCCGAGTAGCCCGGCCGGGAAACGGCGGGGACCTTGGTCCCTGCCTCGCGCTCGGCGACGCGACTTACGTTCGTACCGACCATCAAGCTGTCGCGGCCATGGGAGGCATACCATGCGCAGCTTACGAAGGTACGGACTCACGAGTGCGCTCGCGGTGGGCATCGGTGTCGCCCTGCTCGGCGCACCGGCGGCGAAGGCCGCCACTCCGGCCCTGGAGAGCGGGGCGTACCGCGTCATCGATCTGGGGACGCTGCACGGGAGCGACTCGTCCGAGGCGTTCGCGGTGAACGAGCACGGTCATGCGGCCGGGCAGAGCGACGGTCACGCCACGCTCTGGCGCAACGGCCGCGTCATCGACCTCGGCGTGCTCCCCGGCGGACTGTGGAGCGTGGCAACCGACCTGAACGACAGGGACGAGGTCACGGGCTACAACTCGTCCTCCGGCGGCACGCACGCGTTCCTCTGGAGGGACGGGCGGATGCGCGACCTCGGCGCGCTGCCCGGCGGTACCGACAGCTACGGCGAGGGCGTCGACAACGCCGGTGACGTAGTGGGCAGCAGCACGGCCCCGTCGGGCCCGTACACCCGGCACGCGGTCCGCTGGCATGCCGGTCGCGTGATCGACCTGGATCCGGCGGGCGAGGCCTCGTTCGCCACGGACATCACCGACGACGGCTGGATCGTGGGCCACCGCTTCTTCCCCGAGGACCCCATGAACGCGCGCGCCACCGCGTGGCGGCACGGCGTTCCCGCCACGCTGATCCCGGACGCCCCGTCCTATCCGGTCGCGGCCAACGAACGGCATCAGGTCGCTCTGAACGACGGCGGCGGGCACGCCTCGATCTGGCACCGCGGTGCGACGACTCCGCTGCCGTCCGAACCGGCGCTGTTCGCGCAGGTCCATGACATCAACAACGCCGGCCAGGCCGCGGGATTCGTCGACGTCGACGCCATCGTGTGGCGCAACGGCCGGGCGGTTCCGCTGCCCGGGCTGCCCGCCGGTGGTTCGGCCGCGGCCTACGGAGTCAACGATCACGGACAACTCGCCGGGTACTCCGCGACCACGTCCGATGGAACCCACCATCACGCGGTGCTCTGGACCCGATGACCCCCCGCCCGGCCGGCCGGGGACCGCGGGCCGCGGGCCGCGGGCGACCGTGAGCCACCGCCTCTCGTCCCGGTACGACGGGACCAAGGGCCCTCCGAATGGCGTTCTGCGGTCGTTCATCATCGGAACACGGGCGTGACGACTCTGGAGGCGGCGGTGAACGCTGGGACGCGGTGGAAGGTGCAGGTCTACCTCAGCGAGGGCGACAGCGGTGACATCAAGGCCTGGGCGGTGCTGTCCCCCGGCGATGGCACCGCGCTGGTGGGCACGGGGAGCACCGGCGGCGCCCCGCCTGCGGAAGCGGGGCCGAGTGAGGCCGACATGGCCGCCGGGCTCGCGCTGTGCAGTCTCGGCCATCGCCTGGCCGGCATCCCCGAGCCCGCGCCTCACACCGCGTCGGTGGACGTGTCCGGGAGTCCGTGCACGAGGTGAGCGCGATCGGCCGCGGATGCGCTGGGTGGCCGCCCCCGTGGGACGGCGGTCGCGAGTGTCCCTTTCGAGGCCCTTTGCGGGACCTTCGCCCCGTGGATCCGGAGGACGCCTCATGCAGAGTCGGACTCGGACCGCCGATCTCGCCGTGATCGGCGACGAGCGGGAGGAGACACCCGTGCCGAACCTCGTCTACGACTTCGCCGAAGGCGGCAAGGACCTGAGCGACCTGCTGGGCGGGAAGGGCGCGAACCTCGCCGAGATGGCCGGTCTCGGCCTGCCGGTCCCCCCGGGCTTCACGATCACGACCGAGGCGTGCCGGGCGTTCCTCGCCGCGCGGCGGGAGCCCGCGGGATTGAGGGAGGCGGTGAGCACGCACCTGGCCGCACTGGAGGCGAAAGCGGGACGGATCCTCGGGAACGCCGCTGATCCCTTGCTGGTATCCGTGCGTTCCGGTGCGAAGTTCTCCATGCCGGGAATGATGGACACCGTCCTGAACATCGGCCTCAACGACTCGACGCTGGCCGGGCTGGCCGCGCGGACCGGCGATGCCCGGTTCGCCTGGGATTCCTACCGGCGCCTCATCCAGATGTTCGGCAAGACCGTCCTCGGCGTCCCCGAAGGGCGGTTCGAGGACGGGCTGGACCGGGCCAAACGACACAAGGGCGTCACCGCCGACGTGGACCTCGGCGTCGAGGAGCTGAGGGTCCTGGTCGAGGAGTTCAAGGACATCGTCCTCGCCGCCACGGGCCGGCCCTTCCCGCAGGATCCGCGCACGCAGCTCGACATGGCGATCCGCGCGGTCTTCGATTCCTGGAACGGGGAGCGGGCCCGGCTGTACCGCAGGCGGGAGCACATCCTGGACGGACTCGGCACGGCGGTCAACGTCATGGCCATGGTGTTCGGAAACCTGGGCGCGGACTCCGGCACGGGCGTGGCGTTCACCCGGGACCCGGGGACGGGACATGCGGGCGTCTACGGCGACTACCTGGGGAACGCCCAGGGAGAGGATGTGGTCTCCGGGACCCGTAACACTGTGCCGCTACAGGAACTGGAGCACATCGACAAGCGCTCCTACAACGAACTGCTCCAGAACATGCGGACGCTGGAGAAGCACTACCGCGACCTGTGCGACATCGAGTTCACCATTGAGCGCGGCAGGCTGTGGATGCTGCAGACCCGCGTCGGCAAACGCACGGCCGAGGCCGCCTTCCGGATCGCCGTCCAGCTCGCCGACGAAGGACTCATCGACATGGACGAGGCCGTCGCCAGGGTCGGCGGCGACCAGCTGGGCCGGCTGGCGTTCCCCCGCTTCGCGACGGACTCGGGCGCCCGCCCCATCGCCACCGGGATCGCGGCCTCACCCGGCGCCGCGGTCGGCCGGGCGGTGTTCGACTCACCGACGGCCATGGAATGGGCGAGCCGCGGTGAGCGGGTCGTGCTGGTGCGCCGCGAGACCAACCCCGACGACCTCGGCGGCATGATCGCCGCCACCGGCATCGTGACCAGCCGAGGGGGCAAGACCTCGCACGCCGCCGTCGTCGCCCGGGGCATGGGCACCACCTGCGTGTGCGGGCTGGAGGACCTCGACGTCGACACCGCGGGACGGCGGTTCACCGGTCCCGGGGGAGTGGTCGTGGGCGAAGGAGACGTCATCTCCGTGGACGGTTCCAGCGGTGCCGTGTACGTGGGGGAGTTGCCGGTCGTGCAATCCCCGGTCGTCCGGTACTTCGAGGGCGGGCTCGACCCGCGGGGCCCGGAGGCGGACGAGCTGGTGGCGGCCGTGCACCGGATACTGTCCCACGCCGACGCCGTCCGGCGGCTGGAGGTCCGGGCCAATGCCGACACGCCGCAGGACGCCGCCAGGGCATGGCGCTTCGGAGCGCGCGGCATCGGACTGTGCCGTACCGAGCACATGTTCCTCGGCGCCCGGCGCCCGCTCATCGAACGGGTGATCCTCGCCGGCGGCGATGCCGAGCGGGAAGAGGCACTGGGCGCGTTGCTGCCGCTGCAGCGTGCGGACTTCGCCGCGATCCTGGCGGAGATGGACGGCCTGCCGGTCACGGTGCGACTGCTCGATCCGCCACTGCACGAGTTCCTGCCCGACCTGACCGAACTCTCGGTGCGTGTGGCGGTCGCCGACTCGCGAGGCGAGCCCGTCGAGCACGACCGGCGGCTGCTGGTCGCCGTGCGGCGCCTGCACGAGCAGAACCCGATGCTGGGGCTGCGCGGCGTCCGGCTCGGCCTGGTCGTCCCCGGACTGTTCGCCATGCAGGTACGAGCCTTCGCCGAGGCCGCCGCGGAACGCGCCGGGGCCGGCGGCGACCCGCACGGCCAGATCATGATCCCGCTTGTCGGCGCGGTACGGGAGCTGGAGATCGTCCGTGCGGACGCCGAACGGGTGCTCGCCGAGGTGGCCGAACGGACCGGCGTCGCGCTCGACATGCCGATCGGCACCATGATCGAGCTGCCCCGGGCCGCGCTCACCGCCGGGCGGATCGCCGAGGCCGCGCAGTTCTTCTCCTTCGGCACCAACGACCTCACCCAGACCACGTGGGGCTTCTCCCGCGACGACGTCGAAGGCGGATTCTTCACCGCCTACCTGGACAAGGGCGTCTTCGGCGCCTCGCCCTTCGAGACCCTGGACCGCGACGGCGTCGGCCGCCTGATCGAGATCGCCGCCGCCGAGGGCCGGGCCCGGCGGCCCGAGCTCGAACTGGGCGTCTGCGGCGAGCACGCCGGGGACCCGGCGTCCGTGCGGTACTTCCACCGGGTGGGACTGGACTACGTCTCCTGCTCGCCTTTCCGGGTGCCGATCGCCCGCCTGGAGGCCGGCCGGGCCGCCGTCCTGGACGATGCCGAGGGCGGCGTGCGTGGTGACACGCGCTGAGGCTCGGCTCGCCCGACCGGGAAAGGACGGGCGCGGGACCGAAGGTCCCGGCAGAGAGGACTTTGGACACGATGCGGCACCGGAGCCGGCCCAGCAGGCTGTAAGTGCCGCACCCTCACGGCTGGAGGTCGAGATGGTCAACGCCGCACGAGTCTCGGCGGAGCGCCGGGACACGCCCGCAACGCCTCCCGGAACCGAACGGGCCGATCTGGCGGCACGCTTCGTCGTCCGCGCGGCGATCCTGGCGCCGTCCATCCACAACACCCAGCCGTGGCGCTTCATCGAGCGCTCCGACGGGCTGGAGCTCTGGGCCGACCGCGCGCGCCTGCTGCCGATCGCCGACCCGGGCGGGCGCGAGATGTTCATCAGCTGCGGTGCGGCCCTGTTCAACGCACGGCTGGCCGTGCGGCGCCTGGGCTTCACTCCGCAGGTGCGGCTGCTGCCCAACCCGGCGTATCCGGACCTGCTGGCCAGGGTCACGTGGGGAACGAGGACGGCCCCGCGGCCGTACGAGGAGCTGCTGTACCGGACGATCCCGCGCCGCCGCACGCACCGCGGGCGATTCCTGGCGACCCCGCTGCCGCCCATGCTGCCGACCGTGCTGGGCGGCATCGCCCGGTACGAGGGCGCGGGCCTGCGCGTCGTCAAGGACGAGGCGCAGTGCCGGCACCTGGCCGAGCACGTCCAGGCCGCCGAGGCGGCCCAGCTCCGTGACCCCCGTGTTCTCGGCGAGCTGCTCGCCTGGACCGCCCCGCCGGGCAGCGGGCGCGTCGACGGCCTCGCGACGGGCTCCACCCCGATCCGGGCGGACGTCCTGGAGTTCCCCTCGCGGGACCTCGCCGGTGCGCCCTGGGAGGCCGGCCGCGATGCGGGCGACCGGGAGCCCGGCCCCAGGACCGCCCCTGCGGCCGTGGGGACGGTCGCGGTGCTGACCACCCGTGAGGACAGGCGGGTGGACTGGCTGCTCGCCGGCCAGGCGCTCCAGCACGTGCTGCTGCATGCGGCGACGCTGGACGTGAGCGCGGCCTTCCACACGCAGCCGCTGGAATCGCCCCACCTGCGGGCTGCGGTACGCCGCGACCTCGTCTGCGGGCATCCGCAGATGGTGCTGCGCCTCGGTCACGCGGCACGCCGCCTGCACAGCCGCCGGCGCCCGGTCGCGGACGTCCTCAGCAGCGAATGACGGCTTCGTCGGCCACTGCGTCGGCAGGGAGTACGGAGGAACCATGACCGGTACGGGTGTCGGCACACTTGACGCAGCCCTGTTGGAGGGGCGGTTGCGAGAGCATCACCGGCGTTGCCTGCCGGCATTGAGCAGGCTTCGCCTTCTGGCGAAGGACGGCTGGGAGGCGGACGTTGACGTCCGAGCCGCCACCGGGGAGGTCATGGTCGAGTTAGGTGCCGCCGGGGCGATCCTGCTCGATGCCCTGTCGGGAAGCGTTCGCCGCGATGCCCTTGCGCATTTTCTGGGCTGCCGCGTCAACCGGCTCGAAATCGTCGCCGAACACGCCGTCGCGACGGCCGATGCCGGGAACCTGCCCATGCTGCGACGTCTGCTGTATCAGTTCCACGCACTGGCCGAAGCGATGTGGAAAGTCCAGCTGGGACTGCAATCGCATGGAGCGCGTCCCGTGATCGACGGGACCTCGGACGGGATCCGGGCGGGCGACACCCGGATGAAGCCCCGGCGTCCCGCCTCCCAACCCGAGGGTGCGCGATCTCCACTTCGCGGGAACGAAATGAGGCTCGGTCTCAAGGATTGGCAAAGGCCCTTCGTCCCTGGTGCGCGAGCGTGAGAGCGGGCAACGCTGGAGACGACCGTACCTGTCGATCGGTCGGGACGATGGACCGAAAACCGCCGCGATCGTGACCGAGGTGGTCGCCACCAGGGTCTGGAACCGATGGGTGACGTGACGGGGAGAAGCGACATCTGGGGGACACATGAGCGAACAACCCATCACCGGCCTGCTCGTCGGGTACGACGGTTCCGAGGAAAGCACACGGGCGTTGGACTGGGCCGCCGATGATGCCCGCAGGCGGAGCCTGCCGCTGACCGTGCTCCATTCGTGGGACGTCCGCGCCGGCGGACTGGCCCCCATGCCCGCGGTCGATCCGCGGGCGAACGCGCAGGAGATCTTGAACGCGGGCATCGAGCATGCCCGCGAGGTGGCGTCCGACCTCAAGGCGCGGGCGGTGCTCGCGCGGGCACCGGCCGCCGCCAGACTGATCGAGGCGAGCGAGAGCGCCGATCTGATCGTGCTGGGCTCGCGCGGCGCCGGCGGATTCGCGGGCCTGACGCTCGGGTCGGTCGGCGCGCAGGTGGCCGCGCACGCCTCGTGCCCGGTCGTGATCGTCCGCGGCGGCCTCCCGCACCCGGAGAGGGGGCCCGGACGTGTCGTGGTCGGCATGGACGGTTCGCCGGCGTCCGAGGCGGCGTTGGCCACGGCCTTCACCGAGGCGGACGCCCACGGGCTCTCGTTGCGAGCGGTGATCGCCTGGGACCCGGTACCCGCGCGGGAACTGCCGCCGCTGGTGGACGAGGCCGGCATGAGAGCCGCGGCAGAGGCGCGGATGGCGGAGCTGATGCTCCCGCTGCGCGAGCGCCATCCCGGCGTGCGGGCCGAGACCGAGATCGTCACCGGGGTACCGCGGCAGGTCCTGATGGACGCGGCGGACGAGGCGCGGCTGCTCGTCGTGGGCTCGCGCGGGCTGGGCGGTTTCCGCGGCCTGCTGCTCGGCTCGGTCAGCCACGCGCTCATCCACCTCGCGCCCTGCCCGGTGGCGGTCGTCCACGCCTCCGCGGGGAGCGACGTCCAGGACGGGGAGCGTGCGTAGGAGGCCGTTGGCCCTCTCGGGCTCGGGACCTCCGGCCCTGGGACGCCGTCGGCCCGCGGTCGACGATGAAGGCGGAACCTCGTTCACGCGGAGGTGGGCCGAATGGACTGGAAGACCATCGGCAAAGCCGGGCGCTCCGGCGGCCCGCCCAACTTGGACGACTACGATAAGGTCTGCGCTCGTTTCTCCTGGAACGATGCGCGGGCCGCCATGGACGGGCTTCCCGGCGGGCGCGGGCTCAATATCGCCTTCGAGGCGGTCGACCGGCATGCCGCGGGGGCGCTCGGCGAACGGGTGGCGCTGCGCTGCCTGGACAAGGACGGCACCGCCACCGATCTCACCTACGCCCGCCTGCGGGACGAGACCGACCAGTTCGCCAACGTGCTGCGGGCGCTCGGGGTGCGCAAGGGCGAGCGGGTGTTCTCACTGCTCGGCCGTGTTCCCGAGTTGTACGTGACCGCGCTCGGCACAGTGAAGAACACCAGTGTCTTCTCGCCCCTGTTCCCGGCGTTCGGGCCGGAGCCGATCCGCGACAGGCTCCGGATCGGCGATGCGAAGGTCCTGGTCACCAGCCCCGGGCTGTACGCGAGGAAGGTCGTCCAGATCCGGGACGAGCTGCCGGGGCTGGAGCACGTGCTGATCGTGGGCGGGTACGAGACGCCGCCCGGCACGGTGTCCTACCGCGAGATCATGGACGACGTCGCTCCGGTCTTCGAGATCCCGCCGACGGACCCCGAGGACATGGCGCTGCTGCACTTCACCAGCGGCACCACGGGACGGCCGAAGGGCGCGGTGCACGTCCACGAGGCGGTGGTGGCGCACCACCTCACCGCCGCGTACGCGCTCGACCTGCGGGCGGGCGATGTGTTCTGGTGCACGGCGGACCCCGGCTGGGTCACCGGCACCTCGTACGGGATCATCGCCCCGCTCACCCACGGCGCGACCCTGCTGGTCGACGCCGCAGAGTTCGACGTGCGGCGCTGGTACCGGACGCTGGAGGAACAGCGGGTCACCGTCTGGTACACGGCCCCGACGGCGCTGCGGATGCTGATGCGCTACGGGACGGAGCCGGCGCGCGGCCACGACCTGTCGGCGCTGCGGTTCGTCGCCAGCGTGGGGGAGCCGCTCAATCCGGAGGCCGTCGTGTGGGGCGCGGAGGCGCTCGGAGTGCCCGTCCACGACAACTGGTGGCAGACCGAGACCGGCGCGATCATGATCAGCAACTACGCGTCCATGGACATCAGGCCCGGCTCGATGGGGCGTCCCATGCCGGGCGTGGAGGCGGCACTGCTGGAGCGGGGCGCCGACGGGCGCGCTCGCGTGTCGCCCGGCGGCCGGGTGACGGTGCTGAGCGGCCCGGATGCCGAGGGCGAACTGGCGCTACGCCCCGGGTGGCCCTCGATGTTCCGCGGCTACCTGCACGATGACGTCCGCTATGCCAAGGCGTTCGCCGGCGGCTGGTACCTCACCGGTGACATCGCCCGCCGGGACGCGGACGGCTACTACTGGTTCGTCGCCCGCGCGGACGACGTGATCAAGTCCGCCGGGCATCTCATCGGCCCGTTCGAGGTCGAGAGCGCGCTGATGGAGCACGAAGCCGTCGCGGAGGCCGGGGTCATCGGCCGGCCGGACCCGGTCGCCGGGGAGGTCGTCAAGGCGTTCGTGACGCTGCGTCCCGGCTACGAGGCGGGCGAGGAGCTGCGCCGCGAGCTGATCGCCTTCGGGCGCAGGCGGCTGGCGTCCCTGGCCCCCAAGGAGATCGCCTTCGACCAGGACCTCCCGCACACGCGCAGCGGCAAGGTGATGCGCCGGCTACTGAAGGCACGCGAGCTGGGGCTGCCCGAAGGTGACGTGTCGACACTGGAGCAAGCGCCATGACCAGGAAGAAGAACACCGGGAAGAGCGAAGCGGCCGCGGCTGCCCGCACCCGGGGGAGCGGCGGGCCGGCGGTCGCCGAGGAGCACCGGAGCCTGCTGCGCCAGATGCTGCGGATCCGGCGCTTCGAGGAGCGCTGCGTCGAGTTGTACAGCGCCGCGGAGATCCGCGGCTTCCTGCACCTGTACATCGGGGAGGAGGCGGTCGCCGCCGGGGTGATGCCGGCCCTCGATCCGGGGGACGCCGTCGTCAGCACCTACCGCGAGCACGGCCACGCCCTCGCCCGCGGCGTCTCCGCCGAGGCGATCATGGCGGAGATGTTCGGGCGGTCCACCGGATGCAGCCGCGGCCGCGGCGGCTCGATGCACCTGTTCGACTCGGCGACCCGCTTCTACGGCGGCAACGCCATCGTCGGCGGCGGGCTGCCGATCGCGGTCGGGCTGGCGCTCGCCGACCGGATGCGCGGCGCCGACCGGGTCACCGCGTGCTTCTTCGGGGACGGCGCGGTCGCCGAGGGCGAGTTCCACGAATGCGTCAACCTGGCCGCGCTGTGGCACCTGCCGATCCTGTTCGTCTGCGAGAACAACCGCTACGCCATGGGCACGGTGCTCGCCCGCGAGCATGCCGAGACCGACCTGGCCCTTCGTGCCTCCTCCTACGGGGTGGTGTCGTGGGCGGTCGACGGCATGGACGTGCTCGCCGTCTCAGCGGCCGCGCGGCGGGCGGCCGAGGCGGTGCGCTGGGGCGGCGGCCCGCACTTCCTGGAGATGCGCACCTACCGCTACCGCGCCCACTCGATGTACGACCCGGACCGCTACCGCGACAAGGCGGAGATCCAGGAATGGAAGCGCCACGACCCGATCGACGCCCTCGCATCCCGGATGCGCGCCGGCGGCGAACTGACCGACGACGACCTCGCCGTGATGGGGAAGGAGATCGCCGCTGAGATCGACCGGGCGGTCGACGCGGCGAAGGCCGCGCCGCCGGAACCGGTCGAGGACCTGGAGCGGTTCGTCTACTCCGGAGAGGCGGTGCGGCGATGACGACCACGCAGGCGGCCCGCGGCGGCCCGGAAACCGCCGAGAACGGGACGATCACCTATCGCGAGGCCCTGAGAGCGGCACTCCGCGACGCTCTCGCCCGGGACGACCGCGTCTTCCTCATGGGCGAGGACGTCGGACGCTACGGCGGCTGCTTCGCCGTCAGCCTCGGCCTGCTGGAGGCGTTCGGGCCCGAGCGGATCCGCGACACGCCCCTGTCGGAGTCGGCGTTCGTGGGCGCGGGCATCGGCGCGGCCCTCGCCGGCATGCGGCCCATCGTGGAGATCATGACGGTCAACTTCAGCCTGCTCGCGCTCGACCAGATCCTCAACAACGCGGCCACGCTGTCGCACATGTCCGGCGGGCAGTTCGGCGTGCCGCTCGTCATCCGCATGACGACCGGGGCCGGACGCCAGCTGGCCGCCCAGCACTCCCACAGCCTCGAGGGCTGGTACGCGCACATCCCCGGCCTGCGGATCGTCGCCCCGGCGACCCTGGAGGACGCCCGCGGCATGCTGTGGACGGCGCTGGAGAGCCCGGACCCGGTCCTGATCTTCGAGCACGCCTCGCTGTATCCGATGTCGGGACGGCTGCCCCCCACCGCGGGAACGGTGGACATCGACCGTGCGGCGGTGCGCAGGACCGGCTCGGACGTCACCCTGGTCACCTATGGCGGAAGCCTCCACAAGACCCTGGCGGCGTCCGAGCGGCTCGCCTCCCAGGGAGTCCAGGCGGAAGTGATCGATCTGCGGTCGCTGCGGCCACTGGACGACGCCGCCATCATGGCTTCGGTCCGCCGCACCCACCGCGCCGTGATCGTGGACGAGGCATGGCGGTCCGGAAGCCTGTCCGCGGAGATCAGCGCCCGCATCACCGAGCAGGCGTTCTACGACCTCGACGCACCGGTCGGACGGGTGTGCGGCGCGGAGGTCCCCGTCCCCTACGCACGGCATCTGGAAGAGGCGGCGCTTCCGCAGCCGGATGACATCGTCGCAGCCGTCCACCGGGCGGTGAGCGGCGATGCCTGACTTTACGATGCCCTCACTCGGCGCCGACATGGACCGCGGCACCCTCACCCAGTGGCTGGTCAAGCCGGGGGACAGAGTGCACAGAGGCGACACGGTCGCCGTCGTCGAGACGGACAAGGCCGACATCGAGGTCGAGTGCTTCGACGACGGCGTGATCGACACCCTCCTGGTCCAGCCCGGTGCCACCGTCCCCGTGGGAACCCCGCTCGCCCACCTGGCCCCACCGTCAGGCGGGCCGGAACGCCCGGCCCCGGTCGCGGAGCCCCGGCCGTCCGCCTCCGTCCGGCCCCCGGCGGGGGAACCGGCGGGGGAACCGGCAGGGCCTGTCGCCCCATCCCGGCACCACGAGATCGCGACTCCGCTCGTCCGGCGCCTGGCGGAAGAACGGGGCGTCGACCTGGCCTCGGTGCACGGTACGGGGCACGGCGGCCGGATCGTACGGGCGGACATCGAGCGGGCGGACATCGAGCGGGCGGACATCGAGCGGGCGGACATCGAGCGGGCGGGCGCCGAACGAGCCGTCCCGCCGGTGACCCGGCCCAAGGTGTCTCCGCTGGGCCGCCGGCTGGCGACCGAACTCGGGGTCGACCTGAGTGATCTGCGCGGGTCCGGTGCGCACGGCGCCATCCTCGCCGCGGACGTCCGGGCCGCCGCGCGGACCACGGGCCGTCCTACCGGGCGGCAGCAGGCGGAGCGACCCGCGGCCGAGGGCAGGCAGGCGGCGATGCGGCGGGCGATCGGCGGCCTCATGGCGCGGAGCAAGCGCGAGATCCCGCACTACTACCTGAGCACCACCATCGACCTGGGCCGGGCGGTTCCATGGCTGCGGGAACGCAACCGCGAAGTGCCGGTGGCGGCGCGCGTCCTGCCGTCCGCGCTGCTGCTCAGGGCGAGCGCGCTGGCCGCGCGCGAGGTGCCCGAGCTCAACGGCCACTGGATCGACGATGCCTTCGTCCCCGGCGACGGCGTCCACCTCGGCGTCGTCACGGCGCTGCGCGGCGGCGGGCTGGTCACACCCACCCTGTGCGCCGCCGACGGGCTCCCGCTGGCGGAACTGATGGCCGCCCTCAAGGACCTGCTCGTCCGGGCCAGGACGGGCCGGCTGCGCGGTTCCGAGCTGGGCGGCGCCACGATCACCGTCACGAACCTGGGCGAGCGGGGAGTGGACTCGGTGACGGGCGTCATCTTCCCGCCGCAGGTGGCCCTGCTGGGCTTCGGCGCCATCGTCGAGCGGCCCTGGGCGGTGAACGGGCTGCTGGGCGTCCGCCCGGTCGTCACCGCAACGCTGGCGGCCGACCACCGGGCCACCGACGGGCCCACCGGTGCGCGGCTCCTGGAGGCCGTGGACCGGCTGCTCCAGCATCCGGAGGAGCTATGACACCCCTGCAGGCACGCGAACTGGCCGCTCGTTCACTGGAGAAGGTCGCCCCGGACATCGACGCCGCGCAGGTCGGCGGCGACGTCGACCTGCGCGCGGACCTCGGCCTCGACTCCCTCGACTTCCTCGGCTTCGTGGAAGCGCTCACCGAAGGCTCGGGCGTGCGCATCGACGAGGACGACTACCCCGAACTGTTCACTCTGGACGGCTGCGCCGCCTACCTCGCCCGCCGAAGCTGACCCGAAGGAAGCACCGCCCGGGGATCACGCGGCAGAGGGACCGGCGTACACCCGCGGGCGGGCTCACGAGTGGCCGGGCCTGTGGGAGGCGCGGCCGATGCCCTCCGCGGCGGCCTCGGCGCGCAGCGCCGCCACCTCGACGGTGAGGTCGATGCCGACCGGGCACCAGACGATGCACCGGCCGCAGCCCACGCATCCGGAGGAACCGAACTGGTCGTGCCAGGTACCGAGCTTGTGGGTGAGCCACTGCCGGTAGCGGCTCTTCGCGGACGACCGGACGTCGCCGCCGTGCAGGTGGGAGAAGTCCGGGTCGAAGCAGGAGTCCCAGAGCTGCCAGCGCTCGGCGTGGTCGCCGGTGAGGTCGGTGGTGTCGGTGACCCTGGTGCAGAAGCAGGTCGGGCACACCATGGTGCAGTTGCCGCAGCTCAGACAGCGTTCGGCGACATCGTCCCAGCGAGCCGCGTCCAGGCTGCCCGCCATCAGGTCGTGCAGGCCCAGAGCGGGCATCTCCCGGCCCATCCGGTCGGCCGCAGCCGTCACCTCCGCACGGGCCCGGTCCACGTCGGCGGGCTCCGCGGGCCCCGCCCGCACGTCGTCCATGACGCGGGCGCCCGGCTCGGTGCCCACGTCCACGATGTAGCGCGGGCCGTCCCGGCCGATCAGTTCGGTGAGCGCGAGATCGTATCCGGGGCCCGCCTGCGGACCGGTGCCCATGGAGACGCAGAAGCAGGTCTCACCGGGCTCGGTGCAGTTGACGGCGATGATGAAGGCGTCCCTGCGGCGTCCCGCATAGGACGGGTCGACGTGGCGGCCGCCCATGAGAACGCGGTCCTGGACGGCGATGGCGCGCAGGTCGCACGGCCGGACGCCGAGCAGTGCCAGCGGGGCCGGGGCGGGTGCGTCGGTCTCGGCCTCGGCGACGAAACCGTCCTCGCTGCGGCGCGCCTCCCAGAGCTTGACCCTTGACCGGTGCAGGAAGGGCTTCCAGGACTGCGGCCCGGCCGCGTGGGCGAACGCCGCGCCGTCCTCCCTGCGGATCACCCGGTAGCCGCCGGGGCTGAGCCGGACGCCCCATCCGTACGGCAGGTGTTCGACCGAGTCCAGTTCCGCCAGGACTATGGCGTCGTCGCGGACGGTCGGGCCGATGACGGTGTATCCGGCTCGGCGGAGTGCTGCGTGGAGAGGGCCGAGATCGGCCAGTGCCAGTGTGTTCATGACGCGTGGTTCCCCTTCCGGTGCGGGTGCCGGACGATCGGCCCGGCCGGCTCCGCGCCGCCGGGCACCAGTTCTGCGGCCAGCCGGCCGGCGACGGCGGCGACCGCCGCGGCGACCCCGGGCGTCAGTCCGCGGCCGAAGCCGAAGTCGGCGCCCTCGATCGCCAGGACGCGCAGGCGGTCCGGCATCTGGCCGACGGCGAGCCCCAGCGCGACGGCGTCGCCGAGGCCGAGGGCGTGGCCGCTGACGGACCGCGCGGCCAGAGCCGCGGTCTGCGCGCAGAGGTCGTGGACGCGACCGGGATCGGGTGGCTCGGCGCGTACCGCGTCCACGACGATCGCCGACCCGGCGCCCGCCCACAACGCGATGAGCCGCGCCGGCTCGCCGTCGGTCACCGCGAGCCTCGCCCGGACCCTGCCGCGGAGGGCCTCGATCACCGCCGGTCCGGCGCCGTCGTCGCGGCGGAAATCGTTGCCCACGCCGATGACGATCGTCATGACCGGTCGACGGTGAGGTCGAGGAAGTGGGTGGAGCAGGAGATGCAGGGGTCGTAGTTGCGGATCGCCTGCTCGCACCGGTGGGTCAGGGCGTGGTCGTCGAGGTGCAGCCGGGCGGCGACGAAACGGCGCAGGTCGTCCTCGATGGCGGCCTGGTTCTGGGATGTCGGCGGAACGATCCGCGCGGCCCGGATCAGGCCGTCCGGGCCGAGGTCGTAACGATGGTAGAGGACGCCGCGCGGCGCCTCGGTGACGCCGTGCCCGGTCCCCTCCCGGGGCGGCACCGGCAGGGACGGCAGGGGCGGTGGCTCGTAGCCGGCGATGATCCGCAGGGCCTCGTCCACCGCGTAGACGATCTCGACGGCGCGCACCAGGATGCTGCGGAAGGGGTTGCGGCATTCGGGGCCGAGCCCGGCCCGGTCCGCGGCCTCCAGCGCGAGGGGCGACAGCCGGTCGCGGTTGAGGGAGTAGCGGGCGAGCGGGCCCGTCAGGTACGGGCCGCCGTCGGTGAAGCGGGAGTGCAGAGCGGTCGAATGGGGAACCTGCTCCTCGGCGATGCGGTCTTCGAACTCGGCGGCGGTGAAGGAGCGACCGCCGCTGCTGCGGAGCACACCGCCCTCCAGGGGATACCGTCCGGCGGACAGGGCGAGGTATTCGTGCTCGTGGGAGAAGTCGGGGAACTCGAAGCCCGCAGCCCATTCCACGGTGGCGAACGCGTCGTCGCGGGCCCGCCGGAGCAGTTCGGTGAGCGGGGCCAGCTCAGCGCGCGCCGGTGTGCGGTAGAAGCCGCCGACCCGGACGTTCACCGGGTGGATCGCGCGGCCGCCCAGCACCTCCATCAGTGTGTTGCCCGCCTTCTTCAGCCGCAGACCCCGCTCGACGACGGCGCGGTGGTCGCGGGCCAGTTCCACCGCACCCGGGTAGCCGAGGAAGTCGGGCGCGTGCAGCAGGTAGACGTGCAGGGCGTGGCTCTCGATCCACTCGCCGCAGTACAGCAGCCGGCGCAGCTCGCCGAGGGTGCCGCCGATCCGCACGCCGCAGGCCGCCTCGACGGCCTGGCACGCGCTCATCTGGTAGGCGACCGGGCAGATCCCGCAGATCCTCGCGGTGATGTCCGGCGGCTCGGTGTGGGCACGGCCGCGCAGGAACGCCTCGAAGAACCGCGGCGGCTCGTAGATGTCGAGCCGGACCTCCTCGACGGCCCGGCCGCGCACCCGGACGTACATGGCGCCTTCGCCCTCGACCCGGGCGAGGGCCCCGACCTTCAGTGTCCGGTCATTGCGGTGCGTCATCGCCCGCCTCCTCCTCCGGTCGCGCTTCCTCGCGGAACGCCGAAACGTTGAAGGTGGAGAGCACCCGGTGCGTCTCGTCCTCGGTCATGTCGAGCCAGGGCAACAGCCCGCGGGTGTTGGGACGGGTGCCGCTCCAGGCGGGGGAGGGGCCGAAGCAGCCGTAGCAGCCCCGCCCGTAGGCCGGGCAGATCGCCCCGCACCCCGCGTGCGTGATGGGCCCCAGGCAGGGGGTGCCGCGCGCGACCATGACGCACACGTTCCCGCGGCTCTTGCACTCGAAGCAGACGCTGTGGCCGGGCACGTCGGGCCTGCGGCCGGTGAGGTGGGCGGCGAGCACCTCCAGGAGCTGGCGCCGGTCGATCGGGCAACCCCGCAGTTCGAAGTCCACCGGTACGTGCGCCGCGATGGGCGTGGACCGCGCGAGCGCGGCGATGTACTCGGGTTGCGCGTAGACCACGGAGGCGAACTCATCGACGTCCGCGAAGTCGCGCAGTGCCTGGACGCCGCCGGCGGTCGCGCACGCCCCGATCGTGATCAGCTTGCGGGACACCGTCCGCACATGCCGGATGCGGTCGAGGTCGGCCGGCGTCGTGATCGATCCCTCGACCAGGGAAACGTCGTACGGGCCGTCCCCGGCGGCGCTGGTCGCCTCCAGGAAGTGCGCGATCTCGATCCGCCCGGTGAGGGCGAGCAGTTCGTCCTCGCAGTCCAGGAGCGTCAGCTGGCAGCCGTCGCAGGAGGCGAACTTCCACACGGCCAGGGTCGGTCGTCCCATGGCTACAGCTCCCTGACGGTCATGAGCGGCATGGCGCGCTCGTACGGCAGGACGGGCCCGTCCCGGCAGATCAGCAGCGGCCCGAGCTGGCAGTGCCCGCACCACCCGAGCCCGCAGCGCATGTTGCGCTCCAGGGACAACCGGACGTCCGCGGCGCGCATCCCGCCTGCGATGAGCGCCTCGGCGGTGACGCGCATCATCACCTCGGGCCCGCAGACGAACGCCGCGGTGCGGGCCGGATCGACCTCCGCGGCGCCCACCAGCGCTGTGATCAGGCCGACGTGACCGGCCCAGCCGGGGGCGGGCCGGTCCACCGTGACCTCGACCTGGGCGCCGTTCGCGCGCCACATGTCCAGTTCGTCGGCGAACAACAGGTCATCGGGGGTGCGCGCACCGATCAGGACGGAGATCCGGCCGAAGGAGTCCCGGGCGGACAGGGCGCGCAGCACCGCCGGCCGCAGCGGGGCCAGCCCGATCCCGCCGGCGGCGAGCAACAGGTCGCGGCCCCGTGCCCCGTCCAGCCCCCAACCGGTGCCGAACGGCCCCCGCAGCCCGACGACCTGCCCCGGCGGCGTCGCGCACACGGCCCGGGTCACGGCGCCGACGGCGCGGACGGTCTGCTCCAGCACCGGCCCGGTCCCCCGTGAGCGGGCGGAGCCCCGTCCCCCCGGTAACGGCCCGATTCGGCTGACGGAGATCGGCACCTCACCGACACCGAACACGTACATCATGGTGAACTGGCCGGGAACGGGCTCGGGTACAGCGGCCTCGACGGGCTCCAGCGTCAGCGTGACCGTGTCGGCCGTCTCCGCACGCCGGCCCGTCACCCGGTACGGGACGGGCGCCATGGGGCTGTGCGCGGCCGGGGTCATCGCAGCTCCTCCGGGTGCGCGTACAGGTCGAGCATCCGGACCCTGGTCGCCTCGAGCCGGTCCAGCATGACGGCGCCGAAGCGCAGGGCGAGGTCGTAACCGAGGCGGAGGTCCGCGGCGCACAGCTCCCGCACTCCCCGGCCGTCGAAACGGAAGGCCGCCACCGGTGCCGCGGCGACCGCGCCGAATCTCCAGCGGTGCGGTGGGAAGAGCCATGACCAGCCCAGCATCGACGAGGCCGGCAAGGTCTCCACCACCACCGCGCCGCGGCCGGGCACCTGCAGATCGAGCGCGACCCTGCCCGAGCGGAGCAGCCAGAACCGCTGGGCCGGAGCGCCCTCTTCGAAGAAGCGGTGCCCGGCCGGAACGGAGACGATGTCGGCGGTGGCGGCCAGCGCGGCACAGTGCGACTCGGCCATCCCGGCGAAGAAGCGCTCCTCCGCCAGAGCGGCGGACGTCGCGGCGTTCGTCGTGGCGTTCGTCTCCTCCATCTGGCCCGGCGCCTCCTTCAGGAAAGGGCCCGCGTACCGGGGCCGCGGTCGAGAACCGGTGCGGGGCGCGCGGCCGTGTTGACGACCCGCAACTGGCTGAGGGTGTAGTGACGGAGCATGGACGCGCTGTACGGGGAGAGCCGGTGGCAGACCCAGTCCCAATGCAGCGCCGCGACGTCGCCCTCTCGGACGCGCACCCCTGGAGCGGGCCGCGTCACTTCCGTCCGGGGTTCGCCAAGGCGCAGGACACGGCCGTCCCATGCCAGTGACCGTGACCGGACCGTCACCGCCCCGCCCGCGACGGTCAGGACACGTCCCCACCGGATACGGCACCGGTCCAGTACCCGCAGCGGCTCTTCGCTGAACCCCGATCTGAGCAATCCCACCCACGGGTAGACGCCGAACACATGGAAGTTGTGGTGTGCGCGCGCACCGGCCCCTGCGAGGGACACCAGATCGGCCCGGTGGCCGCCGACCCGCCGCTCGAACCGCTCGGCCAGATGGGCCGCCAGGAGGGACGGCCCGATCCGTTCGAGCAGCGGCCCGCCGATCCAGTAAGCGCCGACCACCCGTGCGTCGAGTGGGTCGGCGATGCGCGTCGCCGCCGCGATGAGCCGGAGGTACGGCCAGGCGCCGGAGAACCTTCCGGCCAGCTCGGTCAACCCCCGGTCGGCGGTTCCCGCCCCGGCGTAGTCCCCGACGGCCGCACTGTCGTCCGGGCCGCAGTACCCGAGGAGGTTGGGCGGGTAGGCGAACCGGGCGAACAGCACCGGGCCGGGGATCACGACGCCGCTCCCCCCGGGGCGTGCCCGCGTGCGCGGACTGCCGCCGCCACGAGCAGGGCCGTCCCCGCGAGCAGTATCGCCAGCCCGCCCGCCTCGGCGGCCGACGGCAGGGCGCCGGTGTCCGCGGCCGACAGCGCCGCGGTCACCAGGGCGCCCAGGCTCAGCACGGCCGTCACATCGACGGCCGGCGCGAGCGAGAGCGCCGTGAACCAGCCGGCGACGTAGACGGCGAGGACCATCCCGGTCACCGCCGCCCACCACCAGCCGCTGCGGTCCAGGCCCGCCAGTGCGGACCACCGGCCGCTCGCCAGGATCCACAGCAGCAGCACCGTGGCCCCGAGCGACAGCCGTCCCGCACCGAGCACCAGCGGCGGGACCTGCGGTAGCAGCCGTCTGGCCACGATCACCTCGGCCGACCACAGCAGCGTCGCCGCGAGGATCAGCAGTTCGCCGGTGCCGAACCGGAAGCCCGAGAGCCCGCCGTCCGCGACCGCCTGCCCGGTGATCAGCAGCGCGATGGCGCCCGCCTGGACGATTCCGGACCGCTCTCCCAGCAGCGGCAGCGCGAGCACCGCCACCCAGACCACCAGGGTCTTCTGCAGGAACGCCGCATGACCGGACGACTCCCTGGCCAGCCCTTCGAAGAAGAGCACGAACGGGACGCTGCCGCCGATGACCGCGATCGCGAGCATTCCCGCGACCACATTCCTCGTCAGCGGCGGCGTCCGGTCACCGCGCCGCATCGACCTGAGACGGCTCATCGCCGCCGGGGCGACCGCCAGTGCCAGGATCGCGGCCGCCACCAGGTTCTTCGCCGTGGTGTAGACGGCGGCGTCCCCGGCGGCGCGCACGCCGCGCGCGTTGAGGAAGATAGCCACACCGCTGACGACGGCGGTGCCGCCGGCGAACGCGATCCCGCGCGGGTACCCGGTCGCGTGCCCGCTCATGGCCGCCGCCCTCCCGCGCCGTCCCGCACGGCGGCCATTCCGGCGGCCTCCTCCGCACTGATCTTGCGAACGGCGATGCCGCTGTGCATGACCAGCCAGTCTCCGGACACCACGGGGACGCCCTCCAGGGTGAGGATCACGAGGGAGACGACGGCCCGCGCCTTCCCGCGGGCCACCACTGCCCTCCCGTCGCCCGTCGTGACGACCCGGCCCACCTGCTCCAGGCACATGTGACACCTCCAACGGCGGTCGCGCCGGGGAACAACCTCATGAGAAACCGTTACGCGGTGGGCGCCAAGGGCCCAAAGTCCCTTCCCTTCCGTCCTCGGCGAGTCCCCCGTCCGGCGACCGCCAAACGAGCGCGCCGGGCTCTCCGGAACCTCACTCCGTCGCGTCGACGAGGACGCCGTAGGCGATGGGCACGGGTGTCGTCGAAGGCCCCGGCCGATGCCGGACCTTGGTCCCTTGCGACCGGCTGCCGGAGCTCATCAGTGTGGAAGTGGCTGCGGAAACATGCCTGATCGTTGGAGGAGCCCATGTCCGCACCGATCGTTGTGGGAACGGACGGATCCGGCATCGCCGAGCGCGCCGTGGATTGGGCGGCCGCCGATGCGGCGCGGCGCCACCGGCCGCTGCACATCGTGCACGCAGCGCAGATCTGGCCGTATCAGGTCCGCCGGTTCACGCCGCCCGCTGAGTCGGAAAGCGTGTCACGTGCGGGCCGCGCCGTCCTGGTGGAGTCGGAGAAACGCGTGCGGACGCACTGGCCCGGGCTGCGAGTGACCACGGCGCTGCAGGTCAATGCGGCGCCGGACGCGCTGCGGGACGAGTCGGAGCACGCGTTCGAGCTGGTGGTCGGCCAGCGCGGCCGCGGCGGCTTCGCCGGCCTCCTTCTCGGTTCCGTGAGCCTTCGCGTGGCCGGGCATTCGGCCGTTCCGGTCGTGGTCGTCCGCGGCGCGGCGGGCACGGGCCGGGGGGAGGTCGCGGTGGGGTACGACATCGAGGACGAGGCGGGCGATGCGCTGGAGTACGCGTTCGACGCCGCCGCCGTCCGCGGGGCGCGGCTGCGCGTCGTGCACGCCTGGCAGATCTCGGCGGGCCTGGCCGAATCCGGGTACTCGATTGACGAAGACCGGATGAACGACGAGCGGCGCGGGAGGATCATCGCCGACTACGCCCCGCTGCACGAGCGGTATCCGCTGGTCGAGGTGGTGAACGAGGTGCTCGTGGGGCACCCGGTGTCCATCCTGTCCGGGGTGTCGCGGGCGGTCGATCTCCTCGTCGTCGGCGCGAGCCGTCACCGAAGAGGCGTGCCGAGGCTCGGCTCCGTCGGACACGGTGTGATCCATCACGCGGAATGCCCGGTCGCGGTCGTCGGCCGGTTCCGGTGAGGCCGCGGGCCGTTCGCCTCGACGGGCGGGGGACCTCCGGCCCTGCCCTGCCGGCCGATGCCCTCGAAGGATGGAGATGAAGCGGCCAAGCGAAGGAGGTCGTCATGGACGCCAAGCAGTGGAGTGTGGAGCTCTACATCAGCGAAGACGGCACGGACACTCTCGCCCGCGCGGTCCTGTTCACCGGTGGCGAGAAGAAGCCGGTCGGGTACGGCCGGGCGCGCCGCAACCCGGTCGACCGCGAGGTCCGGGAGATCGGTGAGGAACTGGCCGCCAGCCGGGCGCTGGCGGACCTCGCCGACCGGCTGCACGGCGTGGCAGGCGAGGACATCGCCCAGTTCGCCGGTCCGGCATGAGGACTGGGCGCGGTGCCGCGGCCGGGCCTCCGGGTCCGGCCGTCTCGGCCAGGCGGGCCGGGCGGTGGCGGTACGTCGTGCTGCCCGCGTTCGGTGCGGCGGCCGCGTCGGGTGCCATGTCGCTGGGCGCGCCCGCCGATGTGGTGCTGTGGACCGCAGCCGGCCTCACCGGCGTGCTGCTGCTGACGCGGCTCCTGATCGGCTCGGGCGCCGCCCGGCCCGCGAAGCCGGCCGGATCCGCCGCTCACCGGGATATCTCTGCGAAATAGCCGCCGCGGTAGGCGAATAAGCCGCGGGTCCGAAAGACGATGGGCCCGAGTCCGCGCTGAGGCAGGAGAATTTAAAGGCGTTTTCGAGGACGAAGGTCCCTGTTAGCGGTCAGTGGCGTCCGCCAGTGTGTGAAACGCCGGGAAGCTGATCAGGGCACCCGGTCAATGCTGGCATGCTGAATAGCGGGAGTCCGCTGCGGAGCCGTGTTCGGGATGGTCCCTGGGAGCGAGTGGAGGCATGGCGAATGGAGTCCGAGGCGCGTGTCGGTGTGGTGGTGCCCATTTACAACGTCGAACCGTATCTTGAGGAATGCCTGGCCTCGATCGCCCGCCAGTCGGTCCGCGAATTGGACGTCGTCCTGGTCGACGACGGATCGACCGACGC
>NZ_SMJW01000557.1 GCF_004348335.1 Actinomadura bangladeshensis | reverse complement strand
CGACGTGCTGGCCGCCCAACGCCGCGAACGCGCCCGGGTCCGCAGCGAACGCCAGCAACGCTGGGGACGACCCCGCCCCAAAGCAGCATGACAAGACCCGGCGAACGTTCGTGGTCACCGCACTAGGCGACGCCCCCTTGCCCTTCCGCACAGTGCGGCCGCTTTCCCTGAGCACCGAATGGCCCCTCCAACTGCGCATCGAAAGCACCGGCACATGGTCGGCGTGGCTGCAACCCGGTGACAGCGCTCCCTCCCTCGACCGGACCATCGCCTCACGCGGCCCGTTCCTCTGCCGCTACGTCGGCGGCGCGGCACGAATCCAGATGGACCACAGGGAAGGGGGCAAGTTCTCCGTCACCGAGCTGACCCCGGAATTCGGCCACGGCCCGACCGTCCTGTCCGGCAAGGGCATCTCCTCCGCCGAAGGCGAACTGGCGGGCTCGGCGTTCCTGCTCGTGGAGGCGCGAGGCGAGTGGCTGATCCGGGTGGCCTAGAGTCGACTCCAGTCATGGACCACCCGGAGATCCGCCCGCTCACCGCCCGCTCGGTGGTGCTGAGCACGCTCCTGGGCGTCCATCCGCCGCGCCTCCCGGCCCGCCACCTCGTCCGCGTCGGCGACCTGTTCGGCATCGCCGAGGGGACGATCCGGGTCGCGCTCTCGCGCATGGTCACCGCCGGCGACCTCGTCCAGTCCGGCGGCGAGTACACCCTGACCGAACGCCTTCTCGCCCGCCAGGCCCGCCAGGACGAGAGCCGCTCGCCGCGGACCCTCCCCTGGGACGGCACCTGGGAGATCGCCGTCATCACCGCCGAACGCCGCCCGGCCGCCGACCGCGCCGCGCTCCGCCAGGCCATGTCCGCGCTCCGCCTCGCCGAACTGCGCGAGGGCACTTGGCTGCGTCCCGCCAACCTGACCCGCACCCGCCCGGACCCGGTCGTCCGCCAGTGCACATTCCTGGTGGGCCGCCCCGAAGAGGACCCGGCACTGCTGGCCGCCACCCTCTGGGACCTGGACACCTGGACGACCAAGGCCGACGCCCTCCGCACCGCCTTGACGTCCGCCAGCGAGATGGCCGAGCGCTTCACCCTGGCCGCCGCCGTCCTCCGCCACCTGTTGAACGACCCGCTGCTGCCCCCGCCCCTCCTCC
>NZ_SMJW01000556.1 GCF_004348335.1 Actinomadura bangladeshensis | reverse complement strand
GCCAGGGGGAGGCGGGGGGTTGCTCATCCGGTCACGTCCTTCCAGGTCAACCTGACCCAATGCAAGCCTAGTGTGCAGCAAAAGCATGACATTGTGCTCCTCCGGGGTGGAGGTACGACGCCACACTCCCCTGACCTTCGGCCCGGGGATACTGGATGAGACGCATACGAGGAGGATCTGGTGCATAACTATTTCGACACGTATGTCGTTGTGGTCGTCCTGCTCCTCGTCGGCGCGGGGATCGTCGGCGGGGCGCTCGCCGCGAACCGGATGCTGCGTCCGGATCGCCCCACGGCGGAGAAACTGACCACGTACGAGTGCGGCGTCGACCCGGTGGGCGAGGGCTGGGCCCACTCCTACGTGCGCTACTACGTCTTCGCCTACCTGTACGTGGTGTTCGCCGTGGACGCGGTGTTCCTGTTCCCCTGGGCGACGGTCTTCTCCGATCCGGGCTACGGGGCGACGACGCTCGGTGAGATGTTCGTCTTTCTCGCGTTCCTCGCGACCGGGCTCGCGTACGCGGGGAAGAAGGGCGTCCTCTCCTGGGTGTGATCCCGGCCGCGCTGTAACAATGGCGCTGTGGGCACCATCGATCTACCGCCGCCGAGCGTCGGGCCGCTGTCGCGGCTCGCGCCCAAGCCGATCAAGTTCGTGCTCAACTGGGGCCGCCGCTATTCGCTGTGGGTCTTCAACTTCGGCCTGGCCTGCTGCGCCATCGAGTTCATCGCCACGTCGATGAGCCGGCACGACTTCATCAGGCTCGGCGTCATCCCGTTCGCGCCCGGCCCGCGGCAGGCCGACCTGATGGTCGTCTCCGGCACCGTCAGCGACAAGATGGCGCCCGCGGTGCGGCGCCTGTACGAGCAGATGCCCGAACCCAAGTACGTGATCTCGTTCGGCGCCTGCTCCAACTGCGGCGGACCGTACTGGGACTCCTACTGCGTCACCAAGGGCGTCGACCAGATCATCCCGGTGGACGTGTACGTGCCCGGCTGCCCGCCCCGTCCGGAGGCGCTGCTGCACGGGATCGTCCACCTGCAGGAGAAGATCGCGGCCGAGTCGCTCGGCGACCGCTACACCGGCGGCGACCCGCTCAGCCCGCCGCCCGCGCCGCGCCCGCTGTCGGCGACCGTGCTGCGCCGCCCGCTCCAGCCC
>NZ_SMJW01000555.1 GCF_004348335.1 Actinomadura bangladeshensis | reverse complement strand
CGTATGCGCCGTCCGAGGAGCATGAGCTGCTGCGGCGCACGGTGCGTGAGCTGGCCGAGGCCAAGATCGCTCCTTTCGCGGCGGAGGTGGACGAGGAGTCCCGGTTCCCGCAGGAGGCCCTGGACGCGCTGGTCGCGGCGGATCTGCATGCGGTGCACGTGCCCGAATCGTACGGGGGCGCGGGAGCGGATGCGCTCGCCACGGTGATCGTGATCGAGGAGGTCGCGCGGGCGTGCGGGTCGTCGTCGCTGATCCCGGCGGTGAACAAGCTGGGCACGGTGCCGGTGCTGCTGGCGGGCGGGGAGGAGCTCAAGAAGAGGTATCTGGCGCCGGTCGCGCGGGGGGAGGCGATGTTCTCCTACGCGCTGTCGGAGGCCGATGCGGGTTCGGACGCGGCCGGGATGAAGACGCGTGCGGTGCGGGACGGTGAGCACTGGGTGCTCAACGGCGCGAAGATGTGGATCACCAACGCGGGGGTGTCGGAGTACTACACGGTGATGGCGGTCACCGACCCCTCGGCCGGTGCGCGGGGGATCTCGGCGTTCGTGGTGGAGAAGTCCGACCCGGGGGTGTCGTTCGGGGCCAAGGAGCGCAAGCTGGGGATCAAGGGTTCTCCGACCCGGCAGGTGATCTTCGAGGACACCCGTATCCCGGCCGATCGGATCATCGGGGCGGAGGGGACGGGGTTCAAGACGGCGCTGGCGACGCTGGACCACACCCGCATCACCATCGCGGCGCAGGCGCTGGGCATTGCTCAGGGGGCGCTGGACTTCGCGCTCGGGTATGTCAAGGAGCGCAGGCAGTTCGGCAGGCCGATCGCCGATTTCCAGGGTGTGCAGTTCATGCTGGCCGACATGGCGATGCGGCTGGAGGGTGCGCGGCAGCTGACCTACCACGCGGCGATCAAGTCCGAGCGGGCGATGAGCGGTGAGAAGGTCGCGGATCTGACGTTCGTGTCCTCGGCGTGCAAGGCGCTGGCCTCGGATGTGGCGATGGACGTCACCACCGACGCGGTGCAGCTTCTGGGCGGTTATGGGTACACGCGGGAGTTCCCGGTGGAGCGGATGATGCGCGACGCCAAGATCACCCAGATCTACGAGGGCACCAACCAGATCCAGCGCATGGTCATGGCCCGCCAGCTCCTCAAGTAGCCGG
>NZ_SMJW01000554.1 GCF_004348335.1 Actinomadura bangladeshensis | reverse complement strand
GCCCGCCCACACACCCTCGGGCCGGATCATCCTCACCGCCCACACAGCCCGCCTTTTCCACAGAACCGCATTCCAGTTCCCCGGCCCGCCGCACCTGCCGACACTGGGTGGCACGGGTCGCACCGACAGGGAAGGACGGATCGGTATGGGGTCAGATACGGGTCAGATCGGCCACTGCCGACACGACGGCGTCGGTGTCGGCGAGAGTGGCGAGGACGGTCTCCGCACCGGCGGCACGGAGTTCGGCCTCGGTGGCACTGCCGGTGGCGACCGCGATGATCGGGGAGCCGGCGATGTGGGCCGCCTGGACGTCGCGGGGCGAGTCGGCGATGTACACGGTCGCGGAGTCGGGATAGCGCGTGCCGTGCCGGTCGCCGGCGCGGCTGCGGGCCAGTTCGAGGAGGGCGGCCTTGCTGTAGACGCCGTTCTCGTAGCCGCCCGCGTCCAGGTCGAGGCGCCCGGCGAGGCCCAGCTCGCGGACCTTCAACATGGCGTTCGGCTGGAGGGAACCCGTCAGCACGGACTGCACCACGCCGGGGACGTGCGCGAGCGCCTCAACGGCCTCCCCGGCACCGGCCAGGACCCGCCCGTGCGCGCGCAGATCGGCGCGGCGGGACGCGAACGCCTCCGCGAGCGCGTCGAAGAACGCGGGCAGATGGTCGTCGGTGGTGACGACGTCGTTGAACGCGAGCGTCTCGAAGATGATCTCGGACTCGGTGCGGCCGGGGGTGGGCGCGAGCCGGACCAGCGGCCGCCCGATGGTCCGCTGGAACGCCTCGGCGTAGGCGTCCCGGGTGACCCGCCCGACGTCGACCAGCGTGTGATCGATGTTCCACAGCACCAGACGGTTCAGCGTCGACATCCCGTTCCCATGCGCGGTCGGAGGAGCGTCGGCGGACACCCGGACCCCGGCACCCGCCACGATGAGCGACCTTATCGTCCGACCTCTCCGCCCCCGCCGCAACCACCCACCCAAAACCCCAACAGCGCACCGCCTCCAGAGCCGCACCCCGGAGGCACTACCTCAGCCGCGACCGCGCCCTGCACGGAAGGGCACCTGCCCCCACCCCTGATCGTGGGAACCCGCACGAAGGGGCATCCGCGGCCCGTGAGGTCATGGCACCCCCTTGGAGGTCGCTTCGGGTGGGGGGTCGCTTCGAGTGGGGG
>NZ_SMJW01000553.1 GCF_004348335.1 Actinomadura bangladeshensis | reverse complement strand
CCGGATGATCTGCTGCAGCCGGCGCCCCTCGTCCTGGGTCAACCGCCGTGCTCTGACTGGCTCTGCCACCAGCCCGCCCCTCTCTCGATAACGACCTGTCGTCATCGAGGGTGGAGCCGATCAACCTGCCCGTCCCTGACCCTGTCCGGCGTGTCACCCAACCCGGTGGACGTTTGTGGTCACCGCACTAGCGTGGACGGCATGCGAGCTGTCAGGGACCGGCGATGCCCGAGGTGACCTCCTACGAGCCCGGCCACCCGACCTGGGCCGAGCTGGCCAGTCCGGACCCGGAGCGGTCGAGGGACTTCTACCGCGACCTGTTCGGCTGGTACTCCTACACGCTGACCGCCGATATCGGCGAATACGAGATCTTCACCCTCGGCGGCGTCCAGGGGCCGGAGATCGGCGGGATGCAGTTCCTCGCGGACGACTCCCTGCACTCGTCCTGGACGTGCTACTTCCGCACGGCCGACATGGCGGCCTCCGTCGACGCCGTGCGCGCGGCGGGCGGCATGGTCCTCGTGGAGCCGACCGACGTCGCCGACCTCGGGCAGTTGTCGCTGTGCTCCGACCTGGAGGGCGCCGACTTCGCCCTCTGGTACCCCTACCACCTGCAGGGCGCGGGGGTCATGGACGAGCCGGCGACGCTGTGCTGGGTGGAGCTGGCCTGCCGCGACATCGGCGCCGCCCGCCGCTTCTACGGCGCGGTCTTCGGCTGGAAGGCCGTGGACCGCGACTACTACGGCTCCGTCTACACCATCTGGAAGGTCGGCGACTGGTCCGTGGCGGGCATGGTGTCGATGGACGAGCACTGGCCGCCCGGCTACCCGGCCCACTGGATCCCGTACTACTGGGTGGCGGACTGCGACGAGTCCGCCGCGAGGGCCGCCGAGCTGGGCGCCCGCATCCACGTCCCGCCGACCGACATCGAGCCGGGCCGCTTCTCCATCATCACCGACCCGACCGGCGCCCGCCTCGCCCTGGTCACCCCGGCCACCCCCGACCTCGCCGCCGTCCGCGCCCGCCCCTGAGCAAGACAGTCCTCCGTCCCCGAGCCGCGGTGGTGGCAAAGGCCCCCGTTCGCTTCTGACTGAACTTCTGCGCGGCAGTCAAGGCACGACGGCACTGACGCGCGGGCCGGTGGCGGGTCAGCGGGCGGGGAGGCCCCGGTCG
>NZ_SMJW01000552.1 GCF_004348335.1 Actinomadura bangladeshensis | reverse complement strand
CTTCCGGACCTTCGAGACGTCCGGCACCGGCGGGCGGGTGCTGGGCGGCCTGGTGGACGTCGACCTGCGCGGCCCGAAGGTCTCCGTCGGACTGCTGCACCCGCCGGTCGTCGCCGCGCGCCGGACGGTGTCGGCCATGGCGGACGCGCAGGGAGCGGTGGCAGGGGTCAACGGCGACTTCTTCAACGTCAGCGAGACGCATCCGGGGGTGGCGGCGACCGGGTCGTCGTCCGGCCCGGCGGTGGCGGAGGGGCGTCCGCTCAAGGGCGCGGTGCCGGACGGGCAGCGGTTCGGGCCGGCGCTGCCGCCCGGAACGTCCGCCGAGGACGTCATCGGCGTCGGCGCCGACCGGCGCGGGCATGTCGCACGGCTCCACCTGACCGGCACCGTCCGCGCGGGGAAGACGTCGATCGCGCTGCGCGGGCTGAACCAGTACGCGCTCCGCGTCGGCGGCGTCGGCGCGTTCGACTCGCGGTGGGGCGAGGTGTCCCGGCAGCGCGCCGTCTGCGGGACGGACGAGGCCCGCAACGCCCCGTGCAGCACCGACACCGCCGAGGTGACCGTCCGGAAGGGCGTGGTCCTGGGGGTGTCCGACACGGTCGGCGCGGGCGCGATCCCGGCGGACACGACCGTTCTGGTCGGACGGGAGAAGGGCGCCGACGCGCTGCGACGGCTGCGGCCCGGCGACCGGGTGCGGGTGTCCTACCGGTTCACCGGCCCGGTCCGCTTCCGGTTCGCCGTCGGCGGGTTCCCGATCCTCCGGGACGGGGAGCCGCTGGACGGTCTGAGCCCGAACGGCCCGGCCCCGCGCACCGCCGCCGGGGTCAGCCGCGACGGGCGCCGCTTCTACCTCCTCGTCGCGGACGGCAGGTCGGAGCGGAGCGGCGGCCTGACCGTCGCCGAACTGGCGTCCCTCCTGGACGAGGTCGGCGCCGACGACGCCGTGAACCTCGACGGCGGCGGCTCCTCGACCCTCGTCGCGCGCGCCCCCGGCGCGGCCTCGGTGTCCGTCCGCAACACCCCGTCGGACGGCACGGAACGCGCCGTGGCCAACGGCATCGGCGTCTTCCGCTAACCTCGGGCTTTCACCGGGCGGCGGGTCGAGAGTGACCGTTTAGACAAGAAAAGTGCTCCCGAGCTGGGAGGATAGGGCTTGTCGAGAGTCCTGTCCGCACCAGTCCGAAAGCACTTTTCACGTGAAG
>NZ_SMJW01000551.1 GCF_004348335.1 Actinomadura bangladeshensis | reverse complement strand
CCCCGATGGGCCCCCCGATGCCGCCGCCGAGGCGCGGCGGAGGCGGCGGGCTCATGATCGGGCTCATCGGCGGCGGCCTCGTGTTCCTCATCATCATCGCCGTGGTGGTGTACGCGGTGACCGCGAGCGGCGGCAAGTCGCCCGAGGAGAAGCTGACCGCGGCCGCCACGAGCATGGCCACGGCCCGCGCCGTCACCCTGAAGGGCACCTTCAGCGGCTCCGAGACCCTGCGCGGCGAGCTGAACGTCACCAAGGGCGGCCGCGCGATGGGCGACGTCACCTGGGGCGGCAACAGGGTCACCGTGCTCTCCGCGGACGGCAAGCTGTTCGTGAAGGCCGACAAGTCGTACTGGGAGAAGGAGATCACCACCGACGATCCCTTCTACCTGAAGGCCGGCCAGCAGTGGGGCCGGCTGGACGACGACGAGCTCGACATCGACTTCCAGCGGCAGCTGACGCCGTCGGTGCTGGCCTCCAAGCTCCGCACCGCCAGGACGTCCCGGGTCAAGCCGCTCGAGACCACCTGGCAGGGCAAGAAGGCCCTGAAGTTCAGCACCTTCTCCTCCACCATCTACATCACCGACGAGGACGACGCGGAGCTGCTGCGCTACGAGGCGACCTCCCCGCGCGTCACGGTGGACGTCACCCCGCAGAGCTCCGGTGACGCCTCGTCCCTCATCTCCGACATGCGCTCGAGCATGGGCGAGCTGAAGAACTCCTTCAACGGCTCGGCCCGGCCGTCGGTCGACGAGTGGAAGAAGGGCGGCTGCAACAGCAGCACCGGCTGCACCGTGCAGGCCAAGATCCGCCCGCCGTTCGGCGTGGACAAGCCCGTCACGATCGACGTCCGGTTCCGGATCACCGCCGGCACGCTGACCGGCAAGGACCTCGGCAACTGCACGACCCAGATCACCATCACCGGCACCACGTCGCAGTGGGCGAGCTGCCGGGTCGCCACCAGCGCGTGGCGGAGCTGGGCCAAGGGCACCGGCGGCACGTTCTACAAGCACGCCGAGTACAAGGTGATCGGCGCCACGTCCGCGGAGGTCCAGGCCCTGCAGAACGGCCTCGAAAGCGAGTGAGCCGCAGGTGAGGCGCACGGCGCGCGGCGCCGCGCGCTGATCCGCGGCGAACCGGGCGCCCGGTGGTGCTCTCCCCGTCCGGGGGAAAGCACCACCGGGCGCCCTTATGCTCTTGAGGACGCACTCCAGTGC
>NZ_SMJW01000550.1 GCF_004348335.1 Actinomadura bangladeshensis | reverse complement strand
TGTCGTGGGGACGGGCGGGGCGTCCGGGAATCTGGCGCGGCTGGTTGTCCACAGGGGTGTGGATAACCTGCTCGATCTCGGGACCGGGTGCGGGGTGCAGGCGGCCCATGCGGCGGCCCGGAATCCCGGGGCGAGGGTCACCGCCACTGACGTCAATCCGCGGGCGCTGAGGTTGGCCGCGATGAGTTTCGCGCTTTCGGGCGTCGAGGGCGCGGAGCTTGTCGAGGGGTCGCTGCTGGAGCCGGTCCAAGGGCGGCGGTTCGATCTGATCGTGTCGAATCCGCCCTTCGTGGTGGCGCCGGCGGAAGGGCCCCGGTTCACCTATCGCGAGTCGGGGATGGCGGGGGACGACTTCTGCCGGTCGCTCGTCGGAAAGGCGTCCGATTACCTGACCGAGGGCGGATATTGCCAGCTCTTGGCCAATTGGCTGCACGTCGACGGCGTTCCCTGGGAGGAGCGCGTCGGTGCGTGGGTGGACGGGTGCGACGCGTGGATCGTCCAGCGGGACGTCCAGGATCCGGCCGAGTACGCCGAACTGTGGCTGCGGGATTCGTGCGAGGCCGGGACGCCCGAGTACCGGGCCCGGTACGAGGCGTGGCTCGACTACTTCGAGCGGCATCGGGTCGCCGGGGTCGGGTTCGGGTGGATCACGTTGCGGCGGAGCGAGCGTCCGGTGGTCCGGGTCGAGGAGGTGCGGCACGCCGTCGAGGAACCCGTCGGCGCCTATGTCGCGGACGTCCTGGACGGGCTCGTCAAGGGCGCCGAGTTTTCCACAAGCTGTGGACAACTGCTGGCGGCGGCGCCCGGGCTCGTCCAGGAACAGGTGGGCCCGCCCGGCGCCGAGGATCCGGAGCGGATCGTCCTGCGGCAGGCCGGGCGGCTGCGCCGCGCGGCCGGCGTCGGGACGGTCGAGGCCGGACTCGCCGGAGTCTGCGACGGCACCCTGCCGCTCGATCCGCTGCTCGCCGCCATCGCCCAGCTGACCGGCATGGACGCGGCCCAGGTGCGCGCGCACGCCGACGCGGTCCTGCCGGAGCTCATCGCGGACGGCTTCTTCGTCTAGTGCGGTGACCACAAACGTCCACCGGGTTGGGTGACACGCCGGACAGGGTCAGGGACGGGCAGGTTGATCGGCTCCACCCTCGATGACGACAGGTCGTTATCGAGAGAGGGGCGGGCTGGTGGCAGAGCCAGTCAGAGCACGGCGGTTGACCCAGGACGAGGGGCGCCGGCTGCAGCAGATCATCCGG
>NZ_SMJW01000054.1 GCF_004348335.1 Actinomadura bangladeshensis | reverse complement strand
CCACCCTCGCCACCCTCACCGCCCCGCTGGACGCCTCCACCTCCGACCGCGCCCGCGTGGTCGCCGCCGCCATCACCGAGCACCGCGTCGTCCGCCTCTGCTACGGCGACGCCGGCGCCAACGTCACGATCCGCGAGGTCGAGCCCGTCACCTGCCTCGTCCACCGCGACCACTGGTACCTCGTCGGCTGGTGCCGGATGCGGCGCGGCGTCCGCGCCTTCCGCTTCGACCGCATCCTCGCCGTCGAGTCCACCGGCCTGCGCGCCCGCCCCCGCCGCGCCGACCGCTACCTCCCGTTCCAGCCCAGGGGGGCGACCCCCTGGAACCCCCGTTAGCGACGCAGGCGATCCTCACGCCGCCGTTGCGGTCCATCGTGCCCGTGCCGGCGTGCGCGGCGTCGCTGCGGTCGCCTGCGTCGCCGGGCATGCCCGCGTTCTGGTGGCTGGGGTTCAAGCCGGGGTGTAGAAGGAGTCGACGGCCGGTTGGCCCGTGTAGTTCGGGCCTGCTCGGTCGTCGGCTCCTATGTAGTGGTAGGGCAGCTCGATCTTGCGGTGGCCGCGTAGTGAGATGCGGCGGCGCCTCGGGTCGTAGGCGAAGCCCGCCCGGCACAGGGACGCTGTCAGGCGGCGGCCGGCCTCGGCCAGGACGTGGACGCCCAGTTCGCGGACGTAGCCCTTCAGCGTCCGTTCGCGGTTCATGGCGCAGTTCGCCACGATCGATGATCTCTCCAGGGCGGCGTCGTCCAGCATGGGGCGATACTGCCCGATCAGACGGCCGCGGTGCGGTCGACCGCGTCCGCCACGACGGCCGCGATGTCGTGGGTGCGGGCGTGGACGCCGCGCTGGTGCCGGGCGCCGTTGCCGCGTTCGAGCAGGCCGCGGAGGAGGCGGGTGGCGGGTTCGAGGTCGCCGGCGCGGTCGAGCGCGGGAGTGAGGTGGTCGAGCAGTGCCCCGACGACCGCGGCGGCGGGGGCGGCGCGGCAGGTGCGCGGGTGGACGAGGTCGCCGCGCAGGCCGGAGCGGCCCGCCCGCCACATCGCCAGCCGCATCAGGTCGGCCCGCACCGGGTCGGGCGGCGCGCCGGCGTGCCACGCCTCGGCCGCGGTGTCGACCAGGGCCCGGACGAACGCGGCCATCAGCACGGCGTCGTCGGCGTCCAGGCAGACGTCCGGTACCCGGATCTCCACCGTCGGGTAGTGCCGGGACAGGCGGGCGTCGAAGTAGATCATGCCCTCGTCGACGAGTGCGCCCGTCGCGAGCAGCGCCTCGATCGTCGACCGGTACCGCGCGGCGGAGCCGAACAGCTCGGTGGGGCCGCTGGACGGCCAGCGGCTCCACACCTGGTGCCGCCAGCTGTCGTAGCCGGTGTCGGCGCCCTGCCAGAACGGCGAGTTGCCGCTCAGGGCCAGCAGCGGCGGCAGCCATGGCCGGATCCGGTCGAGGACGGCGACGCCCTCGTCCGGCGAGTCGATGCCGACGTGCACGTGGCAGCCGCAGGTGAGCTGCTCGTCGGCGGCGGGCCCGTAGGCGTCGGCCATCCGCAGGTAGCGGTGCGACGGGGTCAGCGACGGGCGGACGCTCACCGGCGAGGTGGCGAGGGCGGCGACGGCGGCGCCCACCCCGGCCGCCGACTTCGCCGCCGCCAGCCGCGCCGTCCGGACGTGCTCGGACAGCTCCCCGAGCGTCCGGCAGACCGGCGTCGCGGTCTCGAGCTGCTCGCGCTGCAGCTCGGTCTCCAGCGATCTCGACCGCCGGCCGCCGGTCAGGAACAGTTCGTCGTGGCGCCGCGCGTAGCGGATGACGGAACCGGAGACGGCCTGCGGCGCACCGCTCGCCGGGTCGACGAGGAGCAGCTCCTCCTCCACCCCGAACGTGCGCGGACCCGTGTGAACACTCACCAGGGTCTCCTTCCCGCGAGTGCACCGATGTACGTCGCGGAAGGGGATCGTCCTGGTCGCGGCCCTGTGCCTACACTGCGCCGGCAGTTGACCCGGCACTTGCTCGAAAGCTGGTGGTATGTCCTATCTCGTCGGCTACTGGGCCGCCGGCGCCGTCGACGGGCGGACGCTCCGGGCCCTCATCGGGCATCCGGACCTCGAACTCGCCGGCGTCGTGACCGGCGCCCCCCGCCAGGAGGGCGTGGACGCCGCCGAACTGGCCGGAACCGGGCGCCCCCTGGGGATTCTCGCTGCCGGTGACCCCGCCGGGCTGCTGGCGAGGCGGCCCCACGTCGTCTGCCACACCGGCGGCTCGATCGACGATCTGTGCCGTGCGCTGGAGGCGGGCGCCGGGGTCGTCTCGACGGGCCCGCCCGCGTTGCTGGACCCGCCGTCCGCCGACCCGGCCGTGGTCCGGCGGCTCCGCGCGGCCTGCGCGACGGGCGGGGCCGCCTGCCTCGCGCTCGGCACCGGGCCGGCGGGGGACGTGCTCCCGGCGCTGCTCAGCGGGGGCTGCGGGCGCGTCGAGGCGATCAGGATCACCGAGTTCCGGCGAGTGGGCACGCAGGCCGCCGCCCGGTTCGGGCTCGGCGCGCCCATCGGCCGCCGCCCGCCGATCGTGCGGCCCGGCGCGCCCGTGCGGCGCTGGGGGCCGGTCGTCCGGCTCCTCGCCCGGCACCTGGCCGTCCCGCTGGACGATCTCACCGAGACCCACGAGGTGTGCGCGGCCCCTGAGGAGATCGACGGCCCCGCCGGCCGGATCGCGAAGGGAGCCCTGGCGGGCCTGCGGTTCCAGGTGTCGGGCGTCCTGCGCGGCCGGCCGGTGATCACCGTGGACCGCGTGGTGCGGGCGCGCGCCGACCTCGCTCCGCACTGGCCGGCCCCGCCGTTCGGCGCCGAGGACGGCCACCGCGTCGAGATCGCCGGCGAACCGGCCGTGCGGATGGACCTCGCCGGCGGCCGCGCCACCGCGCACCGCACGGCCGGCGCCGTCCCGGCGGCGGCCGAGGCCCCGCCGGGCCTGCACACCCCGCTGACGCTGCCGGTGGTCACCGGCCGGCGGCTGCTCCGCTGAGCCAGCCGGCGATCAGCGTCCCGGTCTCCTCCAGGCGGTCGACGTAGAGCATGTGCCCGGCCTCGATCTCGCTGATCACGAGGCCGGGACCGAGCGCCGCGCGGCAGTCCACCACGAACTCGGGCCGGACGAGGTCGGCCCGCGCCGCGATCACCAGGTGGGTGGCCACGTCCGCCGGCGGCGTGAGGTGCGGGCGGGCCATCTCCGAGTAGGCGGTCACCACCGCCGCCGGCTCGAACCGCCACCGCAGGCGCCCGTCCGGGGACGGCTCGAGGTGCTCGGCGACCTCCTCGTCCACGGCGCCGGCCGGCGCGTCCGACCAGCGCGCCGCCCGGTACGCGCGGGCCTCGGCGGCGTCCGCGAACGACACCGGGACCAGGTAACCGCGGGCCTCCCGCGCCGCGTCCGCCGGGGCGAGCCCGATCGCCGGGTCGAGCAGCAGCAGCCGCCGCACCCGCCGCGGCGCCGTCCGCGCCAGATGCAGCGCGATCATCCCGCCGTAGGAGTGCCCGACGAGGTCGGCCCGCTCGACGCCCTCCGCGTCCAGCAGGGCCAGGACGTCCGCCACGTGCCGCTCGACCGTCCACGGCGGCTCGTGCGGCGACCGCCCGTGCCCGCGCAGGTCGGGCGCCAGGACGGCGCGGTCCGCGAGATACGCCTCCGCCGTCCGCCGCCACCGCGCCCCATGGCCCGTCACCCCGTGCAGCAGGACGACGGGTTCGCCCGCCGGGTCTCCATATCGATGCACATGCAACGCCGCGTCCGTCATCGGGAACCCTCCGTGGAGACTCCCACCCACTGGCCAAGATGTCCGAGCCCTCGGCCAGTGGGTGGTCGCGTCCGCTGCCGGACGGGGGCGAGCCGTCCACGGTGACGGTGAGCCGGGACGCGGCCGGGCCGGCGGTGTCGGCCTGTGGAGCCGGTATCAGACCTCAACGGGAGTCCTCCCGGACGGGGCAGTCGGCAGTGGAGCAGGAGACCCAACCGGCGACGGTTGGAATCCCCTGCCTCTTGGCAGGAGAGGAGGCCAAGGAGTGAAGCGTATGCGAGCGAGGTCAAGCGCCGTCACGGACGTCCTTCACCGGCCAGGGCCCGGACCGGTCAGGGGCGCTCCCACCGGACGGAGCTCAGCGCCAGCAGGGCGACGTGGAACGACACGCAGGACTCCACGTCGTCGAGATCGGCGTCGAGGACCCGCTCGATGCGGCGCAGCCGCTCGTAGAAGGCGGGACGGGACAGGTGCGCCTGCTGCGCGGCGACCGCCTTGTTCCGGCCCGCCTCCAGGTAGAGCTCCAGGATGCGGGTGAGGTCGCTGCCGCGCTGCGCGTCGTACTCCAGCAGCGGCCCGAGCTCCCGCTCGACGAACGTCTGGACGCGGGCGTCGTCGCGGAGCAGGTGCAGCAGGCCGCGCAGCCGCAGGTCGGGGAGCCGGTAGAACAGGCGGGCGCCGGAGCCGCGGGCGGCGACGTCGGCGACCTGCTCGGCCTCCAGGAACGACCTCCGCACGTCCTGGATCGTCTCCACCACCGACCCGGCCGCCATCACCGTGTCACCGGACCGCTTGCGGACGCGGGTGGCGACCTCGGTGAGCGCCGTCTCGGCGTCCGCGCGGGCCGGCAGCGAGGCGAGGACGCCGACGCGGGCGTGCGGGCCGCCCTCGTCCAGCACGCCGACCAGCGCGGCGAGGCGGGCGTCCCGGCAGGCCGCGGCGGCCGTCTCGGCGAGCGCGGACAGCTCCCCGACCGGCGGCGCGGGCGAGCCGGGGCCGCGGTGCCGCAGCACCACGCCGAGCAGCCGCCGGCCGGACAGCGGCACGCCGAGCGCGCGGGCGCGGGCCGCGGCCTCCTGCGGGTCGGAGTAGGCGTGCGCGAGGATGCGGGCGATGATCGTCCCGTGCGCCTGCCGCTCGACGCTCTCGGCGTGCCGGTCCAGCAGCCGGCCGAGCGCGAGGGTGGTCGCGGCCCGCTCGATCAGCACGGTCTCGCGCGGCGTCGGCGGCGACCCGAGGTCGACGATGAGGCGGCCCCAGTCCTCGCCGCGGGCGCCGACCATCGTCACCAGCCAGCCGGACACCGGGTCGTAGCCGGTGCGGCGGCCCGGCCGCACCGCCCGCGACCGGGTCTCCCACGCCGACAGCAGCTCCGCCGGGTCGGCGCCGGCCGCGTCGGCGGCCAGGACCTGGTGGGCGAGGTTCTCCAGCACGACCGGGTGCCCGCCGAGCGCGGCGACCTGCCGGACGACCTCGTCGGTGGAGGCGCCCTCGACCGACAGCTGGGTGAAGATCTCGTGCAGCCGCTCGGAGGCGCGCAGCTCGGCGAACTGCTCGCGCACGATCCGGGCGTGCACGGCCTCGGTGATGTCCACGAACGCGGGCTCGTGCGCGAGGACGACCACCGGGAGGCCGTGGTCCTCGGCGGCCGAGACCAGCGCGGGCGGCAGCACGCTGGCGTAGCGCCGGCCCAGCTCGATCATCAGCCCGCTGACCCCGACCTCGGCGAGGTCGGCGATGTAGGCGCGCAGCCGCTCCGGCTCGTCCGGCAGCGCGATCCCGGTCGTCAGCACGAGCTCGCCGCCGTGCAGCAGGTGCGCGATGTCGGTGACCTCGGCGACGTGCACCCAGCGGACGCGGTTGCCGGTGCGGTCCGCGCCCGCGACGACGCGCGGCTGGCCGCGGCGGACCGCGTCGAGCTGGAGGACGTCGTCGACAGTGGGCAGCATCTCGCCGCGATGATATCCGGGCGGTACCGCCCCCGAGCAGACCGTTAACGGGAAGCACCCGGTCCTGACACTCTGCGGCTGGCCCGGGACGTCGGCACCGCCGAGACTTGGGGCATGTCGGAACACGCGAACCTGCTCCGGCGCCACCGGGCGGTCATGCCGTCCTGGATGGCGCTCAACTATTCGGACCCCATCGAGATCGCCGGCGGCAAGGGCGCCCGCGTGACCGACGCCGAGGGGAACGGCTACCTCGACTTCTTCACCGGCATCCTCACGAACATGCTGGGCTACGACGTCCCCGAGGTGCGGGACGCGGTGGAGCGGCAGCTCGCCACCGGCGTCGTGCACACCTCCACCGCCTACCTGCTGCGCGGCCAGGTCGAGCTGGCCGAGAAGATCGCCCGGCTGTCCGGCATCCCGGACGCGAAGGTCTTCTTCGCCAACTCCGGGACGGAGGCGAACGAGACGGCGCTGCTGCTCGCCGCGTACGCGCGGCGCAGCGACCAGGTCCTGGCGATGCGGCAGAGCTACCACGGCCGGTCGTTCGCGGCGGCGGGCGTCACCGGCAACCGGGCCTGGCGGAACCTGTCGTTCTCGCCGCTGGACGTCCACTTCCTGCACGGCGCCGACCGGCACCTCCCGCAGTTCGCCGGCATGTCCGACGAGCGGTACATCGAGGCGTGCGTCGCCGACCTGCGGCACGTGCTCGCCACCGCGACCGGCGGGGACGTCGCGGCGCTCGTCGCCGAGCCGATCCAGGGCGTCGGCGGCTTCACGATGCCCCCGGACGGCCTGTTCGCCGCCTACAAGAGCGTCCTGGACGAGTTCGGCATCCTGTTCATCTCCGACGAGGTGCAGACCGGGTGGGGGCGGACGGGCGAGCACTTCTGGGGTATCGGCGGCCACGGCGTGACCCCGGACATGATGACGTTCGCCAAGGGCCTCGGGAACGGCTTCGCCGTCGGCGGCGTCGTCGCGCGCGGCGACCTCATGGACGCGCTGCCCGCGCTCGGCATCTCCACGTTCGGCGGCAACCCGATCTCCATGGCCGCGGCGAACGCGACGCTCGACTACGTCCTCGACCACGACCTGCAGGCCAACGCGGCGAAGCAGGGCGCGACGATCATCGACGGTCTGCGCCGGGCCGCCGGGCGGCTGCCGATCGTGTCGGACGTCCGGGGCAAGGGCCTGATGTTCGCGGTCGAGCTGACCGACCCGCGCACCGGCGAGCCGAGCCCGCCGCTCGCCGCCGCGCTGATGGAGGCCGCCCGCGAGCGGGGCCTGCTGATCGGCAAGGGCGGCCTGTACGGCAACGTGGTGCGCATGGCGCCGCCGATGACCCTGACCGCCGCCGAGGCCGCCGAGGGCCTCGGCATCCTGATCGCATCGCTCGAGACCGTGAACGAGGAAGCCGCATGACCAAGCGCGTCACACACTGGATCGGCGGCAAGCCGTTCGCCGGGGAGTCCGCGCGGCGCGGCGACCTCTACGAGCCCGCGTCCGGCCGCGTCGCCGGGACGGTCGACTTCGCCGGGCGGGACGAGGTCGACGCGGCCGTCGCCGCGGCCAAGGCCGCGTTCCCCGGCTGGCGGGACGCCTCGCTCTCCCAGCGCACCGGGGTGCTGTTCCGGTTCCGCGAGCTCGTCGGCGCGCACCGCGACGAGATCGCCCGGCTGATCTCCTCCGAGCACGGCAAGGTGGTCTCGGACGCGGCGGGCGAGGTCGCCCGCGGCCTGGAGGTCGTCGAGTTCGCCTGCGGCATCCCGCACCTGCTCAAGGGCGGGTTCTCGGAGAACGTGTCCACCCGCGTGGACGCCTACTCGATCCTTCAGCCGCTGGGCGTCGCGGCGGGGATCACCCCGTTCAACTTCCCGGCGATGGTGCCGATGTGGATGTTCCCGGTGGCGATCGCGTGCGGGAACACGTTCGTCCTCAAGCCGTCGGAGAAGGACCCGTCGGCGTCGGTCCGGCTGGCGGAGCTGTGGGCCGAGGCCGGCCTGCCGGATGGGGTGTTCAACGTCCTGCACGGCGACAAGGCCGCCGTGGACGGGCTGCTGCACCACCCCGACGTGAAGGCCGTCAGCTTCGTCGGCTCCACCCCGATCGCCCGGTCCATCTACGCGGCGGCCGCGGCGAACGGCAAGCGGGTGCAGGCGCTCGGCGGCGCGAAGAACCACATGCTGGTGCTGCCGGACGCCGACCTCGACCTCGCCGCCGACGCCGCCGTGTCGGCCGGGTTCGGCTCGGCGGGGGAGCGGTGCATGGCGATCTCCGTCATCGTCGCCGTGGACCCGGTCGGGGACGAGCTGATGGACAAGATCCGCGAGCGGGTCGGCAGGCTCAAGGTCGGACCGGGCGACAACCCGGAGGCGGAGATGGGCCCGCTCGTCACCGGCGCGCACCGCGACAAGGTGGCCTCCTACCTGGACTCCGGTGTCGCGCAGGGAGCCACCCTCGCGATCGATGGGCGCGACCCCGACGTCCTCGGCGGCGCCGGCGGCGGGTTCTGGCTCGGCCCGACGGTCCTCGACCACGTCACCCCCGCGATGGACGCCTACAAGGACGAGATCTTCGGCCCGGTGCTGTCGGTCGTGCGGGCCGGCTCCTACGAGGCGGCCATGGAGCTGATCGCCGCCAACCCGTACGGCAACGGCACGGCGATCTTCACCAACGACGGCGGGGCGGCGCGCCGCTTCCAGAACGAGGTGGAGGTCGGCATGGTCGGCGTGAACGTGCCGATCCCGGTGCCGATGGCGTACTACTCGTTCGGCGGCTGGAAGGACTCGCTGTTCGGCGACAGCCACGCGCACGGCATGGAGGGCGTCCACTTCTACACCCGGACCAAGGCCGTCACGTCGCGATGGCTAGATCCCAGTCACGGCGGTGTGAATCTGGGCTTCCCCACCAGCGGCTGACGAGCGTCCGATCGCGTGCGGCCGGTGACCCCCGCGGGCACCGGCCGCACGCATCCGCAGGTCGCGGGACGCGGGTTTGGGAATTTCCCACGGCCGCCGAATTTCGTCGTTGATTTTTGTCCGCCGCCGCGGTGCGAATAATGCCAACACCCATTGACTGGCTCTGTGTCCGGCGACACAATCTGACTGTCTCAATTAATTGAGGCGAAATTGAAAAGTCAGAGTCGGTAGTCAAGGGAGCCGCGCCATGACCGCAGGCGACCACGCCGCGGAGGCGGACGCGCTGGGAAGGCGATTTCCGGGCTGGACCATCTGGTTCGGCCTGTGCACCCGCCACTGGTGGGCGCTGCCGCCCGCCGGCCGCGACGTCGGCGACTTCCTGGAGGCCGACACCCCGCAGCGGCTGATCGCACGGATCGAGGTGGTCAAGCAGGCCGCACCGAGGCGGCCGCCGGCACCGCGGCCGGCCCCTCTGGACCACGGCCGCTCGCGGCCGTCCCGCGACACCCGGCCGGACGTGCGGCGTCCCTCGAACCTCCGCCGTATCGAGGGCGTCACACCGTCGCCGTTCGGCCGGGCACCGGTGATCGCGTGGCCGGGCAGCACCGCACGGTGATCCGCTGTTCCCCACCCCTCGCCACGCCCGCCGGTGCCGCCGCGGCCCCGGGACGGACGGCAGCCCGCGCCATATCCCTCTCCGGCAACCTCCGTGTATGGCGCGGACGCCAGCACCCGCCGTCCCCCGGGGCCCCGGCGGACCCCTCATCCGTGATTCGCCGCCCGGGGCCGTCCGAAAAGGCGGACGTAATGGTGCGGAAATGGTCAGGTAATTCTTACCTTCCGGAAACGCGGCGGGCCGGCGCCCCGGTCGCGATCTTCGGTAATTGCCCGCCGCCGCACGCTCCGCCGTAGGGAAAGGCGCCGGAATACCGGCGATCGAATCGCGGCGGCCCGCCGGAGCCATCGGAATGGCGGTTCGGACCGGCCGCCGGCGCCCGCTCCCCGCGGGTACCCGCCGTCCCGCCGGGCCGGACGCGCTACGCTGCGCCGATGGGCCCGTTCGCGAGGGGGAGGGCCCGGGGCACGGATCGGGAGCGACATGCGGCGGACGGCCACGGCACGGGTCACCACGACGCGCGCCAGGGCGGCGGGCGCCCTGCTGGCGGCCGCGGCGCTCGCCGCGGGGGTCCTCGCCGGCTGCAGCGACGACGGCGGCGGCGAGCCGGTCGGCGTCGCCAAGGCCGCGACCACCCTCGGCCCCGGCGAGGGGATGCTCAACCTCGTCGCGCTGCCCGGCTCCATCGAGAGCGGCGGCACCGACCCGCGCGTCGACTGGGTCACCCCCTTCCAGGAGCGCACCGGCTGCAAGGTCGGGCTGAAGGTCGCGCGGACGCCCGAGGAGATGGCCGGCCTCATGCGCGACCCGGACCGCCGCTACGACGGCGTCGCCGCGCCCCCCGAGGTGGCCGGCCGGCTCATCGCCGAGAACCAGGTCGTCCCCGTCAACACCGACCTCGTCGACGGGTACAAGAAGCTCGAACCGAAGCTACGCGGGCTGCTGGAGCGGGACGGCAAGCACTACGGCATCCCTTACGTGTGGGGCTCGAACCTGCTCATGTACGACACGCGGACCGTGCCGCCGCCCGCCGGCTGGGCCGCGATCTTCGATCCCGCCCAGGCCCGCCGCTACTCCGGCAGGATCGTGATGCGCGACAGCCCGCTCGCGATCGCCGAGGCCGCGCTCTATCTCAAGGGCAGCGAGCGCAAGCTCAAGATCCGCGACCCGTACTCGCTGACGCCCGGGCAGCTCGCCGCCGCCGGGCGGGTGCTGGCGAAGCAGCGCCCGCACGTGGGGGAGTACTGGGACCTCCCCGCCGACGCGATCAGCGCCTTCGCGGGCGGCCGCGCCGTGCTGGGCCAGGCGTTGCCCTACCAGGTCGACGTGCTGAGCCGCGCGGGCCGGGCCGTCCGGGGCGTCGTCCCGGCCGAGGGCGCGACCGGCTGGATGGACGCGTGGATGATCGGCGCCCGCGCCCAGCACCCGAACTGCATGTACCAGTGGCTGCAGTGGACGGCGTCGCCGGACGTCCAGCAGCAGGTCGCCGAGTGGACCGGGGTGGCGCCCGCCAACCCGCAGGCGTGCTCGGGCGACCGGCTGAGGTCCGGCTTCTGCGCCGCCTACCACGTCGGCGACCGCGGCCACCTCGACAAGATCATCTTCGCGCACGCGCCCGCGAAGCGGTGCGGCGGCGACTCGGACGGGAACGACTGCACCGACTACACCGAGTGGACGCGCGTCTGGATCGAGGCGACGCACCCGCAGTCGGTGAAGAAGCCGCAGGCCAAGCCCTGATCGGGACGGCGGCCTGCGGATCCTAAGGGTCTCTCCGGCGCGCCCGGCCGCCCCCAGCCGGGCGCGCCTGCCGGGTGGTCCCGGGCTTCCCCCCGAACGCCCGGGTCACCCTTCTCCCTGGAGAGACCTCCACGACGACGGACGCGAGGCCCGCCGCCCTCGCCGGCGCCGGCTCCCCGCCCGGCCGTCCGGCGTCCGTGCGCGGCTCCCCAGGTCCCCGCCGCGGGCGGGGTGCCGGCGGGGCGGGTGCGCATTCGTCGCACGCGAACACCCCGGACGAGTCCGGCAGGCGGCCGACGCGGACGCGCGGCCGGGGCCACTTCTTGCGGCAGACGACGCAGGCATCGCCCAGAAGCTGGGCTTCGGTCAGCCCGTCCGGGTCCACCGTCGGCTCGCCTGTCTGGCCCATGTTCCATCCCCCTGGCGGGAGTCGCCTTCACGTGACTCCTTTATAGGCGCGGCAGGGTGTTGGCACCGTTACCGCACGTGAAAAGGGCGGCAAAGCCTCCCGTGTCGGTGCCGCGCCGGCGGGGGGACGGACTATGCGCCCGCGCGCGGGCCGGGCGTACAGGCCGGGCATATGCAGACCAGGGCTATGCGAGCACCGTTCGGGGGCTTTGCCGTTGTTTGGAGCCGATGTGCGTACAAAGGAGACATGTCGGCACGGAAGGGCGTTCTCTCGCACATCCGGCCGCACAGGCTGCGCGCGATACGGGCGCGCGTGACGCTGGAGGAGGCCTCCGCACTCGGGTTCCTGCTGATCACCGCGGTCGCCGTCGCGGCCGTCGTGCTGCACGTGTACGCGGATGCCGCCACCGGCGTGCTCGTGGCGGTCATGGCGGTGCTCGCCGCCGCGGTCTCCGCGCTCGCCTGGTGGCGCCTCAGGCATACGGTGGTGCGGGCACTGCGGCCCGTGCAGCGGCTCAGGGCGGACCTGATCGACGTCGCCGACGCCACCGAACCGGGCGCCCGCGTCGGCGTCCCGGCCACCGGCGACGACGTGGAGCGGCTCGCCGGCCGGGTCAACCTGCTGCTCGGCCGGCTGGAGACCTCGGCCGCGCAGCGCCGGGCGTTCATCGCCGACGCCTCGCACGAGCTGCGCACTCCGCTCACCGGCCTGCGGACCCGCATCGAACTGGCCCTCGACGACCCCGAGGACGGCGACCTCGCCGACAACCTGCGGCACGCGCTGGACGACGTCGAGCGCCTGCACCGGATCGTCGAGGACCTGTTCGTCCTGGCCCGCCTCGACTCCGGGGACCTGCCGGAGCGCCGCCGGGTGGACCTCGGGGCACTGGTGGAGTCCGAGGTCGCCGGACGGAGCCCGCCCGTCCCGGTGACCGTCAAGGCGGAGCCGGGGATCATGGTCATGGGCAACCAGCCGCGCCTGTCCCGCGTCCTGTTCAACCTGCTCTCCAACGCCGAGCGCTACGCCGTGGCGCACATCGAGGTCCACGCCCGCGCCGTGGGGGAGGAGGCCGTCGTCGAGGTGCACGACGACGGCCCGGGCATCCGGCCGGACGACCGCGACCGGGTCTTCGAGCGGTTCGCCCGGCTGGACGCCGCCCGCAGCCGGGACAAGGGCGGCAGCGGCCTCGGCCTGCCGATCGCGCGGCAGATCGCCATCGCCCACGGCGGGACGCTGTACGTCGCCAACGGCGCCTACGGCGCCCGCCTCGTCCTCCGCCTGCCGCTCGCCCGCTGACCGCTCGCCCGCCGACCGCGCGGCCCGGCGGACCCGGACGGCGGGATGCCGGACAATGGAGCGGTGATGTCTTCCTCAAGCAGCGACAGCGCGAACACGGCCGCCCGCGAGGTCGTCGTTCTCGGCTCCACGGGTTCGATCGGCACCCAGGCGATGGACGTGATCCGCCGCAACCCCGGCAGGTTCCGGGTGGCCGGGCTCGCGGCCGGCGGCGGGCGGGTGGACCTGCTGGCCGCGCAGGCGCTGGAATTCGGGCCGGAGGTCGTCGCGGTGGCCAAGGCGTCCGCCGCGCAGGACCTGCAGCTGGCGTTCTACGCCGAGGCCAAGCGGCGCGGCTACGCCGCCGGCGACTTCGCCATCCCGAAGATCGTCGCGGGCCCGGACGCGGTCGCCGAGGTCGCAGCCTGGCAGTGCGACGTCGTCCTGAACGGGGTGACCGGCGCGCTCGGCCTCGCCTCGACGCTCGCCGCGCTGGACGCCGGCCGGACGCTCGCCCTCGCCAACAAGGAGTCGCTGATCATGGGCGGCCCGCTGGTCAAGGAGCGGGCGCGGCCCGGGCAGATCGTCCCGGTCGACTCCGAGCACTCGGCGCTCGCCCAGTGCCTGCGCGGCGGGAGCGCCGGCGAGGTCCGGCGGCTCGTGCTGACCGCGAGCGGCGGCCCGTTCCGCGGCCGGAACCGCGCCGAGCTGGGCGAGGTGACCCCCGAGCAGGCGCTGAACCACCCGACGTGGAACATGGGCCCCGTCGTCACCATCAACTCCGCGACCCTGGTCAACAAGGGCCTGGAGGTCATCGAGGCGCACCTGCTGTTCGACGTCCCGATGGACCGGATCCAGGTGATGGTCCACCCCCAGTCGGTCATCCACTCGATGGTCGAGTTCACCGACGGCGCGACGCTCGCGCAGGTGAGCCCGCCCGACATGCGGCTGCCGATCGCGCTCGGCATCGACTGGCCCGACCGCGTCCCGGACGCCGCGCCCGGCATCGACTGGACGCGGGCCCACACGTGGGAGCTGTTCCCGCTCGACGACGAGGCGTTCCCCGCGGTGGCGCTCGCCCGCCGCGCCGGTGAGCTGGGCGGGACGGTCCCGGCCGTTTACAACGCCGCGAACGAGGAATGTGTGGACGCGTTCCGCGCGGGACGGCTCCCGTTCCTCGGGATAGTCGACACCGTCGCGCGGGTAGTGGAGGAGCACGGCTCGGGCACCCCCGGGGAGCTGGCGCTGGACGATGTCCTCGCGGCCGACGGGTGGGCGCGGGCCAGGAGCAGGGAACTGACCGGAACCGGCTGACCCGGGAACCCCCGGGAACGAACCGAGGGGACCCCGATGGCCTTCTTGCTCGGCGCGGTGGCGTTCGTCGTCGCGCTGCTGGCGTCGGTGATGCTGCACGAGGGCGGGCACCTGCTCACCGCCAAGCGGTTCGGGATGAAGGCGACGCAGTACTTCGTCGGCTTCGGGCCGACCCTGTGGTCCACCCGCCGGGGCGAGACCGAGTACGGCGTGAAGGCGATCCCGCTCGGCGGCTTCGTCAAGATCGTCGGCTACACGCCGCTGGAGGAGATCGACGAGGCCGACCGGGACCGCGCGTTCTACCGGCAGCCGGCGGGCCGCCGCGCGGTCGTCATCGGGGCCGGCGTCGTGGCCAACTTCGCGTTCGCCTTCGTGCTGCTGTTCGCGATGGCGATGACGATCGGCGTGCCGAGGCCGGGCACGGTGACCAGCACCGTCGACGAGGTCTCCGCGTGCGTGCCGGCCACGATGCGGGACGGGTGCGGCGCGGGCCGCCCGCCCTCGCCGGCGGCGCGGGCCGGGCTGAAGGCGGGCGACCGCATCGTCGCGTTCGACGGCGCGCCGGTCTCGGACTGGCAGGACCTCACCGCGGCCATCGGCCGGACGAAGCCGGGGCAGACGGTCGCGGTGGTGGTGCAGCGGCCCGGCACCGGCCGGGAGACGCTGCCGGTCACGCTCGCGGACGTCGGCGGCGAACCGTTCGTCGGAGTCTCCGCGAAGATCGTCGGTGCCGCCTACGACCGGGCCGGTCCCGTGGACGCGGTGCGGTTCGCCGGCGGCGGCATCGGCCGGACGGTCCAGGGCATCGGCACGGTCGCCGCGGACCTGCCCACCGCGATCCCGAGGCTGTTCTCGCCCGAGCGGGAGAGCACGCCCGGCGGCCAGGTCGGCAGCGTCGTCGGCGCGACCGAGGTGTCCGGGCAGATCTTCTCCTCCGACGACACCGCCCGTGACAAGGTCGCCCTGTTCCTGTCGCTGGTCGTGTCGGTGAACATCTTCCTCGGCGCGCTGAACGTCCTGCCCCTGCTCCCGCTGGACGGCGGGCACCTCGCCGTCGTCGCCTACGAGCGGGCGCGCGCGGGCGTCAACCGGATCCGGGGGCGGCCGGATCCGGGCACGGTCGACATGACCAGGCTGCTTCCATTGACCTATCTGGCGGTCCTGCTGCTGGTGGGGTTCGGCGTGCTGCTGATCCTCGCCGACGTGTTCAATCCACTCCAGCTGCCGAAGTGACACCGGATGTTTACGCGGCGTCACCGGATGGTCACACTGTTCGGTACCGGGTGCCGTCGAGTCAGCTGCTGCGGGCGCTTAGGCTTTGTACGGGGCCGCAAGTAAGAGGAGAGGGATGAGCGTTTCACTGGGAATGCCTAATGTCCGCGGCGAAGACGGGCAGGGGGCGCAGGGTACGAGCACGCCCCGCCGCAAGTCCCGGCAGATCATGGTCGGGAACGTTCCGGTCGGGGGCGACGCGCCGGTGTCGGTGCAGTCCATGACCACCACCCTCACCGCCGACGTGAACGCCACGCTGCAGCAGATCGCGGAGCTGACCGCGTCCGGGTGCCAGATCGTCCGGGTCGCCGTGCCCTCGCAGGACGACGCCGACGCGCTGCCGGCGATCGCGCGCAAGTCGCCGATCCCCGTCATCGCCGACATCCACTTCCAGCCCAAGTACGTGTTCGCGGCGATCGACGCGGGCTGCGCGGCCGTCCGGGTGAACCCCGGCAACATCAAGAAGTTCGACGACAAGGTCGGCGAGATCGCGCGCGCCGCCACGGACGCGGGCGTGCCGATCCGGATCGGCGTGAACGCCGGCTCGCTGGACAAGCGGCTGCTGGAGAAGTACGGCAAGGCCACCCCCGAGGCGCTGGTGGAGTCGGCGCTGTGGGAGTGCTCGCTGTTCGAGGAGCACGGCTTCCGCGACATCAAGATCTCGGTCAAGCACAACGACCCGGTCGTGATGATCGACGCCTACCGGCGGCTCGCCGCCGCCTGCGAGTACCCCCTGCACCTGGGCGTGACCGAGGCCGGTCCGGCGTTCCAGGGCACGATCAAGTCGGCGGTGGCGTTCGGCGCGCTGCTGGCCGAGGGCATCGGCGACACGATCCGGGTGTCGCTGTCGGCGCCTCCGGTCGAGGAGGTCAAGGTCGGCATCGCGATCCTGGAGTCCCTCGGGCTGCGCAAGCGCGGCCTGGAGATCGTGTCGTGCCCGTCCTGCGGCCGCGCCCAGGTGGACGTGTACACGCTGGCCGAGCAGGTCACCGCCGGGCTGAAGGACTTCCCCGTCCCGCTGCGGGTCGCCGTGATGGGCTGCGTCGTGAACGGGCCGGGCGAGGCCCGCGAGGCCGACCTCGGGGTCGCCTCCGGCAACGGCAAGGGCCAGATCTTCGTCAAGGGCAAGGTCGTCAAGACCGTCCCCGAGGCGCAGATCGTGGAGACCCTCATCGAGGAGGCCATGCGCATCGGCGAGGAGATGGGCATCGAGATCGGCGAGGACGGCTCGGTCACCGGGCCCGGCGCCGAGGTAGTGGTCGGCTGACCTGGCGATAGCGAACTCCGAAGGGCCCCGGGTGCGAACCCGGGGCCCTTTCGCATGCGCGGGCGGCCGCGCGCGGTCCGCCGCGTCCGGGACGCCGCAGGTGGTCACAAAGTTCCGTTGATCTTGTCACGATTCGGCATCCTCTTGCACCGGGCCCTGTCGGGGCTCGCCGCGACAGCGTCAAAATCTCCTGTCATTTACCCGTATGTCTGACTCAACCGGAGTCAGCACTTTAGGGGGATATGTGAAGAGGATCGTTGTCGTGGCCGCGGTGGCCGGGCTCGGTCTCACCGGCGTGGGCGCCACAAGCGCCCAGGCCGCGGGCCCCTCCGCCGGAACGGCCGGCAGTTTCGACCCCGCCGCGGCGAAGTGGCACGCGTGCCCCACGGACTTCGTGCAGACCGTGCACGACTTCTACGACGGCCTGTACCCGGTCTCCAAGATCGTGCAGTGCGCCGAGCTGCAGGTGCCGCTGGACTACGCCAAGCCGAACGGCACGAAGATCACCCTGCAGCTCACCCGGACGCCGCACACCGGCAAGGGCGCGGCCAAGGGCGACATCATCGTCAACCCGGGCGGACCGGGCGGCGGCGGCGCGCTGTTCGGGCCGCGCGTGTTCGCGCAGAACTCCGCCCCGATGCGCGACGCCTACAACGTCATCGGGTTCGACCCGCGCGGCGTCGGGATGAGCGTCCCGGCGATCACGTGCGACCCGACGGCCGCGAACGCGCCGCGTCCGGACTACGGCACCGGTGACTGGAGGTCGGTCAGCACCTGGCTCAAGCGGTCCAAGGCCTACGCCGACGACTGCGCGAAGAACGACCAGATCGGGCTGCTGAACCACGTCAAGACGGTCGACTCGGTGAACGACATCGAGTCGATCCGCAAGGCGCTCGGCAACGACAAGATCGACTACTACGGCGCCTCGTACGGCACCTACCTCGGGTCGGCCTACGCCACCATGTACCCGAGGAACGTCGACAAGATGGTGCTGGACGGCAACGTCGGCCCGTCGGACGTCTGGTACGACGCCAACCTCAAGCAGGACGTCCAGTTCGACATCAACATCGACTACTACTTCGGCTGGATCGCCAAGTACGACTCCGTGTACCACCTCGGCACGACCCAGCGCCAGGTGCGCGACTTCTTCTACGACCTGCGCGCGCAGCTCAAGAAGAAGCCGGTCTACTACACCGACGCCGACAGCGGGCAGACCCTCGCCGTCGGGCCGGACGAGCTGACCGACGTCATCCTGAACGCCGGGTACCGCCGCAGCCAGGCCGTCTGGCACGGCTACGCCGCCGCGCTGTCGGCCTACAAGGCCGGCGACACCGCCGCATTCGCCGGGACGTTCGGCGCCCCGACGACCGGGGAGTCCGACGACAACGGCAACGCGATGTACCTCGCCACCGAGTGCACGGACGTGCAGTGGCCGACGAGCTGGGCCAAGTGGCAGCGCGACAACACGCGGATCAACCGGAAGCACCCCTTCGAGACCTGGGGCAACGTCTGGTTCAACGCGCCGTGCCTGTTCTGGAAGGCCAAGGCCGGCACGCCGGTGAACATCGGGCACACGCGGGAGCTGCCGCGCAACATCCTGATGTTCCAGTCGACCGCCGACGCGGCCACCCCGTACGAGGGCGCGCTCGACATGCACCGCCGGCTCAAGGGCTCGCGCCTGGTGGTGCAGGACGGCGACCGCACGCACTGCATCGTGCACCGCGGCTCCGCCGAGGTGGACGCCTACTTCGACGCCTACTTCCTGCGGGGAGAGCGTCCGGAGCGGCGCACCGTGCACGTCCCGCAGCTCGGTGACCCGGTGCCGCCGTCGCCGGCGGCCGCCAGGACGCTGACCGGGACGGTCGCGCCGAAGGCCGGCGCCCTGAAGGCCGACGTCATCCGCTGACGCCCGCCGGACGGCCGAACGCGAGGGCCCCGGGGAGCGATCCCGGGGCCCTTCCGCGTCCCGCGGCCGCTACCCGGAACCGGGTGCGGCGAACGCGCACGGATGTCACGAAGTTCCGATGATCTTGTCACGATTTCGCATCCAGTCGCACCGCGCCCTGCCGTCATAAGCGACATAACCGCCACAATCTCCACGCAAATCCGCATCCGCTATGCATCGGCGCCGCTCCCCCCTCCGGCCCAACGACGGGGCATCCGGAGCCGCCGATCCGAGGGGGTCACGTGAAGAAGATCGTCATCGTCGCGACCACGGCGGTCGTGACGGCGGGGGGCGGCTTCGCCGCCGACGTCCCCGCGAGCGCGGACACCGGCCCCGCGGCCGGTGCCGCCCGGCCGGTGTCCGGAGTCGCGGCCGCGGGCATCGACTGGGGCAAGTGCGAGGTCAGCAGCCCGAGCGACCCGATGAACAACGCCCAGTGCGCGCAGGTCGAGGTCCCGCTCGACTACAGCCGGCCCAACGGGCGCAAGATCTCCATCGCGGTGTCGCGCTACAGGCACACCGACGAGAAGAACTACCAGGGCGTCCTGTTCGTGAACCCGGGCGGCCCCGGCGGCTCCGGCCTCGCCTACGCGCCCGCCCTCGCCCGCTGGATCGGCGGGGTCGGCCACGCCGACGTCGCCGCCAAGTACGACATCATCGGGTTCGACCCGCGCGGCGTCGGGTCCAGCAAGCCCGCGCTGACCTGCGACCCGAACTTCTCCGACCCGATCCGCCCGGACTACGTCCCGAGCTCGTGGAAGGAGGAGAAGGCATGGATCGCCAAGTCGCGCAAGTACGCGCAGGACTGCGCGAAGAAGTTCGGCTGGCTGCTGCCGCACATGCGCACCACCGACGCCGCCCGCGACGTCGACGCGATCCGCGCCGCGCTCGGCCAGGACAAGATCAGCTGGTACGGGTTCTCCTACGGCACCTACTTCGGCGCCACCTACGCCACGCTCTTCCCCAACCGCGTCAAGCGGATGGTCCTGGACGGCAACGTCAACCCGAAGACGGTCTGGTACGACTCCCAGCTCGAGCAGGACAAGGCGTTCGAGCACAACATGAAGGCGTGGTGGGCCTGGATCGCCGAGTACGACTCGATCTACCACCTCGGCAAGACCGAGAAGGCCGTCGAGGCGAAGTACTACGCCATCCGCGCCGCTGCCGAGAAGTCGCCCATCGGCGGGCAGATGGGCCCGGACGAACTGGACGACACCGTGCTGTCCGCCGGGTACAACACCGGCTACTACATCCCGTTCGCCGAGGCGCTGTCCGCATGGGCGAACGGCGGGGACGCCTCGGCGCTCCTCTACTGGATGAACCCCGGCGGTGACGACAACGGCTTCGCCGTCTACAACGCCGTCCAGGCCGCCGACGCGCGCTGGCCGCGCAACTGGAGCAAGTGGCACCACGACGCCGCGAAGCTCTACCGGCAGGGCTACCGGTTCAACACCTGGAGCAACGTCTGGTTCAACGCCCCGATCGCCTTCTGGCCCTTCCAGGGCGGGCCGGCGTTCCGGCTGCACGGCAGCCGGAACCTGCCGGGCATGCTGCTCGTCCAGTCCACGCAGGACGCGGCCACGCCGGTCGCGGGCGGCCTTGAGATGCACAAGGCGTTCCCGTCCTCGCGGCTGGTGTTCGAGGTCGGCGGCAAGACCCACGCCAACACCCTCAACGGCAACGCGTGCCTGGACGACAAGGTCGCCGCGTACCTCGACACGGGTGCGCTGCCGGCGAGCCACCGCGGACCGGACGCCTACTGCAAGGCCGTCCCGGCGCTGAACGACCCGGACCCGACGGCCATGACGCTGAAGGCCGCCCGCGCCGCCGCGGGCAAGGACCTTCCGGTCGGACGCCCGTAGGACCCGGCGGTACGCCGCGGCCCGTCCGCCCCCCTGCCGGGGCGGGCGGGCCGCGGTTCGTTTCGGGTCGGTGGCCCCGGTTGGCCCGGAATCGCGCGATCCCGCGGTTCCCGCGGCGCGCGGCGCCCGGCCGGTAGAAAACGGGGGTGCTGAACGACGCTGGAAGAAGGACGGCGGCCGGGACCGCCGCCGCGGCGGTCGCGCTCGGAGCCGCCGCCATGGGAGCCCCCGCCGCCGCGGCCGAGCGCGCCGCCCCGCGGCCCGCCGCTCCGCGGAGCGCCCCGCGGACCGCACCGGTTCCGCGCGCCCTCGCCTGGAAGGCGTGCCCCGCGAAGGACCCCGTGGAGGGCGCCCGGCTCAAGGGCCTGCAGTGCGCGTCCCTGCGGGTCCCCCTCGACTACGCCCGCCCGGACGGCGAGAAGGTGACGCTCGCCCTGACCCGGGCCCGGCACACCGCCGCGAAGTCGCAGGGCGCGGTGCTCCTCAACCGGGGCGGGCCCGGTGCCCACGGGCGCGACCTGCCCGCCTTCTTCACCCGGTCGCTGCCGAAGCGCGTCGCCACGTCCTACGACTGGATCGGCTTCGACCCGCGCGGCGTCGGCGCCAGCAGGCCCGAGCTGATCTGCGACCCCGGCTACCAGGACCCGGGCCGCGCGCGGCAGGACACGGTCCCCGCGAGCACCGCGGAGGAGCAGGCGTGGACGGCCAGGGCCGCGTCGTTCGCCGGCGACTGCGGCCGCAGGTACGGGAAGGTCCTCCCGCACATGGGGACGGCCGACTGGGCGCGCGACATGGACGCGATCCGGCGCGCCCTCGGGCAGCGGAAGATCAGCTACTTCGGCTACTCCTACGGCACCTACCTCGGCGCCGTCTACGCGACGATGTATCCGGGGCACGTCCGCCGCATGGTGCTCGACAGCGTCGTCAAGCCGAGCGGCGTCTGGTACCAGGACAACCTCGACCAGAACGTCGCGTTCGAGAAGCGCATCCGGGCCTACTTCGCCTGGATCGCCCGCCACCACGAGGTCTACGCGCTCGGCGACACCGAGCAGAAGGTCGCCGACGCCTACGCCAAGGTGCGGGCCGCGCTCAAGCTGAAGCCGATCGACGGGAAGATCGGCCCGTCCGAGCTCGACGACGTGTTCCTCGCCGACGGCTACGCCGACTACGCCTGGCCGGACCACGCACGCGCCCTGTCGGCGTTCGCCGTCCGGCACGACGCCGGGCCGCTGCGCAAGGCGCGGCAGCCGCTGACGCGGCTCGACCAGAACAACTACACCGTCTACAACGCCGTCCAGTGCCGCGACGCCGCATGGCCGCGCGACTGGGCCCGCTGGCACGCCGACAGCCTGCGCCTCTACCGCGCGGGCAACCGCTTCGAGACCTGGAGCAACACCTGGTACAACGCGCCCTGCGCCTTCTGGCCGGTGCAGGGCGGCCCGGCGCCGCGGGTGCAGGGCCGATCGTCGCTGCCGCCGATCCTGCTCGTCCAGGGCACCGACGACGCCGCCACCCCGTACCCGGGCGCGCTGGAGATGCACCGCAGGCTGCCGTCGTCCAGGCTGCTCGTGCAGGACGGCGGGCACAACCACGGAGTCTCCTTCTCCGGTGACGAGTGCGTCGACGAGCACGTCGCCGCCTACCTCGGCGGCGGGGAACTGCCCCCGAACCGGCTGGGGCCGGACGCCCGGTGCAAGGCGGGGCCGGTGCCCGAGCCCGCCGCGGGCAAGGAGCCCGGCCGCGCCGGCCAGGGCCCCGCGCACCGCTGAGCCCGCGCCCGAGCCGGTGCCGAACCGGCCGGTACCGAGCCCGCGGAGGTGCGCGGGCCCGGCACCGCATAGGCTTGTCCACGTGGAGCTTTCAGTGGTGAGGGCCGAGCGGGGGCCGCTCCCGTCCAGGGGCCGGTAACCATGCGCATGCTGGGCTCGATGCCGGTGCGCGTGCTGGACGACCGGTACCGGGCGGAGGCCCTCGCGATCCTGGACGCCGACCCGGTGTCCAACGTGTTCGTCAGCTCGCGGGTGCACGCCGCGGGGCTCGACCCGCGGCGCCTCGGCGCGCAGATGTGGGGGTACCTGCGCGACGGGCGGCTCGTCTCGCTGTGCTACTCCGGCGCCAACCTGATCCCGGTCGCGGCCGGGCCGGAGGCGGTCCGCGCGTTCGCCGAGCGGGCGCAGGCGCAGGGGCGGCGCTGCTCGTCCATCGTCGGGCCGGTCGGCGCCGTCGGCGAGCTGTGGGAGATCCTCGCGCCGTACTGGGGGCCGCCGCGGGCCGTCCGCGCGTCCCAGCCGGTGATGGCGACCTCGGCCGTGCCCGAGGTGCCCGCCGACCCGCGGGTGCGGCGCGTCCGGATGGAGGAGTTCGACATCGTCTACCCGGCCTGCGTGGCGATGTTCACCGAAGAGGTCGGGGTGTCGCCCAACGCCGGCGACGGGGGAGTGCTCTACCGCGCCCGCGTCGCCGAGTTGATCCGCGACGGCCGCGCGTTCGCCCGCATCGAGGGCGGCCGCGTCATGTTCAAGGCCGAGATCGGCGCCGTCACCCCGCGCGCCTGCCAGGTGCAGGGCGTGTGGGTGCCGCCCGACCTGCGCGGCCGGGGCCTGTCGGAGACCGGGATGGCGGCGGTGGTCACCGAGGCGCTGCGCAGTGTCGCGCCGACCGTCTCGCTGTACGTCAACGACTTCAACACGCGGGCGCGGGCCGCCTACCGCCGGGTCGGGTTCGGCGAGCTGGGTTCTTTCATGTCGATCCTGTTCTGACCTGCGTCCGGCTTGGCGCTGCGTGCCCGATCCGCCCCGGTACCTGATTTGATCTTGCCCGGCGGGTACCATCCCGCCGTGGAGTTCGCCGGGGCACTGCGGCAGGCCGTCCAGGCGAGCGGGCTGACCCTGGAGCGGATCCGCCACCGGCTCGGGCGGCGCGGCCTCACCGTCAGCGTGGCCACGCTCAGCTACTGGCAGCGCGGTCGCAGCCGGCCCCGCTCGCGCACCGTGGTCGTCGCGCTGGAGGAGATCCTGCAGGTGCCGCAGGGCACCCTCACCGAACTGCTGGACGACCCGGTGCCCACCGTCACGGCCGCGCGGGCGCCGGCCGGGCCCGGCGCGGGCGGCGGCCGCGCGGGACGCGAGCTGTGGCCCGACCCCGAGCGCTACGCCGGCCTCGTCGGGCAGCTCGACCGGTCCGGCGACCACCGGCTGGAGCGGCTCAGCATCCACGACGTCTACCGGCTGGACGGGCCGCGCCGCTCCTGGACGCTGTCGGTCCGCACCGTCCTGCGCGCGGCGGGCGACGGCATCGACCGCGTCGTCTGCGTCCATACGACCGGCGGCGGCGCCGCGGCGGACGGCGCCGGCGCCGCCCTCGCGCGCGTGCGGTACTGCCGGCCGGGCCGCGTCCGCGCCGAGGGCGGCCTGATGGCGTTCGAGCTGGTCTTCGACCGGGTGCTGTCGGCCGGCGACACGGCGGTCGTCGAGTACGAGCTGGGCCCGGCCGGCGAGCCCGCGTCCGACAGCTACGACCGGCGCTTCTCCCATCCCGTCCACGACTACGTCGCGATCGTCCAGTTCGACGGCGACCGGCTGCCCGCGCGCTGCTACGGTTTCACCGCCGAGAGCTCGCGGGCCCCGCGGCAGCGGTTCGGCGAGCTGTGGGTCGGCGCGTCCGGAAGCGCGAACATCGCCGTCGGCGCCGTCCGGCGCGGCATCGTCGGCGTCGAGTGGGAGTGGCACTAGCGTTTGGTCCCCCGGTTGTGGGAACTTGCCTGTTGGCAACGGGGGCCATGGGCCTTACAGTGAGCGCGGAAGTTGCAATTGCAGGAGTCAAGGCCGTTGGACGGGGGCCGGCCGGAGCTGATCCGGAGGCCGCAAGTGCAGAGTGTCCAAGTGCAGAGTGCCGCAGACGACGATCTCCTACAGGTCCTGCAGTACGGTCCGTTCAACGTCGCCCTCCACGCCGCGATCCAGGCGCGCGGCCTCAGCCTCGACTCGCTGCGGCGCCGCCTCGAGGAGCAGGGCATCGCCGTCAGCCTGTCGACGCTGAGCTACTGGCAGCGCGGCCGGACCAGGCCCGAGCGCGCCGACTCGCTGCGCGCCGTCCGCGGCCTGGAGGTCATCCTCGAACTGCCGCGCCACTCGCTGCTGACCCTGCTCAAGCCGACCATGGAGCGGACCGCCGGGGCGTGGCTGCCGGTGGAGGAGCTGTGCCCCGAGCCGGGCGTCCGCGACCTGCTGGAGGAGATCGGCCACCGCGGCGAGCGGCTGCTCACCGGCCTCAGCCTGCACGACCAGTACATCGTCGGGCGCCGCCGGGAGCTGCGCGAGGTCCGCTGCCGGGCCGTGTTCCAGGCGCAGCAGCGCGGCGTCGACCGGTGGATCGCGGTGTACCACCACCCGCAGGGCGTCCTGCCGTCGTCGCGGACCGTGCGCGGCTGCCGGTTCGGCCGCGTCCGGATGGACGAGGCCAGCGGCCTCATCGCCGCCGAGCTGCTGTTCGACCGGGCGCTCGGCCGCGGCGAGACCTACCTGCTGGAGTACGGCTTCGGGTTCGACGAGACGGGCCCGCCCATCACCGAGGAGGGCCGCGGCTTCCGCACCCCGCAGCACGAGTTCCTCATCGAGGTGCGGTTCCACCCGTCCGCGCTGCCCGCCCGCTGCTACCGGACGTGGCGCCCCGACGGCCACACCGCGCTGAAGGACTCCGCCGACCTGCGCCTGTCCAGCTACCACAGCGCCCACTTCATCGAGTTCGGCATGGCCGCCGGCTACCACGGCATCCGCTGGGAGTGGGACTAGAGGACGAGCAGGCCGAGCAGCCGCTCCAGCTCGGCCGCCGGGTCGGCGGTGAGGCCGGCGTGCACCGGTCCCGGCTGGACGATCGTGCTGCGCGGCGCCGTCAGCCACCGGAACCGCCGCCCCGGCGACTCGGCCGCCGCCTGCCCGGCGCGCTCGCCGCCGCAGCACACCGCCTCCACGCCCTTGAGCGACGCCCGGACGCCCTCCAGGTCGAGCGAGGGGTCCAGGGCGAGGAGGCGGCGGTCGTCCAGGTGCGTCCGGCAGCCGAGGTAGTCGAGCGCCCGGCAGTACAGCACCACGCCCACGTTCATCGACTCGCCGCGCTCGATCCGCGGCACGATCCGCAGCGCCGCGTACTCGAACACCGACGGCTCCCCGGCCGTCCTGATGTTGCTCACGACGGACCGCCGAGCCAGCCGGGGCGGTTCTGCCCGCGCCGCGCCGACGTGTCCGGCGCGTGGCCGCTGACGTCCAGTTCGGGCAGCCAGTCGCGGGGCTTGCCGGCGCGCGGCAGCAGGATGTCGACGTAGGCGTCCCGGAGCTCCTGCGGTCCGGCGAACCCGGGCTCGCCCTGCAGCCACCGGTCGGGCACCAGGCCGGTCACCTCGCGCAGCAGCGCCTCGGTGATCTTCGGCGCGAGCTCGGCCTCGGCGGCCTCCAGCCGGGTCGCGTACGGGGTCAGCACGTGGTCGTCCACGTCGTACGGGCCGGAGAACAGCCGGGCCGCGTTCGTCCACGCGTGGTGGAAGATGAGGCTCGCGCCGTGGTCGATCAGCCACACGCCGCCGTGCCAGACGAGCATGTTCGGGTTGCGCCAGCTGCGGTCGACGTTGCCGATGAACGCGTCGAACCACAGCACCCGGGACGCGAAGTCGCGGTCGGGGCTCCACCCCAGCGGGTCGAAGCCGAGCGACCCCGGCAGGAAGTCGACGCCGAGGTTCCAGCCGGGGCTGGCCTTGAGGAGGTCCTGCACGTCGGGGTCGGGCTCGTGCCGCCCGATGGCCGGGTCCAGGTCGATGAGCACCTGATCGGGCACCCGGAAGCCGAGCCTGCGGGCCAGCTCGCCGGCGATGACCTCGGCGATCAGCGCCTTGCGGCCCTGCCCGGCGCCGTGGAACTTCATGACGTAGGTGCCGAGGTCGTCGGCCTCGACGACGCCCGGCAGGGACCCGCCCTCGCGGAGCGGCGTCACGTATCGGATGGCCGTCACATGTGGCAACACGTCGCAACGCTATCGGCTGGGGGCGCGTGCGCGACAATCATTACATGGGCGTTGAGCTGCTCGACCTCTCCGTGCCGATCACCTCGGGCATGCCGGTCTACCCGGGCGACCCCGAGGTGGAGGCGGTTCCGGCCCTCACGGTCGCCGAGTCGGGCGTGAACGTCCTGCGGCTGCACATGGGGTCGCAGACCGGCACCCACGTGGACGCCCCGTTCCACATCGACGACGCGCTGCCCCGCCTCGACGAGCTGCCCCTGACCCGCTTCACCGGCCCGGCCGCGATCATGGACGTCCGCGGACTGGCGCCCCGCACCCCCATACCGCCGGACGCGCTCCCGCCCGGCCTCGGACCCGGCGACGTGCTGCTCATCGCGACGGGCTGGTCGGCCCACTGGGGCACCGGTGCCTACCTGGCGCACCCGTACCCCGCACCCGAGACGGCGGAGGCGATCGTCGCCGCCGGTGTCCGCACCGTGGCCATCGACGCCCTCAGCGCGGACCGCACCCCGCCGCCCGGCTCGGACGAGTTCTCCCTGGCCGCCCACCGCGTCCTCTGCGGCGCGGGCGCGGTGATCGCCGAGAACCTGACCGGACTGGACGGGGTCGTCGACGCCTACGAGGCGGGCTGCGCGATCGAGGTCTCGCTGTTCCCGATCGCCCTGGCCGCCGCGGACGGCGCCCCGGTGCGAGCCGTCGCCCGCGTCGACGACCGGGCCGTCCTCGTCTGACGCCCGACCGAGAAGGCAGGCATCTCGGGCAAATAGCAAGAATTCTCGAATGCGCGCTGTTCTCCGTGGCGCAACGTGGCCAATCATCTGCATTGTTCCGCCGTGCCGCGCGGGTTTACCTTGGGCGCCTCAGGGGCGAGCGACGGGGAGATCTTCATGCCGGACGGGAACGACGGAAGCGTCCGCGCACGGCGTGGGCACTTCGTGCACGCGCCTTCGCGCCCGCCGCTCGACGACGCATCCCGAATGCAGAATTCCACGCGCTATCTGTGCGCCGGCGCCTATGTCGACGAGCCGCTATCCCGGAGAGTGATCAAAGAATTCCTGTACCGGGAGCACCGCGCCGTGGTGCCCTCCTACGGGTTCGACCTGCGCCCGGTGCTGATGCACTGCCTGCAGGCGCGGCGGCTGCGCGTCCACCGGGACGCCGCGATCACCGTCCTGCTCGCGATCGGCCTGTCGGCGTCGTGGAAGGCCACGCTGATCGTGCTGGCCACGCTGCTCGCCTTCGCGCTCGCCGTCGACTACTTCACCGGGCACCGGATGCGGGCCGTCGTGGGGGTCGTCCTGCTGTTCGCGGCCTTCCCGGTGCTGTTCGCCGCCTTCGCCGCGGTCTCGCTCCTCTCCAGCGGCATCGACGGCGATCTGCCGGGCGAGGGCGGGTTCGGCGGCCTCTCGTCCCTGCCGGAGGAGGCGCCCGCCGAGGGCGGCCACATGTGGATGGGGCCGCTGCTCGCCTTCCTCCTGCTCGCGGGCATGGTCGGGGTCGTCGTCGGGCACCGGGTGCGGCTGCTGCTGGCGCTCCGCTCGCTCGGCCCAGAAGGCCCGTCGCCCGTCCCGGCGGGGTTCCCCTCCGCGACCATGGAGCGGATCAGGTACGTGGGGGCCGCGCAGGACGGCAACGTCACGCTCTACTCGCACCAGAATCCGTTCATCGGCTCCGGCGACGTCCGATCCGGGCGCACCCGGGCCTGGTCGGTCGTCATCGGCCTGGACCGGGCCCGTCCGGCCAAGCCCGGCGTCCCGCCCCTGCCGGTCGATCCGGTCGAGCTGCGCGAGGCCGTCCGCAAGCGGGTGACCGAGATGCGCGACGGCCTGGCGCCCGGCGAGTCGGTCGCGCTGCTGGTCGACGACCACATCGTCGCGGAGGGCAGGTGCGCGCAGGGCCGCCGGCCGTTCGGGCCGCGCGATCCGCACGTGTTCTTCGCGGGCCACCCGCTGATCGACGAGCAGGGGTGGCGGCCGTTCTCCAAGGCGCGCGAGCCGGCCGTCGAGGCGCTGGTCCGCAACCCGCAGGCGGACATCCGCTGCTACCAGCGGATCACCCTGGAGGTCCACGGCGAGGCCGTCAAGGACGCGCGGAACGACCCGCTGGTCCCGGCCCGGGAGGAGGGCATCCAGATCAACGCGTTCCTCTACCTCGCGGTGCAGGGGCGCACCCTCTACGCGCAGTTCGTCTGCAACGCGCTGCCGCCGATCCGGAAGGCGTTCCGGGTCGTGGACGTCCTGTCCGGATACCGGGGCGGCAGGTTCCTCGCGCTGGCGCTCCGCCTGGTGGGGCCCGAAGCATTCGGTGAAGTGGTCGCGGCGCCCTTCCGGCTGGCCGCCGCCGGCTGGGAAATGCTGTTCCCGCCGCGCGAGAAGGACGGCGATCCGTGGCGGTTCTTCAGCTACGACTACGGCGCCCGCTTTTCCCTCCGGGAAAGCGCGGCCGAACCCGGCTTTTCCACCTTTCTTCAGAAACTGGACGTCAACAAGTACACCCGGCTGATCGAGCGCCGCGTCCTGGAAGGGCTTCTCGACCATCTCCAGTACGACCGCAACATCGACGTCTCCGCCTATCGGGGCGAGGTCGCGGCGATCACGAGCAATTCGCTCATCATGAACGGCGGGACCGTCCAGGGGCAGGTCGCCTTCGCTCCCGGCGGCAGCGTCCAGCAGGAGCAGGCGGTGCAGGGCGCCGGTTGAGCGGGCCGCCCCCGGGGAGACCGGGTAGCCCGACCCGATCGACACCGCGAAGGCCGTCGCGACGCTCGACCGCCTCACCAGCGGGCGCGTCGCGCTCGCTGCGCGTCCCCGCCGGCGGCCGCGACGCCGTCCTGCCGGTGCCGGACGGCTGCGGCCGCGCCCTCCGGTGAGCTAGCGGATCATGCGGAAGCAGAAGAAGGTCGGGAAGCGGTAGTACTGCCCTTTGCCCGCCTTCACCGCGCCGAGGATGATGAACGTCCACCCGGCGATCAGCAGCTCCAGGTACGGGAGGATCAGCAGGGCGAGGAACGCCGGCGCCTCCATGACGATCGCGGGCGGCACGCACACGGCCACCACCGCCAGGAGGTGGATCAGCATGGTGAGCTGCTGGTTCATCGACTGCGCCGCGTGGAACCGGGTGAACGGCGAGGAGTGCTTCTTCGCCAGGTAGATGATCAGCGCGGGCAGGAAGCCGATCACGACGTTCCCGATGTAGGCGAAGATCGCCCAGGTCGTCTCCTCCTGCGGACCCTGCTGCGGCACGCCGTAGGGGACGCCCGGCGGGCCGTACCCCCAGCGCGGGTCGTAGTAGCCCCCGGGCGGCTGCCCGTAGGGCTGCGAATACGGCGGAGGCTGCTGCCCGGGTGGTGGGGGCTGGTCCGTCACGAGTCGTCCTTGCGCTCTGGGGGTCCGGCTTCGGAAGTACGGCAGGAATCTATCCCGAACCGGCCTCGCCGTTGTGGCGCCGCGGGACGTCGGCCGGGACCCGGTGTCCGGAGCGGTCGCGGCGTTATTCTAGAATTTCGTTCGGCCAATGGGGTGGCGGTTGCGGGGGAACGCCTCCGCGAGGAGGCTGAATGAGCGGGATCCCGATGGAACGGCCCCTGCTGGGGGAGGACGAGGCGGCGGCGCTGAGCGCCCTCGCCGCCCGCGTCCGCGAGCTGGCCGAGGCCACCGTGCTCACCGCGGTCGGCACCGCCGAGGCGGCCGCCGTCGCCGCCGAGATCGAGGCGCTGACCGCGCGGCTCGCCGCCGGCCGGCGGGACGCGCCGCCGTTCGTCCCGTCCGGCGAGCGCCGGATGGACCGGCAGATCGGCAACCCCGTCACCGGGGCCCTCAACCCGCTCGCGCCGCCCGTCGAGCTGACCGTCGGCTCCGACGGCATCGTCCGCGGCGAGTTCACGCTCAGCACCGTCTACGAGGGCCCGCCCTCGTACGTGCACGGCGGCGTCTCCGCGATGGTGCTCGACCAGGTCCTCGGCATGGCGGCGGCCGCGTCCGGCACGCCCGGCATGACCGCGACGCTGGAGACGCGCTACCGGCGGCCGACGCCGCTCGGCGTGCCGCTGTCGGTCGAGGCGAAGGCGAGCCGGGTCGAGGGGCGCAAGGTGTACGCGTCCGGCACGATCTGCGGTCCGGACGGCCGCGTCACGGTGGAGGCCACCGCGATGTTCATCATGCCGCAGCGGTTCGTCCCGCACTCCTGACCCGGCCGCCCCGTGTTCAGGTGGTCGTCCACGTAGGTGAGGGCGAACGAGGTGAACAGGTAGAACGGCATCTGCTCCGAGCAGCGCAGCAGCGCGCTCAGGACGATCTCCCGCGGGTGCCGTTTCAGCACCTCGGCCACGGGCACGCGGGCGACCTCGTCGCGCGCGACGACCTCGGCGAACAGCGGCGTCTCCATCACCCGGATCCGCACCCACAGCCCGATCGCGACGAGCACGAGGCTGAACAGGAACGGGACGCGCCACGCCCAGCCCTTGAACGCCTCGTCCGCCGAAAGCGCTATCCCGGTCATCATGCCGGTGCCGAGGATGAGCCCGATCGGCACGCCGAGCTGCGGCAGGCTCGCCATCAGCCCGCGCCGCCTCCGGTCGCCCCACTCCATCGACAGCAGCACCGAGCCGCTCCACTCGCCGCCGACCGCGATGCCCTGCAGGATCCGCAGCAGGACGAGCAGGACGGGCGCCGCCCAGCCGATCGTCTCGGTGCCCGGCAGCACGCCGATCAGCGCGCTCGACACCCCCATCAGCACCAGCGTGACGATCAGCGTCGCCTTGCGGCCGAGCCGGTCGCCCCAGTGCCCGAAGATCGCCGCGCCGATCGGCCGGGCCGCGAATCCGACCGCGTACGTCGCGAACGCCGACAGCGTCCCCGCGTAGTCGCTCGACTCGGGGAAGAAGACGTCCTTGAAGACGATCGCCGCGGCCGTGTTGTAGAGGAAGAAGTCGTACCACTCGATGGACGTGCCGATCACGCTGGCGGCCGCGGCCTTGCGCGCTTCCGTCCCCCGGACCTGCGCGCGCCGTTCGGCCGGGTCGGCGGCGCGGGCGCGCCCGGCCTCGCCTGGATCCAGGACCATGGGAGCTTGCCTGCTTTCCGTGGGGGGCGCCCCCTACACCCCCGCCTCGCTTCGCTCGTCTTGTGCCGACCGCCCCCCGTCGGTCTCAGCGGTTGCAGTCAGCTGTTTCCCGCTGACTTCACCGCCGAAACCGTGGAAAGTGCCGAAGCGCTCGGGTCACTCGTCCACCGGGATGGCGAGCGCGACCGTGCCGCGCAGGTCGAGCCAGACCCGGCCGCCGCCGTGCACGACGCGGAGGACGACGTGGTCGCAGCGCGCGCAGCGCGCCACGAATCCGGGCGCGTCCCCGTAGACGCGGAGCGCGGCGACCGGGCCCGTGCACCCGCAGTTGGCGCAGCGGCTCTGGGCGCCGGTCAGGTCGGCGGCGAAGACCTCCGACAGCGGGCCCGCGAGGACGTTGCCGTCGACGAAGTGGTCCCGGTCGCCGGCGAGGTGGTCGTCGAGGGTGGCCATGTCATCCTCCGCTGGGGCCGAAGCGTTCCGTCCGGACTCTCTCGGGGGCGTGGCCGAGCATGACCAGGTAGGCGGCGGCCCTCTCCACGAAGCCCGTCGGGCCGCACACGTAGCAGGTCGGCTCGAAGTCGGCGGGCCAGCCGTGCCGGACGAGGTCGTCCGGGGTGAGCCGTCCCGCCGGACGCGTCCCGCCCGCCGGGGTGCTGCGCGTGTAGAGGTAGGTCACGTCGAGGCCGGGGGAGCCCTTGTACAGCTCCGTCGCGTAGAACCGGTAGTCCGGGCCGCGCACCGACTGCAGCAGCCGGAACGGCACCCGGCTGCCGGCCGCGTCCCGCGTCCGGACCATGGACATCAGCGGGACGATGCCGGAGCCGCCCCCGATCAGCAGGACCGGCTCGGTCTGCTCGGGACGCCACACGAACCAGCCGCCGACGGGCCCGCGGACCTCCGCCAGGTCGCCCGGCATCATCTCACTGACGAGGTAGGGCGACACCTCGCCGTTCAGCACGCGCTGGACCGTCAGCTCGACGCGCTCTCCGTCGGACGCGGACGCGACCGAGTAGCTGCGCTGGGCGCTGTACCCGTCCTCGGCGGTGAGCCGGACGTCGACGTGCTGGCCCGCGACGTGGCCCGGCCACCCGGTCACGCCGAAGACGAGCGTGACGGCGGTCGCGGTCTCGGCGCGCCGCTCCAGCAGTTCGGCGGTGTGCCAGCGCAGCGGCCCGCCTAGTCGCCCTCGTACCGCTGTTCCCGCCATGGATCTCCGTAGTTGTGATAGCCGGCGGTCTCCCAGAACCCGGGCTCGTCCGCGCGGCCGAGCCGGATCCCGCGCACCCATTTCGCCGACTTCCAGAAGTACAGGTGCGGGACGAGGAGGCGGGCCGGGCCGCCGTGCTCCGGAGGCAGGTCCTCACCGCCGTAGCCGTAGGCGATCCACGCCTTGCCGTCGAGCAGGTCCGCCAGCGGGAGATTCGTGGTGTAGCCGCCGTAGGAGTGGACGAGGGTGAAATCGGCGGCGCTCTCCACGTCTTCGAAAAGAACGTCCAAAGAAACGCCCCGCCATTCGGTGTCGAATTTTGACCATTTGGTGACGCAATGCAGGTCGACGGTCGGCGTCTCGGCGGGCAGCGCCATCAGGTCGGCCCAGCTCCAGCGGTGCTCGGTGCCGGTCTCGGTGCTGATGGTGAACTCCCATTCGTCCTGCGGGACGCGCGGAGTGGGACCCGCGGAGAGCACCGGGAAATCGAGCGTCTCGTACTGGCCTGGCGGTAGTTCGTGGTCACCCGATGGGCGCCGTCCGTGGAATCCACGGGAAATGATGGGCATGGCGCCGTCCTTTCCCTCCGCTCGGCTCAGTATTCGTAGACCTGCACGATCGGATCGTGCTGGTACCACGAGGCGATGACCGAGGAGGTGTGCTCGTCGTTGAGGAAGTCGACGCGCAGCCATCCCTCCGCCTGCGTCACGCGCGTCTCGTATCCGGGATTGGGCGTCGCCGAGACGAGCCGTACCCGGTCCTTCTCGATCGACATCGCGGCGCGTCCCCCGCGCGTCGCGTAACTGCGCACATTGTCGGGCGTCTTCGGCGCCTTCGCCGGCCTGGCGGGCGGCGGCTTCGCCGATCTCGACGGTTTCGGAGCGGTGTCCTGCGCGTCCGGCGGGCGGGGCCGCGCGGTCGGCGAACCGATCGTCGCCGGCCCCGGCGGGGTCTCCGGACTGGAATGGATGACGGGCCCCGCGATCGGCGGCGGCGCCGACCGCTCCGACACCGCACCGCGCACGACGTCGCGTACCCCGAGCCACGATAAGGCCACCGCCAGCGCGGTCACCCCCGCCCATGGGGCAACATACGACATTGCGCGACGCATGGGCACATGGTGGCATACGGTTCCGCCATGGCGAGTGTTTTGGTGGTCGAGGATGACGCAAATGTCCGGACCGCCCTGATTCGTGAACTGAGCGTGCGGTCGCATGTCGTGCGCAGCGTCGGGACCGCGATGGACGCGCTGCGCGAGGTCACGCAGTCGCCGCCCGACGTCGTCGTCCTCGACCTCGGGCTCCCCGACCTCGACGGCGCGGAGGTGCTGAAGATGCTGCGCGGCATCTCCGACGTCCCGGTCATCATCGCGACGGCCCGCGACGACGAGCCGGAGATCGTCCGGTTACTGAACGCCGGCGCCGACGACTACCTCATCAAGCCGTTCTCCATCGAGCACCTCAGCGCCCGCCTCGCCGCCGTGCTGCGCAGGTCCGCGCGGTCCGGGCCGACCGCCGAGCTCAGCGTCGGCGGCCTGCACATCGACCTCGACCGGCGGGAGGCGCTGCTGGACGGCGAGCGGCTCGAACTGACCCGCCGCGAGTTCGACCTCCTCGCCTACCTCGCCGCCCGGCCCGGCCGGGTGGTGGCGCGGCGCGAGCTGCTCGCCGAGGTGTGGCGGCAGGCGTACGGCGACGACCAGACCATCGACGTCCACCTGTCGTGGCTGCGCCGCAAGCTCGGCGAGACCGCCGCCGCCCCGCGCTACCTGCACACGGTGCGCGGCGTCGGGGTCCGGCTGGCCGAACCCGACCCGCGGCCATGAGGAAGACGCTCGTCCTGGTGTCCCTGGCGGTCACCTCGATGGTCGCGCTGGCGTTCCTGATCCCGCTCGCGCTGACCGTCCGGGAGATCGCCCGGGACCGCGCCCTCACCACCGCCGAGCGGCAGGCGAGCGCGCTCGGCCCCGTCCTCGTCGTCACCGAGGACCCCGCCGCCCTCGAACGCGCCGTCGCCAGCACCCAGGCCGGCGCCGCCGGGCGGATGACCGTGCACCTGCCGGACGGCGGGCTCGTCCCGAAGGACGCCCACGGCGACTTCAGCGCCCGCCCCGAGCAGCTCACCGAGGCCGGCCGGCGCGGGCGCTCCTACACCGCCCGCGTCGACGGCGGGTACGCGCTCCTCCAGCCGGTGTCGCTGGACGCCGGCCGCACCGCCGTCGTCGAGGTGTTCCTCCCCGACGACGACCTCTCGCGCGGCGTCTGGAAGGCGTGGCTGGTCATGACGACCGTCGCCTGCGCGCTCGTCGCCGGGTCCGTCGCCGTGGCCGACCGGCTCGGCAACCGGATGATCCGCTCCACCCGGCGGCTCGCCGAGGCCGCGGGCGCGTTCGGGGACGGCGAGATGTCCGTGCGGATCGAGCCGGACGGGCCGCCCGAGCTGATCGAGGCGGGGCTCGCGTTCAACGCGATGGCCGACCACGTCGTCCAGCTCCTGTCGGCGGAGCGCGAGATGGCCGCCGATCTGTCGCACCGCCTGCGCACCCCGCTCGCCGCGCTGCGGCTCAACGCCGAGGCGCTCGGCGACGGGCCGGTCGCCGAGCAGACCCGCGAGGCGGTCGACCGCCTGGAGCGCGAGGTCGACCAGATCATCCGGACCGTCCGGCGGCCCACCGGGCGGGGCAGCTGCGACGCGTCCAAGGTGCTGCGCGACCGGGTCGCGTTCTGGTCCGTCCTCGCCGAGGACGAGGGGCGCTCCTGCGAGCTGATCGGCGCCGAGGGGCCCGCGCCGCTGCCCGTCCCCGGCACCGAGCTGGCCGCCGCCGTCGACGCGCTGCTCGGCAACATCTTCCGGCACACCGCCGAGGGCACCGGCTTCGTCGTCACCCTCCACCAGGGGCAGGGCGTCACCGGCATCCTCGTCGCCGACGGCGGCCCCGGCATCACCGACCCCGACGCCGCGCTGAAGCGCGGCAGCAGCGGCGGCGGCTCGACCGGCCTCGGCCTGGACATCGCGCGTCGCGCCGCCGAGTCCACCGGCGGCTACCTGCGCATCCACCGCAGCGTCCTCGGCGGCGCCCAGGTACAGATGTGGTTCCGGACCCGCTGGCTGCCGCCCGCCCGCCGCTCCCGCCGCCTCGTCGGGCGCCGCCGCCACTCCCGCGCGTAGCCCGGCATAGCGGCGGCTTAAATCAGCCTTAATCCGCGAGGCGCCGCTTCGCTACGCCCCTACCTTGACCGTCATGAGACGCCCCCGCCTCCAGTACGTGGCCGCCGGAGCGATCGGCGTCGTCGGCCTCATCGTCGCCGCGGTCATCGCGGTCGCCGCCGTCCTCGCGAGCGGCAACATCCCGACGGCGCCGAGCTCGTACGAGATCCAGATCGTCCGCGTCGCCGACACCGGCCAGCGGTTCGCCCCGTCCGCCGACGTGGGCCTCTACCCGCCGCACGACGTCACCGGCACGGCGGAGAAGACCGGCGTCCCGTTCGCCTAGTCCCGCACGTGGTCGCCGGTCGCGCCATCGATCAGCTCCCGGACGATGTCCATGTGACCGGCGTGCCGCGCGGTCTCCTCGACCAGGTGGATCAGCACCCACCGCAGCGTCACCGCCGCCCCGTGCCACGCGGTTCCGCGCGCCTCGAGGTCCAACTCGGCGATCACGCCGTCCGCCGCCGCCCGCGCCCGCCGGTAGAAGGCGACGATCTCCTCGGTGGTCTCGTCGGGCCCGACCCGCAGATCGGCGTCCGGATCGCTCTCATCGATCGGCAGCGGCTCGGTCTCCCTGCCGAACGTCTCGCAGAACCACGAGTACTCGACGGCCGCCAGGTGCTTCGTCAGCCCGAGCAGACTCGTCCCGGACGCCGTCATGGGCTTGCGCACCTGCTCTTCGTCCAGCCCCTGGAGCTTCCACAGCACCACATCGCGATGCCGATCGAGCGCGGCCTTCAAGCTCTCCTTCTCACCACCGGTGAACGGCACCTGTTCCATCCCGCCAACGTACAGCGCCCACCGGGAGCCGCCCGGCTGAGCGCTGAACTGCTGTCGCGCAACTCGTGGACGGGCCGCCGTCCCGCAGGGCGGCGGCCCCTCGCCCGGTCAGCAGTTGTAGTACTTGATGTACCACTTGCCGTTGCCGTTGCCGACCTTGTAGTCGGCGATCCAGCGGTAGTGGCTCATCCGCACCCACAGATAGCCGTCCCGGCGCTGGATGGTGTCCCAGTCGGTCCGCACCCGCGTGCCGTGCTCCAGGGCGCCGACCTTGTGGTAGTGCAGCCCCGGCCCGGTGCGGACGTTGAGCCCGTTGTACGGCAGGACCCTGCCGTAGCACCAGCGGCTGCGCTCCTCGTCCCGGTTGAGGAGCCGCCCCATCGCCTTGGCCGCGCCCTCGGGCCCCACGACGATGGCCCCGGGCCCGTGCCCCTCTTCCTCCTGCTGCCCCGGCTGCTGCTGCTCCTGCTGCTGCCCAGGCTGCTGCTCCTGCTGCGGCTGGCCCGGCTGCTCCTGCTGCTGCGGCTGGCCCGGCTGCGGGGGCGGCTCGGCCTCGGCGACCGCTCCGGCGCTCATCATCCCCGTGGCGAGCACGCCCGCCACCAGCCCGGCACCGAGTTTCGTACGTACGCGCATCTATCCCCTCCATGTTCGTCCGACATGCAGTCCGAACATTACAGAGAGTCAGATAAACATGACACAACGTTACGAAGACTCTTCTTGCCCCTATGTCGGTTGGGAGTGCTCCAGAGGACTCGGGATACCTTTCATCGCGTGGCCGGCGAGGATGCGGACGGGCGGGTCCGGCCGGGCCGAACGGCCTCGGCGCCATCGGCCGCAGGGGACGAGCCCGGGCGGCATGAGCGTCAGACCGCCGAACAGCTCCCAGATCTGGGCGGAAGTGCGCAGGTAGTGGGGGAGCGGGGCGCCGGGGACGGT
>NZ_SMJW01000549.1 GCF_004348335.1 Actinomadura bangladeshensis | reverse complement strand
GGCTTGGCCTGGGAGGGACGGGACGGGAAGCGCCCCGCTTCGAAATCTTTTCGAAAGTCTTCGAGCTTGCCGTTGCCGTGGAACTCTAAGAAAGGGCCACCCCAGGGTCAAGACCTCGGAGCCTGTTGACCTAAATGAAATGTTGAGAAGTCCGACACGGGGGCTAGGAGTGAGCGAAACATTGCGATACTGTTCGCAATCGTTTCCTCGGGGAGGAGTGAAGCGTGCCCGTGCGCACCACCGACGAGATGCCGGACCCGCCGTCCCGGCCCACCCTGGCGCTGATCGCCTCGAAGGCGGGGGTCTCCCCCGCCACGGTCTCCAAGGTCCTCAACGGCCGGACCGACGTCGCCGCCGCGACCCGCGAGCGGGTGGAGGCGCTGCTGCGCACCCACAACTACCCGGGTCCGGGCGGCTCCCGCCGGGCCCGCAGGTCCGGTCTGATCGACCTCGTCCTGGCCGGCCTGGACAGCCCCTGGGCGGTCGAGATCATGCGCGGCGTGGAGGGCGAGTGCGCCGAGCACGGCACCGGCGTCGTCGTCTCGCTGGTCCGCGAGGACGACGCCCGGCCGCCGAGCTGGCAGAACCTGCCCGCGCTGCACCACAGCGACGGCGTCATCCTGGTCACGTCCCGGATGACCCGCCGCCAGCGCGAGCAGCTGGAGCGGGCCGGCGTCGCACTCGTGCTGGTCGACCCGGTGAACCTGCCCGACACCGAGATCGCCAGCGTCGGCGCCACCAACTGGGCCGGCGGCCTCGCCGCCACCGAGCACCTGATCGAGCTCGGCCACCGCCGCATCGCGATGGTCGGCGGCCCGGCCGACATACTCTGCACCCAGGCCCGCGTGGACGGCTACCGGACGGCGCTGGAGCGCGCCGGGATCGAGGTCGACAAGGACCTCGTCCGCTACGGCGACTTCCACCACCGCGGCGGCTTCGCCCGCACCCGCGAGCTGCTGGAGCTCCCCGAGCCGCCGACCGCGATCTTCGCGGGCAGCGACGAGCAGGCCATGGGCGCCTACCAGGCGGCCCGGCTCGCCGGCCTGCGCATCCCCGAGGACCTCAGCGTCGTCGGCTTCGACGACCTGCCCACCTGCGAGTGGCTCTCGCCACCGCTGACGACCGTCCGGCAGCCGCTGGAGGAGATGGGCCGCGTCGCGGCCCGCACCCTGCTGCAGCTGCTGGACGGCCGCCCCCCGCTGACCCCGCGCGTGGAGCTGGCCACCGACCTGCGTGTCCGCGCCTCCACCTGGCTCTTA
>NZ_SMJW01000548.1 GCF_004348335.1 Actinomadura bangladeshensis | reverse complement strand
GAGTCATAATGACGAGAACCGATTCCGGAGGAGGGCCAATGATCCCTTCCGTTCTCCACGCCCCCGAGCCCGGCTGGACCGCCGACGCCGACATCGTCGTCATCGGCTCCGGCATCGCCGGTCTGGTCGCCGCGCTGAGGTGCCGTCCGCACGGGCGGGTGCTGCTCGTGACCAAGGCCCTCCTGGACGCCGGGTCGACCCGCTGGGCGCAGGGCGGGATCGCCGCCGCGCTCGGCCCGGACGACACCCCCGAGGAGCACCTCGCCGACACCCTCGTCGCGGGCGTCGGAGTGTGCGACGAGGACGCCGTCCGGGCGCTCGTCACCGAGGGGCCGGACGCCGTCCGCGGCCTCATCGAACTCGGTGCCGCGTTCGACCGCGCCGGCGACGGCGGCGTCGCGCTGACCCGCGAGGGCGGCCACCACCGGCGCCGCATCGCGCACGCGGGCGGGGACGCCACCGGCGCCGAGATCAGCCGCGCCCTCCTCGCCGCGCTCAAGGACTCCTGCGTCGAGGTCATCGAGCACGCGCTCGTCCTCGACCTGCTCAAGGACGCCGCCGGGCGCGCCGCCGGCATCACCTTGCACGTCATGGGCGAGGGGCAGCCGGGCGGCGTCGGCGCCGTCCGCGCCCGCGCCGTCGTCCTCGCCACCGGCGGGCTCGGCCAGGTGTTCTCCGCCACGACCAACCCAGAGGTGTCGACCGGCGACGGCGTCGCGCTCGCGCTACGCGCCGGGGCCGAGGTCACCGACCTGGAGTTCGTCCAGTTCCACCCGACCGTGCTGTGGCTCGGCGAGGACGCGACCGGGCAGCAGCCGCTGATCTCCGAGGCCGTCCGCGGGGAGGGCGCCCACCTCGTCGACCACGACGGCGTCCGCTTCATGGTCGGACGGCACGAGCTCGCCGAACTCGCCCCGCGCGACATCGTCACCAAGGGGATCACGACCCGGATGCACGAGACCGGCGCGCCCTGCATGCTCCTGGACGCCCGCCACTTCGGCGCCGCGACGTGGGAGAGCCGCTTCCCGACCATCCTGGCCGCCTGCCGGCACCACGGCATCGACCCGGTGACCGAGCCCATCCCGATCGTCCCCGCCGCGCACTACGCCAGCGGAGGCGTCCGCACGGACCTCTACGGCCGCACGTCCGTCCCCGGCCTCTACGCCTGCGGAGAGGTCGCCTGCACAGGCGTCCACGGCGCCAACCGCCTGGCCTCCAACTCCCTCCTGGAGGGCCTGGTCTTCGCCGCCCGCATAGCCGAAGCCCTCCCC
>NZ_SMJW01000547.1 GCF_004348335.1 Actinomadura bangladeshensis | reverse complement strand
CCGCCCCCGCCTCCGGCGGCGCCGCCGAGGAGCCGGCGCTGCTGGTGAAGGCCGAGTCGCTGCAGCCGATCGGCGCCTTCAAGGTGCGCGGCGCCTACGCCGCCATCTCCTCCCTCACGTCCGCCGAGCGAGCGGCCGGCGTGGTGACCCACTCCAGCGGCAACCACGCGCAGGCCGTCGCCTACGCGGCCCGCGCCCTCGGCATCAAGGCCGTCCTGGTCATGCCGCACACCACCCCCGCCGTGAAGGTCGACCGCTGCGTCGCGCTCGGCGCCGAGGTCGTCTACGTGGAGCCGACCGCGCAGGCCCGCACCGAGACCGCCGAGAAGCTCGCCGCCGCGCACGGCTTCACGATGATCCCGCCCTACGACGACGCGCGGGTCATCGCCGGGCAGGGCACCGTGGGGCTGGAGATCGTCCGCGACCGCCCGGACGTCGACGTCGTGCTCGTCCCGGTCAGCGGCGGCGGCCTCATCGCCGGCGTGTCCGCCGCGGTGAAGGCGCTGCGCCCCGAGGCCAGGATCATCGGCGTCGAACCGGAACTCGCCGCCGATGCCCGCGACTCGATCGCCGCGGGCCGCCCGGTCCGCTGGGACGCCGAGAAGACCGGCCGCACCATCGCCGACGCCCTGCGCGTCCAGCAGGTCGGCGACCTCCCGTTCGCGCACATCCAGGCCCACGTGGACGCCGTCATCACCGTCACCGAGGACGAGATCCGCGGCACGATGCGCCGCCTGGCCCGCGAGGCGCGCCTCATCGCCGAACCCGCCGGCGCCGTCGCCACCGCCGCCTACCTGCACCACCGAGCCGAACTCCCGGCGGGCCGCACCTATGTCTCGATCCTGTCCGGCGGCAACGTGGACCCGGCTCTGTTCCTGGACGTCCTGCGGTGACCGCACCCCGGGGACGGACCACGCGGCACCGGGGTTAACCTCGAAGGGCCATGCGTTCCGTCATCTTCTACACCCTCGCCCGGCTCGCGATCTTCGCGGCGACCGCCGGCGTGCTGGCGCTCGTCGGCGCCCGCGGCTTCCTGCTCCTGCTGATGGCCCTGCTGATCAGCGGCGTCGTCAGCTACGTCCTGCTGTCCTCCCAGCGCGACCGCATGTCCGCCGCCGTGGCCGGCGGCTTCCGCGGCCAGCGCCAGAAGTTCCAGAAGTCCCTCACCAAAGAGGACGCCTGACAAAGGGAGCGCGGGAGAGTCCCGCGGCTCGCGCTTACCGTCCCCCGGGTCGGCTTCGCCGGTGGTCCGTCGTCCCGGGTGGGGTCGGCCTTGGGGCGGACGCGGGGG
>NZ_SMJW01000546.1 GCF_004348335.1 Actinomadura bangladeshensis | reverse complement strand
GGCGGTGACGGGGGCGGGCAGGTCGAACGCGGCGGCCAGCTCCGCCGCGTTCGGCGCCAGCTCGTCGCAGGTCCGGCGCCGCGCCTCCCACAGCAGGTCGAGGAGGCCGGGCGGGGCGGCGCCCTCGTTGAGCAGGTCGGGGGCGCGGCGCTCCAGGACGTTGAGGGCGTGCAGCCGCAGGACGGCCCCGGCCCCGGCGGCCTCGGCGGATCCGGCCTCGGCGGCGCAGATCTCCAGGACGATCCGGTCGGCGCACGCGGCGGCGGTGCGGGCGGCCAGGACGAGGTTGGCGTTCCAGGCGGTGAAGGCGTCGCCGCCGTCGCGCAGCGCGTCCGCGACCCGCCCGGCGAGCCGGTCGCGCATGCGGCGTTCGCCGTCGCGGGCCAGGTGGAGCCAGACGCGCGGGGAGTGCGGGTCGCCGCCGTCGGGCGGGCCGGCGCCCGGGTCGGGCGGGACGTAGCGGTCCAGGTCGGCCATGGCGCGGGCGGTGTCGTAGAGGATGAGCTCGTTGTCGCCGCCGGCGTTCTGGTAGGCGTGCGCGAGGCCGCGGTAGGCGTTGAGGCGTTCGACGGCGGCGAAGCCGGGGGCGCCGCTGTGCACCCGGCACGCCGACACCGTCTCCTGCGCCTGCGCGGTCGCGGCGGCCTTCAGCAGCGCCAGGTCCCGGTCGACGGCCGACCACGGCGCCCACGCCGTGTCGGGGCCCTCGCCGGGCCCGCCTTGATCGGGGGTCTGCGGGAAGGCGGGGCGGGGCTCGGTGACGTGCGCGGCGACGGCGGTGAGCGCGTACGCGGCGGCCAGCGCGCCGAGCACGGCCTCCTGCTGGTTGCGGTAGTCGGTCAGGGGGCGGCGGGGCGCGAGCCGGCCGAGGGTGGTGCGGCCCGCCGAGTGCGCCAGCAGCATGCCGGCCGACGCGCGGGTGATCGCGGCGGAGGCGGAGATGACGGCGCGCCAGACCGGCGGGGCGATGCCCATCGAGCGGGTCAGCCGCGCCGCCGGGGACCCGGCGGGGTCGTGGAAGGCGCCGGCGGCGTCGATGGCGGCGCCGTCGCGCAGCCAGGCCCCGTAGGGGACGTGGACGCCGTCGAGCAGGACGGCGGCGTAGTCGATCTGCAGCCCGCTCGTCTCGGGCGCCGGGACGATCCGCACGCCGGGCGGGACGGTGCCGTCGGGGCGGCGCAGCGGGACCGCGAACACGAACACCCCGCGCTCGCGGCCGCCGTGGACGAGGGTGGCGTAGACGGCGGCGGTCTTGGCGACGGCGGGGTGGGCGGTGTTGGTGGGGAACTTGGC
>NZ_SMJW01000545.1 GCF_004348335.1 Actinomadura bangladeshensis | reverse complement strand
GGGATGACGTGCGTTGCCATGGTTCCTCCGTGCGGGTCCGTGCGGTCGCGGGTGCGGTGCGGCGATGTGCGGGCGGGTGCGGGTTAGATTTGCTGGCCGAGGGCCAGCGGGGCGACGGTGCGCCCGTAGACGGCGGACATGACCTCGGCGACCACGTCGCGGTCCTCTTCGGGGGCGATGCCGAGTAGGTTGGCGACCGCCGCCTCGGCCCCGAGGACCCCGGACACCTTCTGGAAGGCGATCAGTTCACGAAGTTGCGGCGCCCATCCGATCTCGCCGGATTCCTGACGGCGGGCCAGGTTGCGCGCGACACGCACGGCGCGCGGTTCGATGTCCAACGTCCGCGCGAGGTCGTAGTCGGTCGACACCCGGATTTGCGCGGCGAACCGGGACGCGAGCGCCTCGGTGAGCACGGCGCCGTGAACGCCGGGGTTGTGACCGGCGACCACGTAGAACCCCTCGGCGGCGGTGATCGTCTCGCCCTTGTGCGCCTTGACGGTAATCTGCCTCCGCCCGTCCATCGCCGGATACACCACCGCGAGGACCTTCGGTGAGATGAGGGTGGCGTCGTCGATGAGCAGGGCGCGGCCCTCGGTCATCGCGGTGATCAGCGGCCCGTAGACGAACTCGTAACCGCCGCCGGGCGCCTGGGTGTACTCGCCGACGAAATCGGCGACGGCGGTGTCCCCGTCCCCGGCCACCGTGATCAGGTCCGGGAACGCCGCCTCGACCAGCGACGTCTTCCCCGTCCCGGGCGGACCGTATAGCAGGGCCGGGATGGACGCCTCACGCAGCCGCTGCAGCGCCGCCACGTCCGGCAGGTCCGCCAACCGGCGCGGGTGGTACGTCTGACCGTTCGGCCGAACCACCGGCCCCACCGGCGCCTTCCCGCCCTTCACCGGGGTCCCCGCCACCCCGGGCGCGCCCGGCGTCGGCGCGGGCGCGGGGACGGCCTTCGGCGCGGGCGCGGCGGCGGGGCGGCGCGCGGTCCGGGCGGCGGGCGCGCCGCCGTTCAGGGCCTCACCGGTGGTGGCAGTCGCCCGATAGCGGCGCGGCCCGGTCGCCACCAACTCGGCCTGCCCACGGTCGGCCAACACCGTCAGCGCGTTACCGACCGCACCCGCCGACCGGCCCAAGTTCCGGGCGATCTCACCCGGCGTGAACGTCGCCCTCGGACTGTCCACCAGGATCGCGGCGACCCTGCGGCGCAACTCACCCGATCCGAGGCGACCGGTGCCACCGGGCGCCGGGACGGCGGGGCTCGTGGCCGGGGTGCTGCCGGTCGGGGTGGTGGTGGGAACGGTGGTCATGGCATGGCTCCTT
>NZ_SMJW01000544.1 GCF_004348335.1 Actinomadura bangladeshensis | reverse complement strand
GCCGGGGGCGTGCGCGGTGCCGTTCGGCTGGGGTTCGCTCATGGGGGTCAAGGCTATCGGCGGGCGCGGTGCGGTCGGGCCGCGGCGGCCGCGGTCCGGCCGTCGCCGGTCAGATTCCGGTGAAGGCGCGGTCGACGTCGGAGACGGCGAGGACGCCGTAGACGCGGCCGTCGGGTTCGACGAGGAGGTACTCCGACGCGGGGGCGCGGCGGAGGGCGTCGAGGAGGTCGTCGCCGGTGATGTCGGCCGGGAGGGTGAGGTCGTCGTGGATGCCGCGCGAGAGCTCGCCGACGCTGATCCAGGGGCGGCGGTGCTCGGGGGTGGCGGTGACGGCCTTCTCGCTGACGAGGCCGAGGGGGCGCCCGTCGTGGTCGGCGATGACGATGGCGCCGGCGTGGTCGGCGTGGGCGCGGCGGACGGCCTCGGCGAGGGGCGTGTCGGCGGTGACGAGGGCGGCGCGGCGGGCGAGGCCGCGGGCCGACAGCAGGGGGATGCGGGCGCGGACGCGCTCGGCGCGGATGGCCTGGGTGGCGCCGACCCAGATGAAGGAGGCGATGAGGGCCGACCACAGGAGGGCGAGCCAGCCGATGCCGCCGTCGTCGGCGGTGGTGGTGTAGGTGGCGAGGTAGGCGCCGGCGACCAGGCAGCCGATGGCGACGGCGCGGCCGACCCAGCCGGCGATGATGCCGCCGCTGCGGCTGCGCCCGGTGACCTTCCAGACGGCGGCGCGGACGAGGCGCCCGCCGTCGAGGGGCAGGCCGGGCAGGAGGTTGAACAGCCCGACGAGCAGGTTGGCGAAGGTGAGCGCTTCGAGGAGGAGCAGCGCGACGTCGGGGAGCGCGAGGGTGGCGTGGGCGAGGAGGCCGAGCCCGGCGAGGACGAGGTTGGTGAGCGGGCCGGCGAAGGCGATGAGGAATTCGCGGCCCGGGGTGGGGGCCTCGCGTTCGATGGCGGTCTCGCCGCCGAGGACGTGCAGGGTGACCGAGCGCACGGGCAGCCCGAAGAGGCGGGCGGTGACGGCGTGGCTGAGTTCGTGCACGAAGACCGAGCCGTAGAGGAGGACCGCGTAGGTGAAGGCGACGAGGTAGCTCAGGGGGCGCTCGACGACGTCGTTGACCTGGCCTTCGAACATGACGGTGACGAGGACGGCGACCAGGAACCAGCTGGGTGAGACGTAGACGGGGACGCCGAGGACGCGGCCCATGGAGAGGCCGGGTCGCGAGGTGCGGCCGTCGTCGGGACCGGGGGCCCCGGCTGGTGTCCTGCCCTGGGTCGGGGGCGCGCTGTGTGTCACGCCTTCGATGCTACGGCCCCGGGGAGGGGCCCGTGCCTGCCGATGGGCGGGGGCAGGCG
>NZ_SMJW01000543.1 GCF_004348335.1 Actinomadura bangladeshensis | reverse complement strand
GTGATGTTGTCGCGGCCGCCGGCGTCCAGGGCGTGGCGGACGAGCGTCCTGGCCGCGCCGAGCGGGTCGGCGGCCGGATCGGGCGCCGGGTCGGGGGAGGGGGCCGGCGCCCCGTCCGCGCCGGCCGCGGCGGGGGCGCCGGCCAGCAGGGCGGCCAGGTCGCCGGCCGCCGGGAAGTAGTTCCACAGGCCGTCGCTGCAGACCAGCAGCGTGCCCGGTCCGGCGGGCCGGAACGTCGCGACGTGCGGGCGGACCTCGCCGGCGTCGACGCCCAGCCACGCGGTGATGACGTGCGCGTTCGGGTGCGCCTCGGCCTCCGCCTCGCTCAGCGAGCCCTCGGCCACCATGAACGCCGCCCACGAGTCGTCCTCGGTGAGCCGGCGGGACGGGCCGAGCTCGGCCATGTCGCCGGTGCTGACCTCGCTCTCGTCGAGGTCGGCGGTGCCGGAGCCGGTCCCGTTCGACGCCGCGCCCCCGGCCGGCTCGGCCGGGCCGGCGGCGGACAGCCAGTAGGCGCGGCTGTCGCCGACCCAGCCGACCGTGACGGTCGGGCCGCGGGTCACCGCGGACACGTACGTGCAGGACGGCGCGTCCGACGGCGAGGTGGCCAGCGCGGCGACGGCCGCCGCCGCGCGCAGCGCCGCGTGCCGGGTGGCGTCCTCGGGGTCCTCGCCGGCGTCGAGCCGCGCCACCAGCTCGGCGGCGCCGGTGTCGGCGGCCGTGCGGGAGGCGTCCTCGGGACGCTGGGACGACCCGACGCCGTCGGACACGACGGCCGCGATCCCGGCGGCGTGCGCGGCGAGGGCGAGCGCGTCCTCGTTGCGGCTGTAGCGCCGGCCGCGGTCGCTGGCGCCCGCCGCCACCACCGGGCCGGCGCCGTTCGCGCCGGCGGCCGGCAGCTCGATCTCGACGTGGTCGCGTTCGGCGGGCTGGCGCAGCCCGCAGTTCTCGCAGTAGCCGTCGGCGTCGATCGCCGGCCCGCCGCAGCTCGTGCACGCCCGCGCCGCGTCCTGCTCCGGCCCGGCCCGCTCCGGCTCGGCCGGGGCGGCGGGCTCCGAGGAGTCCGCGAGCCGGTGCCCGCACTTCTCGCAGAAGACCTCCTCCGCGTAGACGATCTCGCCGCAGGAGGGGCAGGACAGCTCCGCCGCCTTCGCGTGGTCGGCCGCCGCGCGCTCGGCGGCGGCTCCGGTCTGGTCATCGGTCACAGCAGCGTCCTCGGGCGTACGGCGTTGGCGGAGTCGACGAGGCGGCGGCACTCGTCCCGGTCGCGGGTGCGGCGTGCGAGCTCCCGGTACGTCGCCTCCAGCAGGCGGCGCAGCGAGGTCTCGGTGAGCGGGGCGCCGAGCAGCTGTCTCTTATA
>NZ_SMJW01000542.1 GCF_004348335.1 Actinomadura bangladeshensis | reverse complement strand
CCCCACAACCATGCCCCACCCCACCGACACCCGCGCCGAGGCAGTACGGCGACTCAAGTCGGCGGTTCGCAAGCCAAGTGCATAGCGTGCGGCCAAGCCGCCGAGGTGGAGGATGGCGCCACGGCGACGCCGACCTGCTACGCGGATTCCGTTCGATCGCAGGCTGCGGCCATCGGGGCCGGGTCTCGGAACCGATGGACGCGGCGCCGATCAGACCAGCGGAATCGGCCACGCGGACATTTTGGCCGCGCGAAGGACGCCGATCACAAGGCGACCCAGCAGGGGGGATCGACGAGTGGAGGTCGTACGTCGGGCGGGTGTGCGAGTCGAGACGTTCCAGGTTCCGTCCGGTCTGCGGGTGGACGGCGTGCTGGGACGACGCACGGGCCGGGGTTGCGGACGGCCCAGAATGCCGTAGAGCTGCCGGGCCAGGTCGGTGGCGGTCTTGGCCTCGACAAGGCGATCCGGCAGAAGCGCCCACAGTGAGCCGCTGAACTCCCCGTGCCACATGCACAGCCCGGGAAAGGAACGACGCAGCTCATCAAGGGCCCGATCGATGTCAAGGTCCAGTTGCAGGGCGCCCGCTTGGCGAACGTCCGCGATGGACGGGTTGCAGGGAGTCTGAGAGTTCATCTGTACCTCCGATGGCGGGGCGCCTACCAGGTGGCCGGGTACATGCGGTGCTTGAGGAGGCCGTCGACCTGGTCGGCCGCGTACTTGGCGTCGCCGCAAGGCGCGAGGTAGCCGTGCCGTCCGCGTCCGGCCTGGTGGTAACCCCAGCCTTCGGCCACGGCGCAGACGGTGACGGCGACCCGCACGTGGTTATCGGGTGCGAACGCGAAGACCCAGAGGACGGGCGGACGCGCGGGCAGGTCGGCGGCCTCGTAGAGCTTGATGCAGCGGTATCCCTTGGCCTGGATGGCGACGGCCAGCAGATCCAGGTACCGGGTCGCGACGGGACGCCCGCGCCACGTCCGCCAGCGCAGCAGGTGGCGTTCGGCCTGGACGCTCACCGGGCGCAACGAGCCCACGTGATCTTCCCCTCCCCGTCCAGCGGCCGGACGCCCCAGTCGTGGACGAGTTGCGCCATGAGCAGCAGTCCGCGTCCGCTGGTCGCGCCGTGGTCTTGATCGCGGACGACGGGTAGCGCGGCCCCCTCGTCCTGAACCTCGATGACGGTCAGGGGCTCGCACACGTCCCGGAAGATGCGGACGATGATCTGCCCGACTCCGACGTGCTTGTGTACCGGTAGGCCACTGGCGAGGTGCCCGCCGTCGGCGGGTCCTTTTCCAGTGGCCCCCGGCCCGAACCGGACGTGCACCTTTCAATGCATCCGGCTCTCCAGTGACTACTACGTGTTTGTCGCGGC
>NZ_SMJW01000541.1 GCF_004348335.1 Actinomadura bangladeshensis | reverse complement strand
GCTGCTGGACGAGCCCGCCGAGGCCCTCGACCCGGTGGCGGCGGACGCGCTGACGCGGGATCTGCTGGGGGCGCCGGGCGGGGGGACGCTGCTGCTGGTCACGCACCGGCTCGCGGCGCTGGAGGCCGCCGACGAGGTCGTGGTGATGGACCGGGGCCGGATCGTGCAGCGGGGCCGGCACGCCGATCTGCTGGCGGTGCCGGGCCCCTACCGCGACCTGCGGGACGCCGAGCTCCTGGCCGCCTGACCCGCGACCGCCCGGCCCGGATCCGGCCGGCCCTTCACCGGCCGGGTCTTGAGGGCGCGGCCGAGGGCGGCGACGCCGTCGGCGATGGCGGACGTGGTCGCGGCGGCGTAGCCGAGGACGAGGCCGGGCGGGCCGGGCCGCTGGGCGTGCCATGACAGCGGCTGCACCTTGACGCCCTCGGCCAGGGCCGCGGCGGCGAGCGCGGCGTCGTCGAGCGCCGCGAATGCCGGGCCGTCGAAGGTGATGGTGAGGTGCAGGCCGGCGGCGGCGCCGTGGACGGCCGCGCCGGGCAGGTGCGCGGCGATCGCGTCGATCATGGCGTCGCGGCGGCGGTGGTGGCGGCGCCGCAGCAGCCGCAGGATCCGCTCCATCTCCCCCGAGGCCATCAGTTCGGCGAGGACGAGCTGGGGCAGGGCGGCGTTGCCGAGGTCGGCGAAGCGCTTCTCGGTGACGACCGCGTCCAGGAACGCGGGCGGGGGCAGCAGCCAGCCGGTCCGCAGCGCCGGGGCCAGCAGCTTGGAGGCGCTGCCGGCGTGGAAGACGCGGTCGGTGAGCATGGAGCGCAGGGCGGGGACGGGCGGCCGGTCGTAGCGGTGCTCGGCGTCGTAGTCGTCCTCGATGATCAGGCCGCCGGCGGCGGCCCAGCGCATGAGGTCGCGGCGGCGGTCGCCGGCCAGGACGGCGCCGGTCGGGAACTGGTGGGCGGGGGTGAGCAGCACGGCCGGGGCGCCGGTCGCGCGGAGCCGGTCGACGCGGACGCCGCCGCCGTCGACGGGAACGGGCGGGGTGTCCATGCCGGCGTGCCGCAGGTGCTGGCGGACGCCGAGGGAGCCGGGGTCCTCGACCGCGACCGTGCCGATGCCGGTGCGGGCCAGGACGCGGGTGATCAGGCCGAGGGCCTGCGCGGTGCCGGAAACGATGACGATCTCGGCGGGGTCGGCGCGGATGCCGCGGGTGCGGGCGAGCCAGCCGGCGACGGCGGTGCGCAGCGCGGGGTCGCCGCGGGGGTCGCCGTAGCCGAGGGCGGCGGCGGGCAGGTCGCGCAGGACGGTGCGTTCGGCGCGCTGCCAGGCGGCGCGGGGGAACGCCGACAGGTCGGGGACGCCGGGGGTCAGGTCGATGCGGGCG
>NZ_SMJW01000540.1 GCF_004348335.1 Actinomadura bangladeshensis | reverse complement strand
CCCGTACTTCGCCCTCCTAACAATCTCATATCAAGACAGACCCCCCACGCTCACCGCCCCGCCGTCACGTTGACCTGCGGCGTGTTGTTGTTATGCGGGGCCGCATAACAACAACACGCCGCAGGTCAACGAGTGGGCGGGCCCGGTTAGGGGGTGGTGATGGCGCCGGTGTGGCGTAGGGCCTGGATGCTCTCGTGGGGCAGGTTGAGGACGTCCCGCAGGACCTCGTGCGTGTGTTCGCCAAGGGTGGGGGCCGGCGCGGGAGGCAGGGAGGTGTCGCCCAGGCGCAGCGGGGAGCCGGGGGCGAGATGCGGGCCTATGCCCGGCTGGTCGAGTTCGTCCATGAGGGGTTCGTCGTGCAGGGCGGCGGCCACTTCGGCGAAGCCGCGGTAGCGGGACCACAGGACGGACGTGCCCTTCAAGCCGTCCCCGACCTGCTCGCACGTGCGGGACGCGAACCAGGGGGCGAGGACGCCGCCGAGCGCCTCGCGGTAGGTGTAGCGGTCGCCGGCGCGGCGGAAGTCGGCGCCGAGGGCGCGTTCCAGGGCGGCGCCCACCTCGCCGAGCCCGGTGGCCTCCACGAGGTCGCGCCAGTGGCGCGCGGTGAGCACCGCCACCATGACGCGGCCGTCGGCGGTGGCGAAGTCGCGTCCGAAGTCGCCGAACAGGTGGTTGCCCAGGCGCGGCCTGGACCCGCCCAGTTGCGCCTCCGCGAGATACCCCAGGTTTCCCGCGGTGGCCAGGGCGACGTCTTGCAGGGCGATCCGGAGGCTCTGGCCCTCACCGGTGCGCAGGCGGTGCCGTTCGGCCGCCAGGAGCCCGATCGCCATGTAGAGCCCGCACGCCACGTCCCAGGCGGGCAGTGCGTGGTTGACCGGCTCGTCGCGGCCGGAGGGGCCGGTGATCGCCGGAAAGCCCGTGGCGGCGTTCACCGTGTAGTCGACGGCGTTGCCCCCGTCGCGGGTGCCCTGGAGCTGGACATGGATCAGGTCGGGCCGCGCCGCCTTCAGCTCCTCGTAGGTGAGGCCCCGGCGCGGCGGCGCGTTGGTCAGGACGATGCCGATCTCCGCGGCGAGTGCGGCGACCACCTCGCGGCCCTCCGGCGAGCGCAGGTCGGCGGTCACCGACCGCTTGCCCTTGTTCAGCCCCGCCCAGTACAGGCTCCGGCCGGACGCGGCGAGCGGCCACCGGTCGATGTCGGGGCCGCCGCCCACCTGGTCGACGCGGATGACGTCCGCGCCGAGTTGCGCGAGGGTCATCCCTCCCAGCGGCGTCGCGACGAAGCTGGACAGCTCCAGCACGCGCATCCCGTCCAGCGGCAGCGTTCCCGTCATGCAGCGATGTCTATCAGGCCCTCCGCTGCGCGCCTCCGGACGGGGGCCGGGGGACGGGGC
>NZ_SMJW01000053.1 GCF_004348335.1 Actinomadura bangladeshensis | reverse complement strand
TCACCATCGTCCACGACAACGACCTCCCACCCCTCCTAGCGTCCCTGGAGTAGGGCGGCGAGGGTCTGGGTGAGTTCGGTATTGATGATGTCGCCGGCGGCGGCCGGGTCGCCGGCGAGGACGGGGTTGTGCGCGGCGGCGACGACGGCCGCGTGCAGGGCGATGTCGGCGTCGATGAACGCCTCGATGGCCGGGCCGGCGAAGGCGTCGTCGCGGGCGGCGAGGGCCGCGTCGAGCGCGGTGAGGTCGGCGTCGGTCCGGCGCTCGGCGGCCAGTTCGGCGGCGCGGACCTCCTCCAGCATCATGCGGATCTCTTGAACTCCTCCCCGGTACGAAGCCCGGAGGCTCTCCCGTCACATCGCGGTCAGGCCGCGTGCGGGGGTTGACGCTTCACAGACCGGGTGGCCCCGAGGTCTCCACGTCCTGACACCGCTATTCCATCGGCGTTATTGATATTGATTGCAGCGTTGATGTCGGCATGGCCGACCCACCCGCATTCAAGGTTCGTGCAGGCATAAACGGTTCCGTGGCGGGCAGAGGGATCTCGCTGACCACACCGGTGGCAGATCTGTGAAGTGGAGGCCGCAGCGACTTTGATGAGCCTCCCACCTCGATCTTGAGACTTGTATTCCAGCATTCTCACGGTCCGCGCCCACGCTTCCCCGGCGATCTTCCGATTTATCCCGCTTTTCTGCGCCACGTTGGTGCCAGGTTGCTCGATGGTGCCTCTCGCCGAGCGCAGCAAGTTGGCGATCTTCAGGTCTTCCACTTTGATCGCACTAAAGGCGGTGGCAAGTTCGGTAGTGGTCCGGTGCTGCCAGTCGACGGATCGTTGCTTGGCTTTCGCGCGGATCCTGGCGATTTGGCGGTAGGTGCGGGCGAGCCGGTTCGACATTGCTTGCCCGGAGACGCCCACAGCACGCTGACGGGCGGACTTTTTCTCAAGACGCCTCAGGTGCTCCTGCTCGCCGCTGGTGAGCCACGGCCCGTGTCGGCGCATACTGCCGTCCGACAACGCCAGAGCTACGTTGATCCCGCGGTCTATCCCGACCGTGGGCCCCTCATGCTGGGTCGGCGTGGCCACCTCGGACTCGGCACGGAACACGATGGCCCACCCGTGAGCGTCCTTGACCAAGCGACCGCCGGTGACCCGCCCGGCCGGTCCGTGCTCGGTAACACCAGGCAGGTCCTTGGTCCACCGGAACCTGGCCCGGCCGACCTTGGGCAGATTGATCGCTCCCCATCGCCGGTTCAAGCGGATGATCTTCATGTGGCCGGCCTGGGGGATGTCCACAGCCATCCGTGAGCGCAATCTCGCTTTGAACGTTGGCCGTTTTGCGGGATGGTCGGGATTGAAGCAGTTACTCCAAGCCTGCCGATAATTCTTCAGCACGGCTTGAGCGGCCTGAGCCGGAAGTTGGCCCATCCAGCCGATCTCGCGACGAGCCACCCGAATCGCCTCATCGCAATCCTTCACCGACGGGCAGCACCCCTGGCGGAAAGTGAAGTACTCGTGCAACACGTTCCACAGGGCACGGGCGGCGTGCGCCTGACCATCCAGCACGGCCACCTGCGCCGAACTCAGATCGAGTCGCGCAACATGCGACCGGGGCCGCCTCGTCAACTCCACACCGTGACCATAGCATTACTATGTGATGACAGGGGGCGGTTTTGTCGCCTCGATTGGTCGGCAAAGCCACTCGTCCGATGGCTCGCGGGCGCGCAGCGGGTCGAGGGGTGCCTGTTCGGCAACGGCGAGCGGACCGGCAACGTCGACCTCGTCACGCTGGCGCTGAACCTGCACGCGCAGGGCGTCGACCCGATGATCGATTTCTCCGACATCGACGAGATCCGGCGGACGGTCGAGCACTGCAACCGGCTGCCCGTCCACGAGCGGCACCCGTACGGCGGCGACCTCGTCTACACGGCGTTCTCCGGGACGCACCAGGACGCGATCGGCAAGGGCATGGCCCTGCACGCCCGCCGCGCGGAGGAGTCCGGGACGCCGCCGCAGCAGGTGCCGTGGGACGTCCCGTACCTGCCGATCGATCCCGCCGACGTCGGACGCGGCTACGAGGCGGTCATCCGCGTCAACAGCCAGTCCGGCAAGGGCGGGATCTCCTACCTGCTGCGCACCGGGTACGGGCTCGAACTGCCGCGCCGCCTGCAGATCGAGTTCTCCCGGGTGGTGCAGCGGGCGACGGACGGCAGCGGCGAGGAGATCACGGCGGCCGAGCTGTGGGACCTGTTCCGCGCCGAGTACCTCCGGCCGTCCGGCCCGGTCGCCGTGACCGGCTGGTCGACGTCCGGCACGGGCCCGGCGCGGCACGACTTCACCGGCGTCATCCGCGTGGACGGCGACGAGCGCGAGCACACCGGGACGGGCAACGGCCCCCTCGACGCGCTCGCCGGCGCCCTGTCGTCCGCCGGGATCAAGGTGGACGTCCTGCAGTGCGCGGAGCACTCCGTCGACTCCGGCCCTGACGCCGTGGCCGTCGCCTACGCCGAATGCCGCGTCGACGGGGTGACGTCGTGGGGCGCGGGCCTGGGCGCGTCCGTGCCGGCCGCCTCGGTGGGGGCCGTCCTGTCCGCGGTGAACCGCGCGAAGCGCTAGTCGCGGCGGCCGAGCGAGCGCCGCCAGGACAGGCCGGTCCCGGGGATGCGGAAGGTGATCTGGCGGCGCCCGTCCGCCGAGCGGGTGTAGCGGGCGCCGCGGGCGCCGACGCTGTGTCCGACGCCCTTCTTGGACAGGTTGATGCGGAACGGTCCCATCCTGATGGCTTTTCGATAGCTCCAACCCATGCGGCGGGGGATGCCCGGACGATCCCCGGGCATCCCCCGCCCGCCATCACGGACAGACCGAGATCATAATTTCGGACAGGCCGGAGGACGCAACGGCAGGAGGTGACCAAATCCGGTCCGAGTTCGTCGTGCACCGCCCTTTACCGGACGCGGCGGGGCGAGGAGCGTGTGCCTCCGTAGAGATCATTTTCTCAGCTCCCCGGAGGTGCGGGTTGGCCAGGCGATCCCTGAGACGAACCCGGCGGACGATGACGGTGGCCGCGCTGACCGGCGCCGCGCTCGCCGCCGCGGGCGGCGGCGCGACGGCGCTGGCCCAGCCGTCCCCCAAGATCGTGGTGGAGGACGGCGTGACCCAGCCGGTCTTCTCCTACAAGGACGCGATACGCGAGCACGTCTACGTCGAGTCGAGCGTCGACAGCGACCGGGACGGCAAGAAGGACCGCGTCAACGTCGACATCATCCGGCCCAAGGAGACCGAGCACGGTCTCAAGGTGCCCGTGATCATGGACGAGAGCCCGTACTACGACAACGCGGGACGCGGCAACGAGAGCGAGCTCAAGACCTACGACGCCAACGGGGACCCGGTGAAGTTCCCGCTGGTCTACGACAACTACTTCGTCCCGCGCGGGTACGCGTTCCTCGCCGTGGACATGGTCGGGACGACCCGCTCCGACGGCTGCCCGGTCAGCGGCGGGCCCAGCGACGTCCTCGGCGGCAAGGCCGTGGTCGACTGGCTCAACGGCCGCGCCAAGGCGTACAAGCCGGACGGCTCGCCGGTGGAGGCCACCTGGACGACCGGACGCACCGGCATGATCGGCAAGTCCTACGACGGGACGCTCGCCAACGGCGTCGCCGCGACCGGCGTCGAGGGGCTGGAGACGATCGTCCCGATCTCGGCGATCAGCAGCTGGTACGACTACAGCCGCATGAACGGCGTCAAGTACACCGACGACGAGCAGCCGTGGCTCGCCTCCTACGTCGACACCGACCCGCCGGAGAAGTGCGCTGCCGTCAACGCCGACCTCGACGCGGGCGAGGACGACGCCACCGGCGACTACAACGCCTACTGGAAGACGACCGACTACCGGGACGGGACGATCGCCCGCGCCTCCCGCGTCCGCGCGAGCATCTTCGCGGCCCACGGCGTCAACGACCTGAACGTGAAGGACGACCACTTCGCCGAATGGTGGAACGCGCTCGCGCGGCGCGGCGTCCAGCGCAAGGTGTGGCTGTCGCAGCGCGGCCACGTCGACCCGTTCGACATCCGCCGCGACGCGTGGGTGGACACCCTGCACCGCTGGTTCGACCACGAGCTGCAGAAGATCCCCAACGGCATCATGCGGGAGCCGCGCGCCGACATCGAGATCGGCCCCGACCAGTGGATCACCCAGCGCGACTGGCCGGCCCGCGACGCCCGCGAGATCGTCCTGCGCCCCGGCGCGGACGGCACCCTCGGCCTGCGGCGCGCCGCCCGCGGCACGACGGCCGCCTTCACCGACGCCCCGGGCCCGCGCGGCTTCGGCCACTCCGAGAGCGCGATGGTCGCCGACCCGACGGCGTCCCAGCCGTACCGGGCGGCCTTCGTCTCCGGTCCCCTCCCCCGCACCGGGCGCCTGTCCGGCACCCCCGATGCCCGGCTGCGGATCAAGCTCGACAAGCCCACGTCCAACCTGACCGCCCTCCTCGTCGACTACGGCGAGGACACCCGCGTGAACTACCTCGGCGCGGGCGCCGGCATCCGCACCCTCGCCACCGAGGACTGCCACGGTGAGAGCACCCCCGCCGACGACGCCTGCTACAAGCAGACGGAGGTCACCACGGTCACCTCGCCGGTGAACGTGGTCGCCCGCGGCTGGCTGGACGCCCAGAACGCCCGCTCGCTCAGCCACCCGAGGCCCCTGCGGCCGGGGCGCTACTACACGGTCGGCTGGGAGACGCTCAGCCAGGAGTACCTGCTGAAGAAGGGCCACCGCTTGGCCCTCGTGCTCGCGGGCACCGACGCCGACTACAACTACGAGCAGCCGACCGGCGCCCAGGTGACGGTGGACCTGCGCGGCAGCTCGATCACCATCCCGGTCGTCGCCGCCGAGGACGACCCGGCCACCATGATCGCCCCGCCCGAGCGCACCGCTCCCTGGCGCGGCCCCTCGGAGGTGAACCTCCCCGTCCAGGAGCGCGACCTCCGCTAACGGAGAAGGCGGGCCCGCCGCGCACCCCTGGCGCGGCGGGCCCCCTACCCCGGCCGTATCGACACCGCCCGAACCGCCGCGAGTACGTCGCGGCGGGGCTCGTCAGAGGGTGACGGCCTCGCCGGGATCGAGGAGGTGGAGGCGGTCGGTCAAGCCGGCCGCGTCGAAGGCGGGCCGGATCGTGTCGCGGCCCTGGGTGAAGTGCGCCCAGCCCTCGAAGTGCAGCGGGACGATCCGGCCGGCGCGCAGGATCGCGGCGGCCTCGGCCGCCGCGCCGCTGCCGAGCGTCAGATCGGCGTCGCCGACCAGCGGCGTCCGGGCGGCGCCCATGAAGAGCACGGCCACCTCGAACGGGCCGAACCGGTCGGCGATGGCGCGGACGACGTCGAGGGACGCGTTGTCGCCGCTCACATAGGTCGTCGGCACGCCGTCACCGGACAGGACGAAGCCGGTGACCGGGCCGGTGAGGTGCTCGGTGCCGTCCGGGCCGTGCTGGGCGGGCACCCCGGTGACCCGCAGCGCGCCGCCGCCGGGGCGCGGCAGGTCGAGGTGCTCCCAGTTCGGCAGCGCGCGTGCCGTGCCGCCCAGGCGTCCGGCGGCGGCCTCCGTCGTCAGGGTCAGCGGGACGTCCGCCAGGTAGGCGCGTCCGCCGTTGTCGAGGTTGTCCGGATGCTGGTCGTGCGAGAGCAGCACCGCGTCGACCGGCCCGACCTCGGCGGGCCCGAGGACGGCCCCGGCGGTCTTGGCCAGCTTCCGCGACCCGATCGGGTAGTCGCCCGGCGCGTCGAACGTCGGGTCGACGACGAGCCGCACACCCCCGATCTCCAGGATCGCGGTCGGACCGCCGAGATACCGGAGGTTCAGCGAGGACATGGCGCCGCCTTCACATCGATCACATGACGTCCTCGTAATCGCGCCGCGCCCGCGGAAATTCCCGGCGCCAGACCTCCCTCAGGGCCGAGTGGTCACTGGTTGTCGGTGTTCTTGCTGGGCTGGACGCGCTTGGGCTCGCCCGGCATCTTCGGATAGTTCGGGGGATACGGCATGTCGCCGAGGCCGTGGTCCTTCTCGTCGCGGTCGGCCATGTCGAGGAGCACGTCCAGGGAGAAGGCCTCGTCGTCGATGGACGCGTGGAGGTCGCCCAGCTCGGCGAAGCGCGCGGGCATCGTGGCGATGGTGAAGTCGCGGGGGTCGACGTCGGGCAGCTCGTCCCAGGTCACGGGGGCGGAGACGGGCGCGTGCGGGGCCGGGCGGACGCTGTAGGCCGAGGCGATGGTGCGGTCGCGCGCGTTCTGGTTGAAGTCGATGAAGATCTGCTCGCCGCGCTCCTCCTTCCACCACTTCGTCGTGACTTCGGCCGGGTTGCGGCGTTCGACCTCGCGGGCGAAGGCCAGGGCGGCGCGGCGGACCTCGGTGAACGTCCAGCGGGGCTCGATGCGCACGTAGATGTGCACGCCCGCCTTGCCGGACGTCTTGACGTAGCCCGTGTACCCCAGCTCCGCCAGCAGGTCACTGGCCGGGCCGAGGGCCACGCGGACGGCGTCGGAGAAGTCGGTCCCCGGCTGCGGGTCGAGGTCGATGCGCAGCTCGTCCGGGTGGTCGACATCGCCCTTGCGGACGGGCCACGGGTGGAAGGTCAGCGTGCCGAGGTTCGCGGCCCAGGCGATCACAGCGGGCTCGGTCGGGCAGACCTCGTCGGCGGAACGCCCGCTGGGGAAGGCGATGCGGGCCGTCCGCACCCAGTCGGGCGCGCCCTTCGGGATGCGCTTCTGGTAGAACGCGTCGGACTTGCCCGCGCCCATGCCGGCCTGGCCGCGCGCGTAGTCCTCGCGGGTGGCCATCTTGGCGCCCTCGAAGACCCCGGCGGGCCAGCGTTCCAGGGTCGTCGGGCGGTCGCGCGTCGCGCGCAGGATGCCGTCGCCGACGGCCAGGTAGTACTCCACCAGCTGCCGCTTGGTGTAGCCGTGCTCCGGGAAGTAGACCTTGTCGGGATTGGTCACCTTGACGAGGCGATCCCCGACCGGGATCTCGATGAAGGGCGAGGCCATGTACTGCACGTTAACCCACGTGTACGACAGTCCTCGGGGACGTCCGCGCCGGGTATTTTCGGAGGCATGGAGAAGATCCGCAAGAGCGAGGACGAGTGGCGGGCGCAGCTCAGCCCCGAGGAGTTCCACGTGCTGCGCGAGGCGGGCACGGAGAAGCCCTTCACCGGCGAGTACACCGACACCAAGACCGTCGGCGTGTACCGGTGCCGCGCCTGCGGGACGGAGCTGTTCCGGTCGGAGACGAAGTTCGAGAGCCACTGCGGCTGGCCGTCGTTCTACGAGCCGTCCGACTCCGACAAGGTCACGCTGATCGACGACCGCTCCCTCGGCATGGTCCGGACGGAGGTCCGGTGCGCGGTGTGCGAGTCCCACCTCGGGCACGTGTTCCACGGTGAGGGCTACGCCACCCCGACCGACGACCGGTACTGCATCAACTCGGTCTCGCTGACCCTGGAACCCGCCGAGTAGGTCAACCCGCGCACGGCCGACGCGATCACCGCCCGGCTCGCGGAGGCCGGCCTGGTCCACCCCGGGTCGGCCCGGCGGGGGCGGGGGCTGCTAGCGGGTCTCGCCGACCTCGCAGTCGTCCTTGCCGCTCTGCTTGTTGGCGAGGACGACGCTGCCGTTGTCGTCGCTCCTGCCGTGGACGAAGACGCGGGGCTCGTCGTCGCCGCCGTCCTCCAGGAACCGGGTCGTCCACTCGCAGAGGTCGATGGCGGGCCTGGAGTTCTCGTCGTCCTCCCCCAGGTCGGTATAGACCCGGACGAACTGCCCGCTGCGGCGGACGTCGGTGACGTGCCCGACGACCTTGCCGTCCGGGTCCCTGGTCCGCAAGTACGGGATCGCGTCGGGGATCTCGTCGGGGTCGCCGACGGCGGTCTCGATCTTCTCGTGCGGGGACGGGGAGGCGTCCGCGCGGGCGGCGGCCGTGCGCGGCGCCGGGGCGGACCCGCCGCCCGGCGTCAGCGCCAGCGCGGCGGAGGTGGCGAGCGCCAGCACCGCCGCGGCCAGCGCACCGGCCGCGGCCAGCCGGCGCCGCCGGGACGCACGCACCGCCGCGACCAGGCGGTTCCAGCGGATCGCCGGCTCGGACGGCGGTCTGGCGTGCCGTCCCCGGTGCCGCGGGTCGGGAGCGTTGCTCACGGACGGCACTGTACTGCCGATCCGCGCCGGGCCCGGCCGGATCAGGCCAGGTTGGCGACGAGTTCGGCGACCGGCTTGCGGCGTCCCGTGTAGAACGGGATCTCCAGGCGGGTGTGCAGCCGCGCCTTCGCGCCGCGCAGGTGCCGCATCAGGTCGACGATGCGGTGCAGCTCGTCGGCCTCGAACGCGAGCATCCACTCGTAGTCGCCGAGCGCGAACGCCGCCACGGTGTTGGCCCGGACGTCGGGGTACTCGCGCGCCATCTTGCCGTGCTCGGCGAGCATCGCGCGGCGCTCCTCGTCCGGCAGCAGGTACCACTCGTACGACCGGACGAACGGGTACACGCACACGTAGTCGCGCGGGGTCTCGTCGGCCAGGAACGCCGGGATGTGGCTCTTGTTGAACTCCGCCGGGCGGTGCAGCGCCATCTGCGACCACACCGGCTCGCTCGCGCGGCCGAGGGCCGTCCGGCGGAACCGGGTGTAGACCTCCTGGAGGTCGTCCGGGGTGGACGCGTGCCACCAGAACATGTAGTCGGCGTCGGCGCGCAGCCCGGCGACGTCGTAGGCGCCGCGGGTGGTGACGTCCTTCTGCGCGGCCTGGTCGAGGAGGTCCTGCACCTCGGCGGCGTCCTGCTCGCCGACCGTGCCGGGCTTCGCGACGCGGAAGACCGACCACATCGTGTAGCGGATGACGTTGTTGAGCTCGCGTGCCTTCGGCTTGCCCGCCTGATCAGCCATGTTCCACTCCTTCTCGACTGCGCAGATGGTCCAGCACCCGGGTCGCCGCCGCGCGCGCCGAGGCGATGCACGCGGGGATGCCGAGGCCGTCGTAGGCGGCGCCGGCGACGGCGAGCCCCGGCGCGGCGGCGACCGCGGACCGGACCTTGGCCACGCGGTCGGCGTGGCCCACGTTGTACTGCGGGAGGCCGCCGCCCCACCGGGTGACCCGGCTCTCGGCGGGCAGCTCGGTGACGCCGCAGGTCGCGGCGAGCTCGGCCATGGCGGTGGCGACCAGCTCCTCGTCGGCCTTCTGGAGCGTGCGCTCCTCACCGAACCGGCCGATGGAGCAGCGGACCGCGATGAGGCCGCGGTCGCGCCGGCGCAGGTGCGGCCATTTCACCGAGCTGAACGTGACGGCCTTGACGCCCCGTCCGCCGCTCTCCGGATCGCTCTCCACACCGGGGACGAGGTAGCCGCTGCCCTTCGGCAGGCGCGGGAACGCGGTGGCCCGGTAGGCGAGCGTGATGATCGCCATGCTGGCGTAGTCGATCCCGGCCAGCTCGCGCGCGGCGGCGGGCACGTCCTCGGCGAGGAGCCGGGACGCGGGGGCCGCCGGGGCGGCGATCACCACGGCGTCGGCGTCCAGGTACTCGGGGTCGCGGGTGGGGCCGATGGTGAGCCGCCAGCCGTCCGGGGTGCGGCGCAGCTCGCGGACGGTCGCGCCGGTCCGGACGGTGCCGCCGGCGGCGGTGATGTCGGCGGCGACCAGGTGCGGGAGGGTGCCGAGCCCGTCCGGGAGCGTGGCGAACACGGGCCCGGCGTCCTTGGGCGCGGCGGCCCGGCTGCCCCGCACCGCGCTGATCAGCGAGCGGTGGCCGCGCGCGGCGGCGGCGACGGCGGGCAGCGTCGCGTCGAACGACAGCAGCTCGACCCGGCCCGCGTACACGCCGCCGAGCAGCGGCTCGACGAGCCGGTCGACGACCTCGCGGCCGACGCGGGCGCCGATGAAGTCGGCGACGGACACGTCCCCGCCGCGCGGCGTCTCCGGCAGCACCAGGTCGAGCGGGACGCGGGCGAGACCGGCCGGCGACAGCACCTGCGACCCGGCGAGCGCCTTCAGGTCGGACGGGACGCCCATGACCTGGCCGGCCGGGATCGTGCGCAGCGCGCCGCGGCTGAGGATCGCCGAGGAGGTCGTGCCGGGGTTCACCAGATCATCGGAGCGGCCGAGGTCGCGGACGAGGTCCATGCCCTCGGGGCGGCGGGCGAGCATCGACTCGGCGCCCTCGTCCACCGGGATGCCGGCGATATCGCCGACCTGGAGCTTGCCGCCGATCCGGGGTGAGCCCTCCAGCACGGTCACCCGCACGCCGTCCCGGGCGAGCACGCGGGCCGCGGCGAGCCCCGCGATGCCGCCGCCGACGACGACGGCGTGGGAGGTGGCATGGGAGGTGGCCATGGCTCCAGCCTTCCAGACGCGCCGCCGGATCGCGCACCGGGGCGCCCGGAGCGGCGAGCATCACACCGCCCCGCGGGACACGACCGGAGGGGATTTTTGTCGCGGACGTGACAAGATCCCCATACCGCGCCAGTGGATACTGGCACGCATGACCCCCTGGAAGGCTCCACTGGCCGCCGCCACGGCGATCCTGCTGGCCGCCGGGCTCGTTCCCCCGGCCTCGGCCTCGACCCGGGGCGACTTCGCGCCGGTGCCGCTCCCGTTCTTCTGGCCCAACAACTCTCTCTACGACGTCGACGCCGCCTCCCCCGACAGCGTCTGGATCACCGGCAACCAGGGCGAGCTGTTCGTCCCCGGCCCCATTCCGGGCATGGGGACCACGATTCCCGGCAACCCCGTCGTGCGGCGCTGGAAGAACGGCGGCTGGGTCGAGTACGACCTCCAGAACCTGCCCGGCCAGGCCACGGTCGGCGACGTCGACGCCGTCGCCCCCGAGGACGTGTGGATCAGCGCCACCCGGTTCGGGGGCTCCGCGGCGGCGGGCCCCTACCTCGGGCACTTCACCGGCACGCGGTTCGAGGAGGTGGCCCTGCCGTCGGCGTCCACGGCCCTGACCGTCCAGGCGAGCGCGGCGGGCGTCTGGGTGACCGTCGACAGCGGCGTCTACCGCCGGACGGGCGGCACCTGGACGTTCGTCACCTCCTACCCGGACGTCTACCTGCGGACCGCGCACATCAGGGCCGACGACGACATCTGGGTCATCGGCGCCCCCGGCCCGTACGACCAGGTCCCCCAGGCGTACCACTGGGACGGGCGGTCCTGGACGAACGTCCCCGTGAACGGGCTGCCCGAGGGCCGCATCGGCATCCTGGACATGGTGGCCCTGTCCCCCGCCGACGCCTGGGCCATCGGCTGGAACGTCAGCACGTCGCCGATCACGTCCATCATGCTGCACTGGGACGGCACCGCCTGGACCGACGTCGCCCCGCCGCCAGGCCTCAACGGGCTCTCCAGGATCGTCAAGGGCGAGAACGGGGAGCTGTGGGCCGTCGGGCACCTGCTCGACGAGCCCGCCAAGCCGGGCCTGCTCCACTACAGCGGCGGGACGTGGACGCGGGTTCCGACCACCGCCGTCCCGAACCGGACCAACGTCAACGCGTCCGCGCTGGCCGTCGTCCCCGGCACCGGCGCCCTGTGGACGCTCGGGCCGGTCAACATCGGCGGGCCGGTCGTGCTCAGCGACGGCTGAGCCTCTCGTGGTTTGTGGCCCTTTCGTGATTAGTCCCACGGAACGGTGACCTGCATCACCTCGTCCAAGCCGCATGCGGATCGTCAGGAACGTCACATGTGCGCTGGTCGTCCTGCTGCTGGCCGGGGTCCTGGCCGCGTGCGGCGGGGGGAGCGACTCGTCCGGCTCGGAGACCGCGGACCGGGGCGGCGCCGCCCCCGCACCGGCGGCGGTGCCCCAGAACGAGGCGGGCTCGGCGGCGGGCAAGAGCGCCGCCCGGAACGGCACGACCGGCACGACCGGGGCGCGGGCGCCGCTGCCGACCGGGCGCGAGGTCGTCCACACGGCGCGCCTGCGGGTCAGGGCCGGGGACGTCGAGGACGCCGCCGCCAAGGCCAAGGAGATGGCGACCTCGGCCGGCGGCTACGTCGAGCAGGAGTCCAGTTCGAGCGACCCGGCCCGGTCGCAGATCACGCTGAAGATCCCGTCCGACCGCTACAGCGGCGTGCTGGACCAGCTCAGCACCCAGCTCGGGACCAGGCTGTCCCTCTCCCAGGAGGCCGAGGACGTCACCGGCGAGGTCGCCGACGTCGACGCGCGGGTGCGGTCGGCGAAGGCCACGCTGGAGTCGTTCCGCAAGCTGCTCGGGCGCGCGGACTCCGTCGGCGAGGTCATCCAGGTCGAGCAGGAGATCGCCCAGCGCGAGGCCGACCTCGAGGCGCTGCAGGCGCGGCAGAACTCGCTCAAGCACCGCACCCGGTACGCGACCGTGACCGTGACGCTGGTGACCAAGACCGCGGCGCCCAAGGAGGACGAGGAGCGCGGCGGCTTCATCGGCGGGCTCCAGAACGGCTGGGACGCCTTCACCGCGTTCATCGGCGGCATCGCCGCCGCGGTGGGCTGGCTGCTGCCGTTCCTCGTCCTCGCCGCCGCGATCGGCTGGCCGCTGCTCGCCCTGCGGCGCCGCCGCCGCGGCCGCGCGCGGCCGGCCGCCCCGAAGCCGGAGACGGGCGTGCAGCCGGAGCCGGAGACGGCCGACGCCGGCTCGGGCTCCGGATCGGGCTCGGGCTCGGGCTCGGGCTCGGCGCAGCAGCCGCCCGCCTAGCCCGCGTCCTCGCTGCTCGCCTCGTGGACGAGGTCCGCGAGGCGGGCCAGCACGTCCGGGTCCGTGGACGGCAGGACGCCGTGCCCCAGGTTGAAGATGTGGCCCTCGGCGGTGCGGCCCCGGGCCAGCACGTCGCGGGCGCGGCGCTCCACGGTCTCCCACGGCGCGAACAGGATCGCCGGGTCGAGGTTGCCCTGCAGCGCCTTGCCCGGCTCGACCCGGCTGACGGCCTCGTCCAGCGGGACGCGCCAGTCGACGCCGACGACGTCCGCGCCGGCCTCGCCCATCAGGCCGAGCAGCTCGCCGGTCCCGACGCCGAAGTGGATGCGCGGCACGCCGAGCGGCTCGACCTCGGCGAAGATGCGGCGGGTGTGCGGCAGCACCGACTCGCGGTAGTCCTGCGCGGCGACCGCGCCGACCCAGGAGTCGAACACCTGCACGGCGCTCGCCCCGGCCGCGACCTGGAGCTTCAGGAACGCGATCGTGAGGTCGGCGAGGCGGCCCATGAGGTCGGCCCACAGCTCCGGCTCGCCGTACATCATGGCCTTGGTGCGCTCGTGGTTCTTGGACGGGCCGCCCTCGATCAGGTACGAGGCGAGCGTGAACGGCCCGCCCGCGAAACCGATCAGCGGCGTCGTCCCCAGCTCGCCGACCAGGCCCCGCACGGCCTCGGTCACGTACGGGACGTCGTCGGGGACGAGCGGGCGCACCGCGTCGAGATCGGCGGCCGACCGGACCGGGTCGGCGATGACCGGCCCGATCCCCGGCTTGATGTCGAGGTCGATGCCGATCGCCTTCAGCGGCACCATGATGTCGCTGAAGAAGATCGCCGCGTCCACCGCGTAGCGGCGCACCGGCTGCATCGTGATCTCCACGATCATGTCGGGGCGGGTGCACGACTCCAGCATCGGGACGCCCTCGCGGACCCGCAGGTACTCCGGCAGCGACCGGCCGGCCTGGCGCATGAACCACACGGGCGTGTGCGGCACCGGCCGCCGGCGGCAGGCCAGCAGGAAGGGGCTCTCGGCGAGGGCGCCGTTGTCAGGCGTGTTCGGAGAGTGCTCGTCCGAACGGGCAGCGTCAGCGGTCACGTTGTGATGGTCCCATGGAACCCCGGCGCGGAAGGCACGGGTGTGGCCTCAGGGGCGGAACGAACTTCCGGACACGCCGAGCGAAGTCCCGCATTCTGTCACTGGCGCGTGCGAACGTGATGCGTGTCATAGCCGAGGGAGGTTCCCCCTTGTACTGCTCCACCTGCGGTGATGAACGCGTGTTCGAGCAGCCGCCGTGTCCGGACGGGCACGGTGCGCAGTGCCCGGAGCGGGCCTGCACCGAGTGCGGCACCGCCGTCCTGGTCGGCCTGCCGCCGGTGACCGCCGCGGCCTGCGGGAGCGCTCCGGCCGGCGAGACCGCTCGGGCGCCGCGCCGCGCCGAGACCGTGCGGGCCGTGGCCTGACCGGCCCGGCCCCCGAGACGAAACCACCTGTGCCGTGCCTGTTTCCCCTCCGCATCCCCCCGTCGCCGCGCGCGGCGGCGCCCCGTCCCGGCAGCACCGCCCCGAGCCGCTCTCCGGCGCTCGGCCACTCACTCGCGACCAGGCCGGTCCTCCCATGAACCCACCTCCCGCCTTCCAGCGGGCCGTCGACACGCTGCGCTCGTTCCTCGACGGCCCCGCCCTCCGGCCGGAGCTCGACCTGGAGGACATGCCCGCCCCGCAGCGCCTCGCGCCCTTCGCGGCGGCCATGTCCGGCAGCGTCTACCGCGACGACGACACCGAGGTCGCCACCGGGCGCCTCATCGTCCTGTACGACCCGGAGGGCAGACCCGGCTGGACGAACGGGTTCCGCGTCGTCGCCTACATCCGCGCCGACCTGGAGCCCGACATCGCCGCCGACGAGCTGATCGGCTCCGTCGCGTGGGACTGGCTGCTGGAGGCGCTGGAGCCCGCCGGGTACGCCAACGTGTCCGGGACGGTCACCCGCGCGGTGTCGGAGAGCTTCGGCGACAAGCGCGACGAGCCGTCCACCACCGAGCTGGAGCTGCGCGCCTCCTGGTCGCCGACCGGGGACGACCTCGCCGGCCATGTCGCGGCCTGGTGCGAGGTGATGTGCACCACGGCGGGGCTGCCGCCCGCCGGCGTCGCGGCGATGCCCGATCGGCCCGGCGGCGGAGGCGGTTGAGCACCGGGCGGGCCCGGCGGTTGAAAGACGTACGGTAGGGGGCGTGAGCACAGCGTCCGAGACCGAGGCGGCGGGGGAGAACACGGGAACAGTGGGAGTGTCCGAAACGCGCGCCACCGGCCCCCAAGGGGAGACCGGTGCGGAGGAGACGGCCGTCGAGCAGCGGCCCGGGACCGTTCCCGAGCAGGTCGGGGCGGAACAGGGCTCCGGCAGCGCGGAGGCCGACACCGGCCCCCCGGCCGTCCCGCTGCTGGAGCCGCGCGAGGGCGTCCCGACCGTGGTCACCACGGCCGCCGCGCTGGAGCGCGTGGTCGCGGCGTTCGCCGCGGGCAGCGGCCCGGTCGCGGTCGACGCCGAGCGGGCCTCCGGCTACCGGTACGGGCAGCGCGCCTACCTCATACAGCTCCGCCGCGCGGGCGCGGGCACCGCGCTGATCGACCCGATCGCCTGCCCCGACCTGTCCGGGCTGGACGCCGCGCTCTCCGGCGCCGAGATGGTGCTGCACGCCGCCAACCAGGACCTCCCGTGCCTGGCCGAGGTCGGCCTCGTCCCGCGCCGGCTGTTCGACACCGAGCTGGCCGGGCGGCTGCTCGGCTACCCGCGGGTCGGGCTCGGCTCCATGGTCGAGAACGTGCTGGGCTTCCTGCTGGAGAAGGGCTACTCGGCGGCCGACTGGTCGACCCGCCCCCTCCCCGAGGACTGGCTCCGCTACGCCGCGCTGGACGTCGAGCTGCTCGTCGAGCTGCGCGACTGCCTGCAGGAGGAGCTGGAGACCGCGGGCAAGCTGGAGTGGGCGCTGGAGGAGTTCGCCGCGATACTGGCGACGCCGCCGAAGCCGCCGCGCCCCGACCCGTGGCGCCGCACGTCCGGCATCCACCGGGTGCGCAACCGGCGGGCGCTCGCCACCGTCCGCGAGGTGTGGACGGCGCGCGACAAGATCGCCCGCGAGCGGGACCTGTCCCCCGGCCGCGTCCTGCAGGACGCCGCGATCATAGAGCTGGCGCAGAAGTCCCCGAAGACGCCCGCCGAGCTGCAGGCCCTCCCGACGATGCGGGGGCGCGGCGCCCGCCGGCACCAGTCGGCGTGGCTGCGCGCCGTCGCCCGCGCCCGCGACCTGTCCGACCGGGCGCTGCCGGAGTCGAACCTGCCCGGTGACGGGCCGCCGCCCGCGCACCGCTGGGCCGACCGCGACCCGGAGGCCGCCAAGCGGCTCACCGCCGCCCGCGCCGTCGTCGCCGCGCTCGCCGACGAGCACTCGATGCCGTCGGAGAACCTCGTCCAGCCCGACTACGTGCGGCGGCTCGCCTGGACGCCGCCGGCGGAGTCGTCGCCGTCCGCGATCGGCGCCGCGCTCAGCGGCCTCGGCGCCCGGCGCTGGCAGGTCGCGCTGATAGCGCAGCCGATCGCCCGGGCGTTCCTGCGGCTGGAGACCAAAGGAGAGCTGTAGGTCCTCTTGCCGGGGCCGGGTGCGGGGCGCACACTTGCTTAGGTTAGCTTTGCCTAAAAGGCTTGCTTGAGAAATCTGCGCCATCCGGAGGAGTGCGGCGATGCTACTGGGCAACTTCCTCATCGGACTGCGTGAGGGGCTCGAGGCCGCCCTGGTCGTGAGCATCCTGATCGCCTACCTGGTGAAGACCGGCAACCGCAGCGCCCTGCTCCCGGTCTGGACGGGGATCGGCGTCGCCATCGCGCTCGCGTTCGGGTTCGGCATCGCGCTCAGCGCCGCGTCCTCGGAGATGCAGTTCAAGACGCAGGAGCTGTTCGGCGGCGTCCTGTCGATCATCGCGGTCGGGCTCGTCACGTGGATGGTCTTCTGGATGCGCAAGACCGCCCGGTTCATGAAGGCGGAGTTGGAGGGCAAGCTGGAGGGCGCGCTGAACGTCGGCCCGCTCGCCCTCGCCGCCGTCGCGTTCCTCGCCGTCGGGCGGGAGGGCCTGGAGACCGCGCTGTTCCTGTGGACGAACATCTCCAACTCCTCCGGCGGCTCCACCGAGCCGATCATCGGCGCGTTCCTCGGCCTCGCCGTCGCGGTCGCGCTCGGCTACCTGCTCTACCGCGGCGGCCTCAAGATCAACCTGAAGCGGTTCTTCACCTGGACGGGCGCCGCGCTCATCGTCGTCGCCGCGGGCGTGTTCGGCTACGGCTTCCACGACCTGCAGGAGGCCGAGGTCTTCCCCGGCCTGAACGCGGTGGCGCTGGAGCCGCACGAGTTCTTCGCCGAGTTCGGCGGCGCGGGCGACTGGATGCAGACGGTGTTCCAGGGCGTCCTGAACGTCACCCCGCAGATCACCTGGCTGCAGCTGGTCATGTGGGCGGCGTACCTGGTGCCGGTGATGTTCCTGTTCCTGCGGAACCCGTCCGCGCCCAAGCCGGCCCCGGCCAAGGCGACGGAGCCCGCCACCACGCCCTGAGGGCCTACAGGTCGGGCAGCGGGTCGCGGGGCAGGCTGTCGCGGGCGAAGATCTCGGCGTCGGCGGCGTTGACGACCGGGACGTACTCGTCGTCCACCTCGAACACGGCGCCGCCGAACTCGAACGACGCGCCCGCGCCGGTCTCCACCGGCCCGATCCGGGTGCCGCGCGGGTAGCTGCCCCAGATCGTCTTCGGGGCACTGCGGCTCACCGCCCCGGTGGTGATCACCGCGACCTGGTCGTCGGTGACGACGAAGATGAAGCCCGCGCCGCCGCCGTGGGCCATCGCGGGGAAGATGTAGCGGATCTCCCCGTCGATCCCGAGGAACTCCCGGCAGCGTTCGCGGAGCGGGCGTGGGACCGGCATGGCTGGTGAGGCACCTCCCCCGGGGCGGAACGCGGCTGCGGTGACAATCATGCACCGCCCCGGCGGAGCGTGACCAGTGTCAGACCGACGCCAGCGCCGCCGTCGGCGGCAGCCGCGCGGCCCGCACCGCGGGGTACAGCCCGGCGGCCGTCCCGATCACCAGCGTCGCGGCGAGCGCGCCGCCGAGCGCCCACACCGGCACGACCGGCGGCCATCCCTTCCACAGCGCGAACCCGGCGGTGGCGGCGGCGCCGAGGACCGTCCCGGCCGCGCCGCCGAACGCCGACAGCAGCAGCGACTCGGCGAGGAACTGGACGCGGACCTGCCCGCGGGTCGCGCCGAGCGAGCGGCGCAGCCCGATCTCGCGGCGCCGCTCCAGCACCGAGATCACCATCGTGTTGGCGACGCCGACCCCGCCGACCAGCAGCGCGACCGCGCCGAGCCCGAGCAGCAGCCCGGTGAACGCGCCCGCCGCCGCGGCCTTGGCCTCCAGCGCGTCGGACGGGCGGCTGACCGCGACCTCCTCGGGGTGCTCGGGGCTGACCGTCCGGGCGAGGACGTCCCGGACGTCGTTCACCGACGCGTCGGTGGAGCGCTCGTAGATCGTGGTCGGATGCCCGTCGAAGCCGAGGTAGCGGCGGGCCGCGTCCCAGCCGACGAGCGCGGACCGGTCGATCTCCGGCGCCAGCTCGGCGGGCCGCAGGACGCCGAGGACGACGAACCACCGGCCGCCGATCCACACCCGGCCCCGCTCCACGCCCAGCCGCTTCGCGGCCTCGGAGCCGAGCACGGCGCCGGGATAGCGTCCGGTTCCGGCGTTGAGCCAGCGTCCGCTCGCGGTCTCCACGCCGAGCGTGCCGAGCAGCTCCGGCGTGGCGGCCTGCACGGCGATGCCCTGCGTGACCTCCGCGGGGATCTTGTCGGTCCGGCGGACGGTCGCGTCCACCGACCCGGTGGCGCCGACCGCGGTGACCGGCCCGATGCGCCGCACCATCTCCGGCGCCGTCTCGGGCAGCTCCGCCGCGTCCCCGAACAGGGTGTCGCCGGGCTTGGCGGTCAGCAGGTTGGTGCCGAGCCGGTCGAGGCGCCGCAGCAGGTCCTCCCTGCTGGACGAGGAGATCCCGATGACCGCGACCATCGTCGCGATCCCGATCGCGATGCCGAGCGCGGACAGCACGACCCGGGTCGGCCGGGCCCTGAGCCCTCCCAGGCCGACGCGCAGCACGTCGTCCGGCCCGAGCCGCGCCGGCGCGAGTGCCGCCTTCATCGGCTGCCCACCTCCGCCCGCTCGTCCGCGACGATCAGCCCGTCCCGGACCCGCACCCGCCGCGGCGCCCTACCGGCCACCTCCAGATCGTGCGTGATGATCGCGACGGTGGTGCCGGCGCGGTTCAGCTCGTCCAGCAGGCCGAGCACCCCGGCGCCCGCCGCCGAGTCGAGGTTGCCGGTGGGCTCGTCGGCGAGGAGCAGGTCCGGCTCCCCCACCACGGCGCGCGCGACCGCGACCCGCTGCTGCTCTCCGCCCGACAGCTGGTGCGGCCGGTGCCCGGTCCTGTTCCCGAGCCCGACGCGTTCTAGCGCGTCCCGCGCCCGCTCCCGCCGCTCCCGCAGCCCGACGCCGCCGTAGAGGAGCCCGTCGGCGACGTTGTCGAGCGCGCTCACGCCCGCCGCCAGGTGGAACTGCTGGAACACGAACCCGATGTGCCGCGCCCGCAGCGCCGACAACTCCCGGTCACCGAGCGCGCCGACCTCGTGCCCGGCGACCCGCACGCTGCCACAGGTCGGCCGGTCGAGCGTCCCGACCATGTGCAGCAGCGTCGACTTGCCCGATCCGGACGGCCCGACGATCGCGACCATCTCCCCCGGCGCGACGACCAGGTCGACGCCCTTCAGCGCGGCGACACCGCCCGCGTACTCCTTGGTCACCCCGGCGAGTTCCACGATGTTCTCGCCCGGTACGTCCCTGCCCAGCGCGTTCATTCGGCGGGCACCCCGACCTTCGCGCCCTCCTGGACGCCGCTGACCTCGACGCGCCCGCCGCCGAAGGCCCCGACCTGCACGGGGACGAGGCGCCGGCCGGTCCCGTCCACGACCTCGACGCCGAAGCCGCCCTCCCGCAGCGCGAGCAGCGCCTCCACCGGCACCGACAGGACGTCCTTCCGCCGCTCACTCTCCAACTCGACGCTGACGGGCGCCTCGTCCAGCCGCCCGGTCTCGGCATCGCCGATCGAGATGTCGACACCGACCGTGGTCTTCTTGTCCTGCCCCGACCCGGTGCTCTCCGCGACCCCGCTGACCTCGGCGATCTTCCCCTTGACGGTCTTGCCGCCGGGCAGCTCCACCGAGACCGCGGCGCCCTCCTTCGCGAGATCCTGCTTGTCGGCATCGAGATCGACATGGACGACCCGCTTCGTCCCGGCGACAGTCAGCACGGGCTGCCCTTGCCCGACGCGTTTCCCCTCGGGCGCCTTGACGTCCCTGACACGCACGGCCCCGCCGAGGAAGACGACCTGAGCGGAGTCGACGGCACCGGTCTCCTCAAGCCCCCGGTCGTCCTGCCACTCCCTCACCGCCGCCTCGGTCGCACCGGTGAACTCCTTGTCCACGGTCATGTCGCCGTACCCGAGCGCCCGCAGGTTCTCTTCGAGCTGCCGGACGTCCTTGCCCGACATGCCGTCCCTCAGCGTGCGGTACATGGGACTGCCGCCGTACATCAGCGTGACCGGTTTGCCTGCCACCTTGAGCAGCGTCCCGCCTCGCTTGACCATCACGCCCTGCTCCGGTGCCCACGTCACTACACCCGAGGCGCCCGTCCACACTTCCCTGACATCGTCGTAGGTGAGTTTCCCGTCCACCGTCTCGGTATCGACGAGATCACCCCGGCTCACAACGGCGGTGGCGAGCCGCGCCGCATGAGCGCCCTCGACCTCGCTCCCGTCCATCGTCCAGGCCAAGACGCTTCCGCCACCGACGACCACGACGACGGCGACTCCCCCGGCGACCACGACCCGCCTCACCGTCCGAACCCCGGCAGGTCGCCCTTGCATGCTTCCCGCGCCTTCTCCGCAGCGCTTCGATCGATGTCCCCACTCGGCAGCTTGAACTGCCCGTCCGGCCCCGGATCCGGGATGTTCACCCCGTGCTCCCGCATGCACTGCGCGAACTTGACGTACTGGTCGCGCACCTTCGGGTCCTTGAGATCGGGCATCTTCCCGCCCGCCTGCAGCCACTGCTGGCACTTCTCCAGCGCGCCTTGCAGCTTCGTCCGATCGGTGCCCTTCCCGAGCCGCATCGCCTTCTGATCCCCACTCCCAGGATCAGGAACATCAACCCCGTTCTCCCGCATGCACCGCGCGAACCTGAGCTGCGCATCCTCCGCCGAAAGCGACGCACTGGCCGAAGCCGACGCAGAAGCCTTCGCACCCCCACCAGCCGAAGCGACCCCACTCCCACCGTCATCGCCCCCACAAGCCGAAGGCCCCAAGACCAACGGCAAGGCGAGCCCGACCGCCCACACCCGATTCCCCATCTCGTCCTCTCCGCCAAGGCACCCTGCCTCAACGAAAAGCCATAAGACCGACCCCAGGGTTAAACCCGCATTAGCCGCACTCGCTCTGACGGGATCGGACCAAGTCGGAGGGACGTCGCCGGAAGCGCCTCTCACCAGCAAGAACGTTCGAAGGAGTCGCGGTGAATCAGAGCACGTCGAGCCACATTGGCTCCACACTCTGGCTCCCGTGGCTCCCGAACCGAGAGGAGTCGCTCATGTCCAGATCAAGGAAGACACGATGACCGTCGTCCTGGACGGCAAGGCGATCGCCACCGGCACCCCCACCGACTGCGGATGACACGTCACCACATGGCCGCGTCCACTCGACCGCAACGCGGCGATCACGGCCCTGATGCTCGCCGAACGCCTCGTCACCCACCGCGAAGAAGACCCGTGCGTGATCGAGTGGCGGAGGGGATTTGGCCGTGGCTGACCGCCTCGTCCGCACCACGCCCGCACTCGCCGTGGTGGCGGTAGCCGCCGTGATCTCGTACCGGCACGCTTACGAACTCGTCCACTCCCACGTCGAGTCCGGCCCCACGGCCCGCCTCGTGCCCTTCACCGTGGACGGGATCATCTGGGCCGCGTCCATGGTGATCCTGGACGCAAAGCCGCCGGAAGCAACCCGCACCACCGCTGGCGAAGTGGGTCCTTGCCGTGGGCACTGTGGCGACGATAGGCGCCAACGTGGCGCATGGCCTGTCCCACACCCCCGTAGGGGCGGTAGTCAACGCATGGCCGGCACTCGCCCTCGTGGGGAGCTTCGAACTCCTGATGCCCCTCACTCACGCCGCAGCAAGCTCAGACCTGACCCAAGACGAGCAGCGAACCGAACCGGAGCACCCCCGCACCGAAGTGAAGCAGCGCCGGAAGAAGCGGTGCGGGACGAGGACCGGGCGAGGCTGGCTGGCCCAGGCCGCGCCACCTCTCCCAGCGCTACTTAGCCGAGAAACACGGCATCGACCGCCGCAAGGTCAAGCGGGTCACCATGAACACGAACTCCCGGTTAGAGAAACACGGCTGCACCGCTGACCCACAGGAGACCTCGGCGGTGCAGCCCCTTAGTCCCCATAGACCGCTGCAACCCCACAGCCGACCCAGCGATTTGCGAAATCCAGCAGACTCGGTGGATATATGGCGATACCCAGCCCGACGCCTCACAAAACAGATCGGTTCACAAGACACACCTGACCCGATGTGGCCACCTTTAGAAGGACAGACAGGATATACAATCGAGTGCTATGGCGGGAGAGGATTCACAGCTAATCGGCCAAATTGGCCTTCACAATGCGAAGCGATGGCTGGACAAGTCAACCCGGGTCGCCAAGGCCTGGTCCCATGAAGACCTTGGACTGAAAGAACTACTCGAATTCACTTGGCCACACGACAATTCATTCTCGTTCGACTTGGGCGGGCAGTTTCGTGGCGAAAAACTGGAAGGGCAATATTTTCTTGCCGAGATTAAGAATTACAAGAACGAGAGCAACCTGCCCAAACATTACCGCTCCTTCCTCGCCAAGTGCTATGTAGCTTTTACCAAAAAGCCTCAACTCTGTGATCATTTTCTCTGGATCTCTTGGTCGCCTTTTCAGGCGCAAAGATGGGATCACCACACGACTGCTGCAACCGTAAAGGATTCTGTTCTTCGCGAGAGGAAAAGAATATTTGACACAGACGATCAAGGAAAGGCCCTCGCACTTCTCGACGTGGCCGCCGTTAGCGCGGTTGCAGACAGGCTTTGGCTAATAACTCTGTGCGACAAGCAGTTGCAATTGGTCCTTTCTCCCGAACATCACGGAGAAGTCCTGAAGCTCATGAAGGTAAACGAAGGATAAGAAAGTGTCTCAGGTCCTTTCCCGCGCTCTAGAGGTGGCTTTTTCTCACCCTTCCCCCGACGACAGAGTCGCTGCAATAAAAGCTGCGGTTACTGGCCAATTAGAGCAAACGGATACCGGCGCACAAGTACGTCACACTGAGTATTTTAACAATACCATCGCACCCGATCTCGTTATGCATTGGCCGCGCGAGAATCGAGAGCGGCTGGTTTTTCTCCGGCCGAGCCCTGTGCCAACCTACTTTACTGAGGATCTTGAATGGATCTCTCCCAGCAAGCCACTTGTCATAACACTGGGCACTGCATTTAATAACGGCGGTAGAGAAAGCTTTGACGAGCTACGGCAGCTCGCCGTTAGCAGTGACACCCTAGTTGCCGATCCAAGAGCAATCGGCGAGCTTGGTGAGCGAAATGCCGCTGAGCCAGCTGCAGGGCTGATGGCCCAAGCTGTACTTCGAGGAGGACGAGGTCTCCTCGATGAGGAGACGACGCGTGAAGCTATCTCGAAGACTGTGGAAGGTTTCCACGGGGCCGAGTTTGTCAATCTAGAAAAAACTCGACAGGCCACCAATCTAGTATTTTCTCTGCTACAGCCCGAGCAGGCCGGCCGGATCAGTCGAGTGCTGCAATCTGTTTGGGAGGGTCACGGCGGAAGCGCTTCGCGGTTCCCTGGCTCCCCTGACCTGGTTGGAGCGATGAGCGAAGGGGATCTTGAGTTTCTCATAGAGAACGTTCCTACGAGAAGCACTGACTTTTGGCACAGGATCGGGCGCGGGATCACAGCGACCCAGATCGGACGTCTGCAAATAGAAGCTTTCTCGACAAACTTTCAGCTTCTAATTAAAGCGAACAGCGATGTTCTTGTCGCAAAAGCAATGCGAGTCTTCCGCGGGCAGCGCCGACTCGATGAGGAGCATGAGACTTCTACCCCTTATTGGGTCACCTCTCGCGGATGCATAGTTCTCAGAGGGGACCACTGGGAAGCACACATCGCCCCGAACAGTATCAACGACCTACCAAAGAGCGTTAGGCAAGACGGACCTTCTCTCGACGACGTCAGAGATAGAGCTGACAGTCATGGAACGGTCATTGGAAACTTGAAGCTCGACACCGGTGATCGACTTATTTCTTATTCATCTAAGGCAGGAGAGGACGTTCTGCATGATGAAAGAATAGCTCAACTGGTAGGTCAACCGACGGTACGCGTCAGCCGAGCCACACTTGCTCTTCCCGGAGGAAGTCGACTGATCTGCGACTTCAATACGATGACAGCGTCTGGCCAAACAAGCGCCACATTCGCGATAGGAAACCTCTCTAGATTCGCCCTTCCCATCCTAATGAAATTGCGCGAAGAGGATGATACCTACCTTGAAAGCCTAAACGTTTCCCTCACCCAACCCGTTGCCGCTGAGCAACAAGAACTAGACCTAGATCTAGACTTGGATTGACTCTTTTCCTCGCAAAGGGACCTACTTCCTGCACAATAGAGGAGCACACCTAAACGCGTTCGAAGCTCTCCAGGCACGTGCTCGCTATGTCACCGTCTTCTGTCCGCCGCAAGTGAAGGACAGGAGAGTGGGCTGCGGCGATGCCGCAGGCGTGCAGATTGATTAGTAAGTCATCATCGGCACAGTAGACGGAGTTGTAGAGCACAGTGTCATGAAGCCGGATCTCAGCTCCCTCCACCTCACGTAGGGCGCTTTAGCGAACCAAGCGTTTCGGATCTCCGCGGCCATGGACTCGCCTACTCCCTCGTCGCTCCCGCGCTCGGCCACACACGTGCCGTCGTGCCCGTTGTTCGAGCACGCGGATTATGCCCATGTCCTCGGCGAGGAAGGGTCCCGCATAGGCCAGGACGCCATCGCCGTGGCGGACATCGTCGTTGACGCGCTCACCGCCCTCCGCAAGCGCCAAGCCGTCGAGAAGCTACAGGCCGGCGACCTCTGGCAAGGCCACAACCTCGTCTTCTGCAGGAAGACGGACGCCCCTACACGAGTGACGACGTCCTACGCCGGTTCCAGCGCATCACCCAGGCGGCCGGCATCGGCGCCACGTGGGTGCCGCGCAAGTTGCGGCACACGTTCGTGTCCATCATGAGCGACCAGGGCGTAGCCCTAGAGAAGATCAGCGACCTCGTGGGGCACTCCAATACCCGCACCACGCAGACCGTCTACCGGCACGAACTGCGCCCCGTCATCACCACGGGCGCCGAGCATATGAACACATCTTCAAAGACGAAGTCCAGGTCAGCCTGACGAGGGACATCTCCACCGACTCCCCCTGAGGACGTCCGACCCGCTGAACAGGCAGACGCAAGATCACGGCGGAACCCGCATTAGCCGTGGTGGCTCTGAGTGGCAGCCGCTACGTGCTGAAGTGGGGTGGAGAGGATGTCGAGAGCGGTCTATCGGCTCCGTCTCAGGGGTAGATGCGCGGCCGACGGGGCCGCTGCAGGACCAGGAGGGGCAGCATGGCGATCCAGCGGATGGACAACGTGCTCATCGTCGTCGACGATCTTGAGGCGGTCATCGCCTTCTTCGTCGAACTCGGCATGGAACTGGAGGGCAAGGGGCCGCTCGAAGGGGACTGGGCGGAGCGCGTAATCGGGCTTGAGGACGTCCGCCAGGACGTCGCCATGCTGCGGATACCGGACGGTCCCGGACGGGTCGAGCTGGCAAAGTTCCACAGGCCGAGGGCTATCCAACCTGAGCCGAAGGACGCACCGGCGAACACGCTGGGCATTCGTCGCATCATGTTCGCGGTTGACGATATCGAGGACGTTATCGCCCGCCTGCGCACGCACGGCGCCGAACTCGTGGGTGAGCTGGAGCAGTACGAGAACCTCTATCGCCTCTGCTACGTGCGCGGCCCTGAGGGCATCATCGTGGGACTCGCCGAGCAACTCGTCTGAAGGCCACCCAGGGGATCTCCCACTTCCATAGGCGGTGCGGGATTCGGCCCACCCTCATCACCAAACAGCCGAGCCCTTGTCTGACGGACTCGGCTGAGGTCTCTTTTGGGGGTTAGGCGGAACGGATGGCTTCTATGAAGGTGGCCCATTGGCGAGGGGTGAAGTCGAGGGTCGGGCCTGTGGAGCCCTGCTTGGTGTCGCGTACGCCGATGGTGCCCTGGGGGGAGCGGCCGACTTCGACACAGTCGGAATCCGGCACACTGCGGGTTGACTTGCGCCAGCCGCTGTACTGCTGCTTCACGTTACGGGGCCTGCCTATTCGCTCAGTCGGTCGGCCGTGTCCGTCAGAAGAGAGAGCCTCTCCAAGGCGGGCAGTGCGGCCTGCCGAAGACGGTCGTGCAGACGTTCATACTCTGCAGCCTTGTTCGGGATTGGTATGGGAGGCGCAATGGCGTACGTACGCCAGATGATCAGAAGATCGTCCGACGCCACGGCTCCCTCTTCGCGGCCATGGACTCGGCCCGCCCTCATCACTGCACGGCCGAGCCCGTGCCTGGTGGGCTCGGCTGAGGTCGTCTTCCAGGGTTAGGCGGAGCGGATGGCCTGCATGAATGTGGCCCACTCGCGAGAGGTGAAGTCGAGGGTCGGGCCTGCGGTGCCCTGCTTGGTGTCGCGTACGCCGATGGTGCCCTGGGGAGAGCGGCCAACTTCGACGCACTCAGTGTCTGGATTGCTATAGCTGGACTTACGCCAGCCGCTGTACTGCTGCTTCACGTGTCGTGTCCTGCCTGTTCACTCAGCCGATCGGCGGTGCCCGCAAGAAGCGAAAGACTCTCGAGCGCCGGGAGTGTTGCCTCTCGGAGGCGGTCGTGGAGACGCTCATATTTTGCCACCTCTTCGGGGGTCGTGTGTATGAGGTCCGTGTTTGCGTTCTCCGCAACGACCATCGGTTGATCGACAGGGTCGGGAAACGTGTAGATCATGTATGTCGACGGCGGCAGACGACCGGGAGAGAGCCGTGCGTCCAGCGGAAGTACCAGAAGGGTGAAGCGAGGCTGACGAGATACCACGTCAACCATGTGTCGAAGCTGCATCGCCATCGTCTCCGCGGGGACGGCGAGGCGCTTCAGCACGAACTCATCTAGGATGATCTCCGCCACCGGGCCGTGGGTGCGGAAGAAGGTCTCCTGCCGTTGAAGACGAGCCTGAATCGTGCGCGCTGGTACGTAGTTGATCTCTGCTCCCTCCGCAAGGTCCAGATCGATGAGCGCCTGAAGGAACTCCGGTGTCTGCACGAGACCGGGAATCGACATCTGGTTATAGCCGCGGATGGTCGCGGCTCCGGATTCGAGGTCGGCGTACATGCGCTGGCGGGCGCCCATGGCGTCGCCGTAGGCGTCCCACCAGCCGCGGTCGGAGGCGTCACAGGCGATTTTGAGGATCTCGTCGAACCTCTCGCCGGTGACGCCCAGGATTTTCATGATCTTCACGATGTCGCGGACGTCGGGGCGGCAGCGGGCGTTCTCCAGTTTGGAGACCGTCATGCGGGAGCGGTAGATGCGGCCGGCCAGCTCGTCGGCGGTCATGCCGCTCTGCTCGCGGAGGGTCCGCAGTTCGGTGGCTAGGCGGCGTCGGCGAACGAACGGACTGGTCACCGGGAGTCTCCTGGGGCGCCGGGGGTGGCACTGACCGGGGGAGTCAGTATGTTGACTCTGTGTTATCACTTGATCTCCGAGCGTGTCATCGATTGACGCGCTACCCGAACACGAAAGGTGAGATCTTCCCGTGCGGTTCGGTGGCGTTCCGGATATGAACGCTCGCCGTCAGAACAGTTCGTTCTGTTTACGTAAACGGGTGCTGCTGGTGGCGGCGCTCGGCGCGCTTGGGCCGGCAGCAGCTCTTGGCAGAGGGCCTGGTGGGGGGCGTGAGTAGGATCTCGGGAATGTCGCGCGTGATCTCACGGGAGCCGGATCGGCTGGTCCTGTTCACCGATGCGGTGGTGGCCATCGCCGTGACGCTGCTGGTGCTGCCGCTGGTCGATGTGGTGCCGGAGGTGGTCGGGGAGCATGGGCCGTCAAGCGAGGTCTTTACCGGGCATCAGGCGCAGATCTGGAGTTTTCTGCTCAGTTTCGCGGTGATCCTGCGGCTGTGGTTCGCGCACCATCAGTTGTTCGAGCACATCCGGGGCTATACGCGGGCACTGATGGCCTGGAACGCGGGATGGCTGCTGGCGATCGTGGTCCTGCCCTTCTCCACGGAGTTGGTCGGGGCCTACCCGTCGGACGACCGCTTCACCCTGCTGTTCTACATCGGCAACGTCCTCGCGGCGACCGCCTGCCAGGCCGTGGTGGCGCTCATCGCGTACCGCGACGCGGAGGTCGCATCGGAATCGAACCCGCCCCCGATCAAGTCGGTCCGGGGCAGCCTTTCCACCGTGCTGCTGCTCGCCGTGGGGCTTGCCGTGGTCGCGGCCGCCCCCGGCGCCTCCTACTTCGTGCTGCTGCTCCTTTTCCTGGAGCCGCTGGTCAGTAGGTTCTGGGCAGCCGTCGGCATCTGAGCGCCGGCGACTTCTTCTTCCGTTGATAAAACGGGGGCGCGGAGTGTGGGCTCACGGTGGATCACTCCGTGTGCGCGGTGCGTCATAATCCCGGCGTGTCCAGTGCGCCGCCGTTGAATGAGGACTTCCGGCTCGTCGAGGCGCTCCAGGCGCAGCGGCCGGGGGCGGTCGGCCATGTCTACAACGTGTACGGGCCCGAGCTGGTCGAATACGCGGAAGGGCTGATCGGCGAGCACCAGCGAGCCGTCGAGGCCGTCCGCGAGGCACTGCTCGCGCTGCGGGACGCGGACGTCCCGGACGCAGGAACGTTCCGGGACTGGCTCTACGAGCTGGTGCGCGACCAGTGCCGTGGGACGCCGCCGCGGAAGCGGGGGCGGCTGGTGGTGATCGGGGGCGCGGCGGCGGCCGTGGCGCTGACCGGCGGGATGCTCGTGCTGTTCGAGTCGACGGAACCAGAGCCGCAGCCCTCGGCCGCGCCGCCGGTCGCGATGGTCACGCCCGCGACGCCGGCCCCCTCCCCCACCTCCACGCCGACGCCCGAGGACAGCGTCGAGAAGAACAAGCCGAAGCCGAAGGACGAGAAGAAGCCCGCCAGGCCGAAGACGTCACGCAAGGCGCCGAGCGGGCCCGGACGGCTGTCGGTCAACGACCGTGGCTGCCACGGGGTGCGAGCGGCCGGGCTGCCGACGCGGTGCTACATCCGGCTGACCGCCGTCGGTGGCCCCGTGAAGTGGTCGGTGTCGTCCGTGCGCGACACGGCGGGCCGGGTCAGCGCGGGCGGCAGCGGAACGCTGAAGGCCGGGCACTCGACCTCGGTCGCGGTGACCGTGCGCCCCACGGTGCTGTGCTACATCGGCGGACGCGGCACCGGAACGGTCTCGTTCAATCCGAGCGGCAGCGCGACGGTGACGTACACCTGCTGGCGCCGGTAATACCGGCGCATTTTACTCTTCACCTATCGTGATCTTGAACGCCTGCTAGCGTCCCCACATGTCATATGTATACGTCGTCCAGGATGAACAGCCGTATCAGCAGCATTCATTGGGCAAATACCACGCGGACAAGAGGAAGTTCCATCCTTTCCGCCGCGGCTCGTTCTCGCTGTTCCGGCGCGGAACGAAGCGCCATGCCCGCTGGCTCGTCGAAGGCAGAGCGGCGACCGCGCTGAGGCCCGCGATCGAGGACCTGAGTGCGGCAGTGTGGGGCCGCGCCAGGGCCAGCTCCCACATCAACCGGAAACGGCGCAGGTGGGGCCTGTACGCGAACAACCTCGGTGTCGCCCTGTTCGACGCGTACCGACATTCGGAGAAGCCCGGTGAGCTCGACGACTCCATCGAGTACCTGCGGGCCGCGGCCGAGGCACTGCCGGACGACAGTCCCGCGCGGGCCCGGGCGCTGGCGAACCTGATCAGCGTCCTCGATGCGCATCCGGGCTGGTGGAGCGGCGAACGAGAGCTGCCCGACCCGCAGGAGCTGCGACGCGAGCTGAGCGCGATCACGTCGGCGCCGGCGCACCTGCGGCTCGCCGCCGCCGCGTCGTGGGGCTACTCGGCCGCGCGGGAGTCGGGGCCGGCGGCCGGGTTGACCGGCCTGTCGACGGCCGTCGAGTTGCTGCCGCAGGCCGCGTGGTGGGGGTTCGACCGCACGGAGCGCGCGGAGCTGCTCGCCGGCCACACCGGGCTCGCGACCGACGCCGCGGCGTGCGCGATGGCCGCCGGGCGCCCCGCGCGTGCCCTGGAACTGCTCGAAGGCGGCCGCGCCGTCCTGTGGACGCAGCTGCTGAAGACCCGCGGCGACCGGAGCAGGCTCCGCGAAGTCGCGCCCCGGCTGGCCAAGAAGATGGACCGGGTCGCCCTCGCACTCGAGGACGACGGCGGCATGTCCACCGATGAGCGGCTCGCGCTGGTGAACCGGTGGTCCCGGCTTGACGGCCGGGCGAACGCCAAGCTGCGGCGGGACTGGAGCAGGCTGGCCGAGCATGCGAAGCGGTTGATCCCGGACGGCTCCTTCACCATGCCCGTCTTCGCCACCGATATCGGGCCGGCCGGTGACGAGGGCCCGGTGGTCGTCGTCATCGTCAGCCGCCTGCACTGCGGCGCCCTCGTCGTGCACGACCGCGACGCCGAACCGCTCCTGGTGGAGTTGCCCGACCTCCAACACGACGACGCCCGCACCCGCGCGCGTCGCTACATGACCGCGCTGGCGGAAGGCGAAGGCCGGGAACGCGAACAGGTCATCGGCGCGACACTCGACTGGCTCTGGCGTGTCATCACCTCCCCGGTGCTGGAGGCGATCGAGCACAAGGGCATCGCGAGAATCGGAGCGGACGACGCGGACCCGCCACGGCTGTGGTGGTCGGCGACCGGTCCGGTGAGCACGCTCCCGCTCCACGCCGCCGCACCGCGCGAGAACCGGGACGGAGGCTCCGTCCTCGACCAGGTCGTCTCCTCGTACGCGCCCGCCCTGCCGATCCTGGTCCACGCGCGGGAGCGGCGCGACGCCGCGGCGGCCGGCGGCGTGCCCGTCCCCCGGCTGCTGTACGTGGGCGAGGACCGCGGCCCCGGGCAGGTGAGCCTCCCGGGCGCCGCCAGGACGCGCGCGCTCATCGAGCAACTCGTCCCGGCGGACCGCCGCACCGTGCTCACCGGCGCGGAGGCCACCCGCGAGGCGGTGGAGGCGCGGCTGCCCGGCCATACGTGGACGCACTTCGACTGCCACGGCGTCCAGGACCTGGACGCCCCGTTCGAGAGCGGCCTCGTCCTGCGCGACGGGTCCCTGACGGTCTCCGATCTGGCGAGGCTGCGCAATGAGCAGGCCCAGTTCGCCTTCCTCGGCGCCTGCGTGACGGCGGCCATCGGCACGACGCTGCCCGACGAGGTCATCACCCTCACCTCGGCGTTGCAGTGCGCGGGGTATCCGGCCGTCATCGGCACCCTGTCATCGGTGCCCGACAGCACCACGGCGCGCATCGCCCAGTCGGTCTACACGCACTTGACCGATGCCGGCGGCATCGCTGCGGCAGACAGCGCCCATGCCTTGCACCAGGCCGTCCGCGAAGAACGCACGCGGCGGCCCGATCATCCGAGCGCCTGGGTGTCGTTCCTCCATCTGGGGCTGTGAGCAGCGGTCGTCCGACGGGCCGGCGAACCGGACGTCAGCGTCCGGCTGTGGAACGCAGCCGCCGGGGAACGGACACGCCCAGTACCCCCGCCACGAACCCGACACCGGCGCTCAGCACCGCCCAGCCGGGGCCTGCCTCCGCGCCGCCGACGGCGGACGCCGCGACCCAGCCGAGCGACGCGGTCACACCACCGACCGCGGCCCGCACGAGGACCCTCGGCCACCGCTGGTCCGGGACCACGACCCGCAGCACGACCAGCGAGGCGAGCAGGGCGAACGCGCCGAGCGCGGTCACCACGGCGGGTTCGACCGGCGCCGGCAGCGGGACGTCGTACCCGAGTGACTGGATTGCCGCCAGCACCATCAGCACCGCACCGACGACACCGGTGAGCCCGAGGTTGACGCTCTCCTGACGGCGCTGCCGGTCGCGGAGCAGGAGCTGGTCGGCGAGCGCGCCGACCTGCCCGGCGCGCTGCGACGCCGCGTCCAGGTAGGCGGTCTCGTCGTCGAGCCTCCGGCCGAACCATTCCGCCAGCGCGCGGTCGTCGGCGAACAGCCCGCCGAGCTGAGTGCCGCCGCCGAACGCGGCCAGGTTGGCCGCCGCGATCGCGACCGTCCGGGCCATCTCCCGCAGCCGCGCGGTCCGGTCGGCGAGCCCCATCGCACGGGTCTGCAGCGACACCAGTTCCCGCGACGCGTCGATCAGCTCGGCCTCGCCGTGGCCGCGCCCGGCGGACGCCGTCACGGTCCCCAGCAGGCGCCCGACGACGGTGTCGGTGTCCTCGCGGAGCCGCCGCGTCCCCTCGCCGTCGTCCCAGATCCGCAGTTCGAACCGCAGCCTGGCCGCGTTCAGCAGGTAGCCGGCGAGCGGCGGGAGGACGGCGCCGGGGCCGATCCACGTCCAGTCGCTGAGATCGTGCTCGCCGTCCCGGCGGGCGATCACCACGAGCCTGCGCTCCACGCGCCGATCGTCCGGTGCGGACGCCTCCCACACCATGAATCCTTCGGGGACGGCGATGCCCCGCTCCGGCCACAGCGCCGCGGCCCCCTCCTCGACCGGCACACCCGCGACGAGCTCGCCGGCGCGGGCGCGGTCCGTCGCGTCCGCGCCCAGCCGCGCCACGAAGATCCGCGCCGTCCCGACGGTGCCCCGGGTCGGTGCCGCGAGCGCCCGCGACCACCGCGCGTCCAGCTCGGCCCAGCCGATGCCCTCAGACGGGTCGGGCTCCAGGATGACCGACAGGCAGAACACGTCGCGTTCACGCCGCAGGATGGCCTGCTGCACGCCACTGCCGGGACGCGTCCGGGCCGCCAGCACCCCGGACGCCGCCGCCGTGCCGTCCCAGCCCGCCGGCGGGTCCGCGTCGAGGCCGGCGACCCCGTCGGTCATGCCGAGGACCTCGTCGCACGCCCGCCAGACACCGCGCAGGTACCGCCGGTCCTCGTCCCCGGTGCTCCCCTCGGCCGCGACGAAGACGTGGGCGACCAGGGCCTCAGCCTGCAGAAGCATCGTCTTCCCGACCGGACGCGACCTGGGCGGGAGGCGTTTCCACTGAGGATTCCAGCCGGTGGACGAGTTCGCCCACGCGCTCCCGGGTCGGCGGCGGAGGCGCCAGCACCAGCACGTCCTCGATCCGGGCGGCGCGGTCCGGACCGGACAATTCCAATGCGTACACCGCGTTCCGCAGATTAGCCGGATCGCCCTCGGCCAAAGCGCCGGCGACGTCGTCCAGCCTCCGCTCCACCCGTTCCCACCGGACTCTCGGCAGCCGCCACTCCAGCACTTCGCGCAGAATCCCGATGGCTTCGGCCTGCAGAGGCTTCTCCATGGCCACGATGATAGGGATAACGGTCCGGATCCGCCGGTGAAGCCGATTCCGCGGCCGGCCGGCTTATCGGCGTTTAACCTCTTGGGCGGCATGCTCGGCGGCATGCGTGTTCTTGTTGTTGAGGACGAGCGGGTGCTTGCGGACGCCATCGCCGAGGGGCTGCGGGAGGAGGCCATGGCCGTTGATGTGGTCTATGACGGCGATGATGCTCTGGAGCTCGCCTCCTACAACGAGTACGACGTCGTCGTCCTCGACCGGGATCTGCCTACCGTGCACGGGGACGATGTGTGCCGGGAGTTGGTGGGGCGGCGGAGTCCCGGGCGGATTCTGATGCTCACGGCGGCCTCGGATGTCGATGAGCGGGTGGACGGGCTGTCGCTCGGGGCCGACGACTACCTGCCCAAGCCGTTCGTGTTCAGTGAGCTGGTCGCGCGGGTGCGGGCGCTGGCCAGGAGGTCGGGGGTGCCCGTTCCGCCGGTGCTGGAGCGGAGGGGGATCCGGCTCGATCCGTACCGGCGGAAGGTGGCCCGGGACGGGCGTGAGCTGCGGCTGACGAAGAAGGAGTTCGCCGTGCTGGAGGAGCTCATGCGCGCCGAGGGCGGGGTGGTGAGCGCCGAGCGGCTGCTGGAGCGGGCGTGGGACGAGAACATCGACCCGTTCAGCAACATCGTCCGGGTCACGATGGCGACGCTGCGGCGCAAGCTCGGGCAGCCGCCGGTGATCGAGACGGTGACGGGGTCCGGGTACCGGTTGGAGGCGCGGTGAGGAGGCCGGCGGTGAAGAGGCTGGAGGTGAAGAGGCCGGCGGTGAAGAGGCTCAGCGTCCGGACGCGGCTGACGCTGGTGTACGGGTCGCTGTTCATGGTCACGTCGGCGGTGCTGGTCGCGGTCACCTACCTGCTGACCGTCCGGACGATGGACAACCGGTTCTCGGCGCGAGCCGGCGTGGACGCGACGACGCTCACGCGGCTGCGGGCGCTGGCCATCGACGGGGACGTCAACCAGCTCATGGCGTTGAAGGCGGACGCCGACCGGCAGATGGAGCAGCAGAAGCACGACGTGCTGGAGCAGCTGCTGCAGAGTTCGCTGGTCACGATGCTGGTGGTCGGGGTCCTCGCGGTGGTGATCGGGTATCTGGTCGCCGGGCGGGTGCTGCGGCCGCTGCACCGGATGACGGCGACGGCGCGGCGGCTGTCGGAGAGCAACATGCACGAGCGGATCGCGCTGGACGGCCCGCAGGACGAGATCAAGGACCTCGCCGACACCTTCGACCGGATGCTGGACCGGCTGAACCGCGCGTTCGACGCGCAGCGGCGGTTCGTCGCGAACGCCTCGCATGAGCTGCGCACGCCGCTGACCATCAACCGCACGGTGCTGGAGGTCGCGCTGGCGAGCCGGAAGAGCCCGCCGGAGACGAAGGCGCTCGCGGACGTCCTGCTCGGCAACACGGCCCGGCACGAGCGGCTCATCGAGGGACTGCTGCTGCTCGCGAAGTCCGAGCGGGAGCTCGGCACCCGGGCCGCCACCCCGTTGCCGGACGTGGTCCGCAGCGCGCTCGACCAGCTCGACGATCCGGCGGTCGACGTGGAGGCGCGGCTCGCGCCCGCGGTGGTGGCCGGCGATCCCGTCCTGCTGGAGCGGTGTGCGGTGAACCTGCTGGAGAACGCCGTGAAGTACAACGTGAAGGACGGCCGGGTCTGGGTCCGGACCGGGGAGCAGGGCGGTGAGGCGTTCCTGCAGGTCGTCAATACCGGACGGCCCGTTCCCGCCTACGAGGTCGCCGGCATCTTCGAGCCGTTCCGGCGGCTGCGCGCCGACCGGACGGGGTCCAAGGACGGCGCCGGGCTCGGCCTGTCGATCGTCCGGGCGGTGGTGCGCGCGCACGGCGGGGCGATCGAGACCGTCCCGCGCCCGGACGGCGGACTGTCGATCACAGTCCGGCTGCCCGCGGACGCGGCCACTCCACATGCCCTTCCGGCCGCGGAGCGCTCGGGCGCGCGCTGAGCCAGCGGTGCACGACCTTGCCGGTCGCGTTGCGGGGCAGCTCGGGGATGAAGTGGACGTCGCGCGGCACCGCGTACCGGGCGACCTGCGCGTGCACGTACGCGCGGACGGCGTCGGCGTCGAGCCGGGCGCCGGGCCGCAGCACGATGTAGGCGGCGAGCCGCTGCCCCCACTCGTCGTCGGGGACGCCGGTCACCGCCGCCTCGTGGACCTCCGGGAGCCGCAGCAGCGCGTCCTCCACGTCCTTCGGCAGGACGTTCTCGCCGCCCGACACCACCATCCCGTCGCTGCGGCCCTCGACGAACAGCAGGCCGCGGTGGTCGATGTGGCCGAGGTCGCCGGTGGCGAGCAGCCCGTCGCGGACCTCCATCGGCTCGCCGCCGGTGTACCCCTCGAACAGCAGCTCGTTCGCCGCGAAGATCTGCCCGCGGGTGGAGCGGCCCACCTTGCGGCCCTCGCCGTCCACGATCGCCAGTGCGGTGTTGCGCGGCGGGCGCCCGGCGGTGCGCGGGTCGAGCCGCAGGTCGTGCGGGGTGGCGATGGACACCCAGGACGCCTCGGTCGACCCGTAGACGTTGTAGAGGCGGTCGCCGAACGCGTCCATGAACCGGGTGGCGAGGTCGCCGGGGAGCGCGGCGCCGCTCACCGCGAAGACCCGCAGCGAGGAGGTGTCGTAGCGGTCGCGGACCTCCGGCGGCAGCTCCAGGATCCGCTGGCACATCACCGGGACGGCGAACACGGTCGCGTCGCGGTGGGACGTGACGGCCCGCAGCGTCTGCTCGGGGTCGAACCGGCGGTGCAGCACGACCGGCGCGCGCAGCGCCCACGCCATCTGCAGCGCGGCGTACCCCCAGGTGTGGAACAGCGGCGCCTCGACGATCATCGTCTGCCGGGTGCGCAGCGGGATCCGGGAGGTCATCGAGGCGAGCGGCCACAGGCCCGGCCGGGGCGGGCGGCGGGCGCCCTTCGGACGTCCGGTGGTGCCGGAGCTGAGCATGATGGTGCGGCTCTGGATCTGCGGCGGCCCGGCCGCTCCCCCGCCGGCCGGCACCGAGGCGATGACCTCCTGGATGCTCGGGCCCGTCCCGGCGGCGGGGCGCGGCGCGGCGTCCGCGTCCGGCCGCGGGAGCGGCGCGGGCGGCAGCGCCGCGAGCGGGACGGGCGCGGCGAGCGGCATCCCGGCCGGGGGCCGGCGGTCGGCCCACAGCACGGTCCGGCGCAGCGCGATGGGGATGTTCGCCAGCAGCGGCGCGAACTCGGCGTCGGCGACGATGAGGGCGGGGCGCAGTTCGCCGAGCACGGCGCGGATCTGGCCCGTCCCGAACCCGGTGTTGAGCAGCACGACCTCGGCGCCGCGGCGGGAGCAGGCGACGAGCGTCAGGGCCATGCCCCGGTGGTTGCGGCACAGCACGCCGACGCGCGGGCGGGGGCCCCGCAGGGGCAGCCCGGCGGCGAGGCGGGCGGCCAGCCCGTCCAGCTCGGCGAAGGTGAGGACGCCCTCGTCGTCGATCAGCGCGGGGCAGGACGGGGAGCGGGCGGCGGACGAGGCGACGAGCCCGGCGAGCGTGGTGCCCCAGCGCCGCAGCGTGCCGACCTGGCGGAGCAGCCGGCGCGGCCCGCCGCCGAACAGCAGGCCGGTGCGCAGCAGGAGCGCGGTGAGATCGCGGATATGCCCGATCCGCCGGCGCGTCCCCGGCCGGTACGCGGGCCTCGCGTGCGTCACCGTGCCTCCTCCCTCGCCACGGTACTCATCGGTCAATGCCCGAACAAGGGCACCGCCGGGTCAGTGGTTACTGACGAGTAGCATTGACGGTTACCAGCGAGTAGCATCGCTGTCGCGGGCACTCGTGCCGCCGTCGAAAGGCAGGGGCGGCACGAGGCTCGACGATCCGCACCGAGCACCCTCTCCACAAAGCCCACCGCAGGGAGGACATCCCGTGCCTCGCACCGCACGCGACGTCGTGTTCGTCGACGGCGTCCGCACGCCGTTCGGCAAGGCCGGCCCCAAGGGCCTGTACGCGCAGACCCGCGCCGACGACCTGGTCGTCCGCGCGATCCGCGAGCTGATGCGCCGGAACCCGTCCCTCCCGCCCGAGCGGGTGGACGAGGTCGCCGTCGCCGCCACCACGCAGACCGGCGACCAGGGCCTGACCATCGGGCGGTCCGCCGCCGTGCTGGCCGGGCTGCCCAAGAGCGTCCCCGGCTACGCCATCGACCGGATGTGCGCGGGCGCGATGACCGCGGTGACCACGTCCGGCGCCGGGATCTCGTTCGGCTCCTACGACGTCGTCATCGCGGGCGGCGTCGAGCACATGGGACGGCACCCGATGGGCGAGGGCGTCGACCCGAACCCGCGCTTCCTCGCCGACCGGCTCGTCGACCCGTCCGCGCTGGTCATGGGCTCGACCGCGGAGAACCTGCACGACCGGTTCCCCGGCATCACCAAGGAGCGCGCGGACGCCTACGCCGTGCGCAGCCAGCAGAAGGTGGCCGCCGCCTACGCCGCCGGGAAGATCCAGCCCGACCTCGTGCCGACCGCGATCCGCTCCGCCGACCGGGGGGTGGCGGGGCGCAGCCATGGG
>NZ_SMJW01000539.1 GCF_004348335.1 Actinomadura bangladeshensis | reverse complement strand
ACAAGAGAGAGGCCCGATACATGATCACCGGTGAACGCGCCCAGCGCCGCCAGCACCACCACCGGCACCAACTCCGGCTCACCCGACGCCGCGTACACCCCCGCGGTGATCACCAGGCTCTCGCTCGGCACCACCGGGAAGAACCCGTCGATCGCCGCGACCGCGAACAGCACGAGGTAGAACCACGGCGACGTCACCGCCGTGTCCACCACACCCAAGATCCCGTCCATGCCCCGACGCTAGGAAACGGCCGCCCCCCGGCGGATCCCGCGAACGGCCACCGCCATCCCCGACTTTCGGCAGGGGCCCGGCCCGCGACCTGCGAACGAAGGACAACCCGTCCCTCCTACCGAAGGACGACCCCACACCCCCCGCCTGGGACGACACCGCCATGACAGAGAGCCCCGCCCTTGCCGCCCGGACCTCACGCGGCGGCCGAAAACCGTTCGCCTCGCCCCGCACCCGTCCGGCACACTTCACCCACTGTGGGACACCTGCACATCTTCGACATGGACGGCACCCTCCTCGCCGGCACCACCGCCAACCTCGAAATCGCCCGCCACCTCGGCACCCTCCCCGAACTCCGCGAACTCGAGGCCCGCTTCGCCGCCGGCACCCTCGACACCCGCGGCTTCTCCACCGAGATCCACCGGCTCTGGCGCCACCTCACCCCCGACATCGTCGCCACCGCCTACACCGCCGCCACCTGGCTCACCGGCATCGCCGACGTCTGCGCCGACATCCGCGCCCGCGGCGAGCACTCCGCCGTCATCACCATGTCGCCCGACTTCTTCGCCCGCCACCTCCTCGCCCTCGGCTTCGACGACGTCATCGCCTCCCGCTTCCCCCCGATGCCGTTCACCGGCACCCTCGACCCCGCCGGCATCCTCACCCCCGCCGACAAGGTCGACATCGCCGACCGGCTCCGCGCCCGCCACGGACTCGGCCCCGCCCAATGCACCGCCTACGGCGACTCCATGTCCGACGCGCCCCTGTTCCGGCACCTCGCCAACACCGTCGCCGTCAACGCCGACCACCACCTCGCCGACATCGCCGCCCTCGACTACCGCGGCACCGACCTCACCGAGGCCTACGCCCTCGCCCGCACCCTCCACCCCGCCTGACCGCCCCCGGCAGCGGGCGGCGGGGGAGCGGGGGCGTCAACCGCCCCGCCGCCCCTCCACCGGACCCAGCAGCGGATGCACCCGCATCGCCGCCTCCAGCTCACCCGGCAGCTCGTCCCGGTACCGGCCCAGCGTCGACAGGTCCGCATGCCCCAGCACCCGCCGCACCGCGTCCATGTCCGTCGCCGCCGCCAGCAGATGCGTCGCCGTCGTATGCCGCAGCCCATGCGGCGTCACACTCCGCCGCCGCACCGGCTCCACCCGCTCCAGCACCCGGTCGATCACCCCCTGCACATCACCC
>NZ_SMJW01000538.1 GCF_004348335.1 Actinomadura bangladeshensis | reverse complement strand
ACCCCGACCTGCCCGCCCCCATCGTCCGCAACCTCGTCGACCTCCTGCTGTCCGCCCGCTTCGCCGGCGCCGCCGGCTACCCCGTCCCCAGCTGCGACATCCAGGCCCCCGCCTTCGACCGCGGCGGCTACTGGCGCGGCCCCACCTGGATCAGCACCAACTGGCTCGTCTGGTACGGCGCCCTCGGCCACGGCCTCCCCGTCGTCGCCGACCTGCTCTACGGCTCCACCATGCGGCTCGTCCGCCAGTCCGGCTTCCGCGAGTTCTTCGACCCCTTCGACGGCACCGGCCGCGGCAGCCACGACTACGCCTGGTCCGCCGCGCTCGTCCTCGACCTCCTCGGGGCCCGCCGTGCCCCCCAGGCCGCCTGATCGCCTACCGTGAGGACATGCGCCTGCTCCGGGGCTCGCTGCCCGCCGAAGTCCGCGCCGCGCTCACCCTCGACCGCGGCGAACGCGTCCTCGCGACCGCCCCCACCCGAGGCGGATCGCACGTCATCGCCACCACCGCGGCGCTGCACGTCCCGGCACCCGCGGGCGGCTTCACCCGCATCCCCTGGGAACGCGTCGACCACGCCACCTGGAAGGACGGCTGGCTCCACGTCCACGAGACCTCCGCCGGCCCCGAGCACCACGTCCGGCTCACCGACCCGGGCTCCGTCCCCGAAACCGTCCGGGAACGCGTCACCGCCACCATCGCCGTCAGCCACCAGGTCCAACTCCCCGGCGGCAAGGTCCGCATAGCGGCCCGGCGCCCCGCCGCCGGCGGCGACGTGCGCTGGACCTTCGTCTTCGACGCGGGCCTCGACCCGTCCGACCCGGGCCTGCGCGCCCAGGCCGAACAGGCCCTCGAGGAACTGCGCCGCCAGACCGGCCTCTAGCCCGGGTACACCGTCGGCTGGTCGTCGCTCTTGCCGCGCCCCGCCACCTGCTCGGGCACCCGCTCCTTCAGATGGTTCGCCTTGCCGCGCGCGGCACCGGCGAACTCCTCGCCCTTGGCCCGCAGCATCCCGGCGGCCTCCTGCACGTTCGGGTTCTCCGACACCTGCTGCGACAGCCGCTTGATCTGCTCGTACCGCTCGCGCCCGGCCTTCGTCCCGAGGACGTAGCCGATCGCGGCGCCTGCCATGAACATCATGCGGGTCTTCATGTCCAACTCCCACTGACGGCGGAATCGTGACACCCCCCATACCCGCCGACGGCGCACCCACGCGTAACGCGGGCGCGAAGACCCCCTCACATGCGCTAACCTAGTGCCGCCGACAGGGGCCGAAACGCCCCACCGGACGCACGATCCCGCGTAGCTCAATCGGCAGAGCAGCCGGCTGTTAACCGGCAGGTTATTGGTTCGAGTCCAATCGCGGGAGCCGAGGCGGGTCAGTGTGCTCGGCGGGCCTTTGGGCCCGCCTTCGCCGGAGGCCCGCCGATGACGCCCGGGGGGCGACCCCCCGGGCGTCATC
>NZ_SMJW01000537.1 GCF_004348335.1 Actinomadura bangladeshensis | reverse complement strand
GGCTTGTGGGGCTTGTAGAGTCGCGCGGGTGGTGAGTGGTGGTGTGGGGGCGCGTTCTTCTCGGCGGCTCAAGGAGCCGGTGGCTCCTGTGATTCCGGGGGCGCTGAGTGAGGCGAGTCTCGTGAACGGTGAGCCGGTCGACGATGGCGTGTACCTGTCGATGCGGTTCGGGGCGCTGGACCTGGCGGAGCGGGACGCGGAGGACGCCGATTTCGAGCGTTGCCGCTTTCAGGAGACTCGGCTGTACGGGACGAGCATGCGGCGGGCCGAGTTCAGGGACGTCGAGTTTGCTTCGTGTGATCTGGCGAATCTGCGGCTGTCCGACTCGCGCATTTTCAACGTTGTGATCGAGGGCAGCCGCCTGACTGGGACGTCGCTGACCGGCTGCTCCCTGCGGGACGTGCTGTTCAGCAACTGCCGCGCCGACCTCTCGTCCTTCCGCTTCAGCCGGTTCAAGAACGTGGTGTTCCGGGACTGCAACCTGACGAACGCGAACTTCCAGGAGGCCGACCTCACCGGGGCCCGGTTCGAGCGGTGCAAGCTCGGCGGTGCGCAGTTCAGCAACGCCAATATGAAGGGCACACGGCTCTCCGAGTGCGACCTCTACGGGGTGCAGGGCGTCCAGAGTTTCGCGGGTGCCGTCGTGGCCACCGGCGATGCGCAAGGATTGCTGCTCACGCTCGCGGCGGCGATGGGCATCACCGTCGAGGACTGAGCCGGGTCAGTTGGTGAAGGTGGCGGTATAGGTGGTGTTGGTACCGGCGGCCTGGCATGGGCCGCTGTAGCCGTTGATGTCGAGTTCGCCGCTCGCCGAGCCGCCCGAGAACGTCACCGTCATGGTGCCGGACACCGGCTGGTACAGGCAGGCGTAGATGTAGTCGCCTGAGGCCGTGAACTGGTTGAGCCCGGCGGCGGCGATACGGGCGTCCGGCCGGACGGTCACGGTGTCGCCGGAGACCTCGACGGTGGTGGTGTCGAGTTGGGCGCCGCGCTCGGGGAAGCAGGCGGTGTTGGTGCCGAACCAGATCGCGCCCACCTCGGGCGTCCCCGCCGGGAAGCCGGAGCGCAGGCAGACCTCGATCGGGTTGACGCCGTTGTTCGTGCCGACGCGTGCGACCGTGGACTTCACCTGGAGCTCGGCGCTGCGCTGGAACGTCCGGCCGCCGACGGTTCCGCTGAGGCTCACCGAGTACGTGCCTTCTCTGATCCCGGGCTCGTCCTCGGGAGTGGGCGAGATCTCCGGTTCTGTCGGGGTCGGCGTGTCGGCCGGCGAGTCCAGCGGTGTCGGGAGGGACGGTGCGGGTGAGACCACCGGCGCGGCAGGCGGGGTCGTGATGCTCGACGAGGAGCCGGTGTTCTCGGACGGGCCGAGCTGCGAACGGACGAAGAAGCTGCCCGCGATCACGGCCGCGGCCACGGGGATCACCGCCAGGGCCATCGGGGGAACGCGGGTGCGGCG
>NZ_SMJW01000536.1 GCF_004348335.1 Actinomadura bangladeshensis | reverse complement strand
GTCACCCGCCGTCCCCCGGCCGCCACCCACCACCAGTCAAAGGACGAGCGGAGCTCGACACGTCCCTGTACGGCCGGGGACATGCTGAGCCTGATCCGCGAGGACGGCGTCGCCACCCGCGCCGATCTGGGCCGCATCACCGGCCTGTCGCGGCCCGCCGTGGCGTCCCGTGTGGCCGCCCTCATCTCCCGCGGCCTCGTGGTGGAGCACACCACCGGACCCTCGACCGGCGGGCGCCCCCCGGTCCGCCTGGAGTTCAACGCCGCCGGCGGGACGGTCCTCGTCGCGAACCTCGGCCAGTCCCGCGGCCAACTCGCCGTCTGCGACCTGGCCGGCACGATCCTCGCCCGCGCGGACGGCCCGCCGGCCGAGACGTCCCCGGGCAAGACGCTCCCCCGCCTCATCGACGAGTGGACGTCCCTGCTCTCGTCCTCCGGCATCGACGAGTCCTCGATCCGCGGCGTCGGCCTGGGCGTCCCCGACGCCGTCGAGCACGTCGCCGGACGGTGGGACGCCGTCGAGATCGGCACCCCCGTCGCCGACCGCTTCGGCGTCCCCGCCTATCTCGACAACGAGGTCAACGCCGCCGCGCTCGGCGAGCACCAGGCCCATCCCGGCGTCGACGACCTCCTGTTCGTCAAGGTCTCCACAGGCATCGGCGCGGGCGTCATCGCCGGCGGCCGCATCCAGCGCGGCGCCCTGGGAGCGGCCGGCGAGATCGGCCACATCCCCGTCCCCTCACCGCTCGAGGCCCCGTGCCGCTGCGGCAACGTCAACTGCGTCGAGGCCATCGCCGGCGGCACCGCCCTCCTGGCCCGCTCCCCCGCGGACGACCTGCCGGGCCTGGCCGCCCTCGCCCGCTCCGGCGACCCGGCGACCGTCGCCCTCCTCCGCGACGCCGGCCGCCGCATCGGCGAGGTCGTCGCGACCGCCGTCAACCTGCTGAACCCGGCCGTGGTGGTCCTCGGCGGCGACCTGGTCGGCGCCGACGAACCCCTGATAGCGGGCCTGCGCGAAGTCGTCTACCAGCGCTCCACGGCCCTCGCGACCCGCACCTTGCGGATAGAACCGAGCCGCCTCGGCGAACAAGCCGGCCTGAAGGGCTGCGCGGCCATGGTCCTGGACAACATCCTCTCCCCGGAGGCCATCGACAGCGTCCCCCAGTAGCCGCCGCGCCGGACGACGGCCGGGGCCCGCACCCGGCAGCGTCCAGTTCTACGAGGTCCTCGACGGCCCGCCGGACGCCTCGTCGGAGCGGATCCAGCGGGCCTGGCGCAGGCTCGGCGCCGCGGCTAGTGCGGTGACCACAAACGTCCACCGGGTTGGGTGACACGCCGGACAGGGTCAGGGACGGGCAGGTTGATCGGCTCCACCCTCGATGACGACAGGTCGTTATCGAGAGAGGGGCGGGCTGGTGGCAGAGCCAGTCAGAGCACGGCGGTTGACCCAGGACGAGGGGCGCCGGCTGCAGCAGATCATCCGG
>NZ_SMJW01000535.1 GCF_004348335.1 Actinomadura bangladeshensis | reverse complement strand
CCGCCCCCTACGAGCGGTTCGCCCGGCGCTTTTGCGAGCTGGACGACGGCAAGGCCGCCAGCCGCGTCGTCGACCGCATCCTCCGGTCGGGCTGACCGGGCATGCGGGCACTCCGGCATCCGGCCGTGCCGGCAGCGGCGACGGTGGCGGCAGCGGCGACGGTGGCGGCAGCGGCGACGGTGGCGGCGGTGGTGACATGGGTGGTGGCGACGCAGGTGGCGATGGTCCTGCCGTCCCTGGCCGGGCGCAGCCCGTTCAGCGCGCAGGGGGCGGTGCTGCCGGTGGCGGTCGGCGGTCTGCTGCTGGCCGCGGGGCTGGCGGTCGCGGTGGCCCGCCGGGGGCGGTGGCGGAGCGCGTCCGGCACCGGCGCGCTGGCCGGGGTCGCCGCCGGGCTGCTGGCCGCGTGGGTGGCGCTGGCCCTGCGCACCAGCCTGCACGGCACGCCGTTCGGGTTCGCCGGACTGATCGGGGACCAGGGCCGGATGAGCGCGATGGCCACCCGCTACACCGCCACCGCCGCCCCCTCCGACGGGATCGTCGCCGGGGTGGCGACCGAGTACCCGCCGCTGTTCCCCTGGCTGGTCGGCCGGGCCTCGGCACTCCTGGACGTGCACGCCTGGCGGGTCCTCGGCGACGCACAACTCCTCACCATCTCCGGGGCCGTGCTGCTGACGTTCCTGCTGTGGACCCGGCTGGTCCCCCCGCCCGCCGCGCTGGCCATCGCCGCCGCTACGCCGGCCGCCTTCGCCGACCCGCGCAAGGCCCACGAGGTCGCCGCGCTGGCGGTGTTCATCCCCTGGGTCCTGGCGACGTTCGGCCGCCCGCCGCGCGGCCGGATCCACTGGCTGCCGGCCGGCGTCCTCGGCGGCCTGGTCGTGGCCACCTACCTGGGGTTCGTGCTGTGGGGCGCGGCCGGCATCCTCGTCCTGGCCTGGCTGACGTGGCGGACGGCCGACGACCGCCGCCGCTTCCTGTCGTACCTGGTGAAGGTGGTCGTGGTGGCCGCCGCGACCGCGAGCTGGTACCTGGTCCCCTACGCCTGGACGCTGCTGCGCGAGGGCGGGCAGATGGTCTCCGACCAGTTCCCCGCACCCGCCATCACCAGCGACCCCTTCCCGTTCCTGACCGCGACACCGCTGGGCGCCCTGCAGACCATCGGGCTGCTGGGCATCATCTGGTACCGCCGGGCCGCCTGGTGGGCCGCACCCCTGCTATGCCTGACCGGCGGCGCCTACCTGTACCGCGCCACCGCCGCCGCCCGCTACATCGTCACCGGCCACACCGGCCTCTACTACCACACCGCCCGGATGATCACCGTACTGCTCGCCATCGCCGGCATCCTCACCATCGCCCACGCGACACCCGGACTCGTACGGCGCCTCGCCACCCGCGACACCATCCCGCACGGCACCACCGCCACCGCCATCGCGGTACTGATCGGCTGGTCGGCGTTCACCTACTGGCAGGCATGGACACCCCCCACC
>NZ_SMJW01000534.1 GCF_004348335.1 Actinomadura bangladeshensis | reverse complement strand
CCCTCTCTGTCAGACTCAGGGGAGACATGGGGACGAACTAGTCTTCTGTGACGCAAGTAGGGCGAGACTGGGATCTTTCGAGCGTGACGTTGAGTGTTGCCGATCTCCGCACCGATGATGGTGTGGTGGGCAAGAAGAAGGGTCCTCGGGCCGACCGGCCGAAGCGGCGGGTGTTCAGCCCGGAGTACAAGCTGGCGATCGTGGAGGAATGGGAGCAGCTGACCGAGCCGGGCGCCCGTGGTGCGCTGCTGCGCCGTGAGGGGCTGTACCACTCCCACATCCAGGACTGGAAGCGGCTGCGCGATGCCGGGTCGCTGAATGCCCTGGCGGCCAAGCCCACCGGCCCCAAGCCCCGCAGAAGCGAGGCGGACAAGGCCAACGAGAGGCTCGCCGCCGAGAACGCCCGGTTGGCCGACGAGCTCGCCAGGACCAAGAAGGCCCTGGCGATCATGGGAAAAGCACACGAGCTCTTGGAACTGCTCTCCGAGAGCGCGGACTCCGACACCGAGCCCAGGAAGTGATCCTCCCGGCCCAGCAGGAGATGGAACCCCTCGTCGGCATCAAAGCCTCGTGCGAGCTGACCGGGGTGAACCGCGCTTCTCGCTACCGCTGGCGCAACCCCGTCCCGCGGCCGCTGGGGCCGCACCGCCGGCCGGCGTCCCATCCGGCGTCGCTGACGGCGGCCGAGCAGGAGGCGGTGCTGGCCGTCCTGCGCTCGGACCGGTTCGTCGACAAGTCCCCCGCCCAGGTGTGGGCGGTACTGATCGACGAGGGCACCTACCTGTGCTCGATCTCGACCATGTACCGGCTGCTGCGCCGGGCCGGGGAGGTCCGCGAACGGCGCCGGCAGGCCACCCACCCGGCCCGCATCAAACCCGAACTGGTCGCCGACGGCCCCGACCAGGTGTGGTCGTGGGACGTGACCAAGCTGAAGGGACCGTTCAAGGGCGTCTACTACGACCTGCTGGTGATGATCGACATCTTCTCCCGCAAGGTCGTGCACTGGAAGCTGGTGCGGTCGGAGTCCGGCTCGATCGCCGAGGCGTTCATGGCCGAGGCGTTCGCCGCCAACCGCGGGGTCGTGCCCGGACATGTCCATGCCGACAACGGGCCATCGATGACCAGTAAGAACGTCGCCCAGCTGTTCATCGACCTGGGCATCACCCGCAGCCACTCGCGGCCGCACGTGAGCAACGACAACCCCTACTCCGAGGCCGGCTTCAAGACCTTGAAGTACTGCCCCGCCTTCCCCGACCGGTTCACCTCGATCGAGGCGGCGACACGGTTCTGCGAGGCGTTCTTCACCTACTACAACAACGAGCACCGGCACTCGGGGATCGGGCTGCACACCCCGGGATCGGTCCATGACGGCACCGCGACCAAGATCCGAGACCGCCGCTGCAAGGTACTGGCCGCCGCCTACACCGCCAACCCCGAACGGTTCCACACCAGGCCCGTCCCGCCCGAACTGCCCGACAAGGCCTGGAT
>NZ_SMJW01000533.1 GCF_004348335.1 Actinomadura bangladeshensis | reverse complement strand
CGGCTGCCCCGGCCCGCCCCCGGTCGCCGCCTGCTGCAGCGAATCGGGCGTCACATGCTCGTGGTCCAGAATGCGTCCCGCGCTGGACCCACGGTCGAGCGCCAGCGCGAAGAGCACGTGCTCGGGCCCGATATAGGAGGACCCGAGCGCCCGCGAAACCTGATGCGAGTCGAGCAGCGCCCGCTTCGCGGACGGGGTCAGCTCTGGCGGGACGTCCCGCGGCTCCCCCCGCCGCCCGTGGCTCTCGATCTCTTCCTTGATCTTGTCCGGGTCGGCCCCGGCCCGCACGATCCACTGCCGCGTGCCCTGCTGCCGCGTCGCCGCCCACAGCAGATGATCGGTGTCCAGATCGACGCTGCCCCACTGCGCCGCCTGCGCCGCCGCGTCCCGCACCAGCTCCCGCGCCGGTTCGCTCATCAGCCGCGCGATGCTGATCCGCTCCTGCGGCCGCCGGTGCGCGCGCGAGCCGAAGAACCGGGCGAGCATCTCCTCGAAAGGATCCATTCCCCCGGCCCCGTACCATCCCGCGGTCATCTCCGAAACCCCCCGGTCGTCGAAGGACACGTCATAGCAATGGTGACTCACGTGCCCGTGGCGGGCCCGCAGAAACCAGCGCTCGCCCCTCCGTCACACCCCCGCGCGCACGCCCCGGCGGCGCCCCACGAGATCATCCGCGGCCTCCCGCCACCGCGGCCAGTCGAACGCGAACCCCGCGTCCGCGAGCCGGCCGGGAACAACGCGGCGGCTCTTCAGCAGCAGCTCGGTGTCCGACCGGAGGGCCAACGCTCCGATCTCCGCCATCCACGCCGTCGCGGGCAGGCCGGCCGGCATCCCCCACGCACCCCGCAGCGCGCGCATGAACACCCGCTGCGGCAGCGGCTCCGGAGCGGCCAGGTTCACCGGCCCCGCCATGTCGTCGCGTCCGATCAGGAACTCGACCGCCCGGACGAAGTCCCGGTCCTGGATCCACGACACGTACTGCGCTCCCCCGGCGACCGGCCCTCCGAGCCCGAGCCGCGCAAGCCACGACAGAACATCGAAAACGCCCCCGCGGTCCGGACTCATCACCATCGCCGCCCGCAACGCCACCTTGCGGGTGGACGGCGTCTCGGCCCGCTCCTGCTCCCGCTCCCAGTTCTCAGCGATCCGGACGCTGTACGCCCAGTACTTCGGCACCCCGGCCTCACCGCCACCGATCAGCCCGGTCGCCTCGTCATTGGCCGCGTCGAACCGATGGGCGTAGACAGTGGCGGTACTCATCTGCAGCCAGACCCGCGGCGGCCGCGCAGCCTTTGCGATCGCCCGCCCCACGACCCGCGCGGACAGCACCCGCGAATCCATCATCTCCTGCAGATTCCGAGGCGTGTACCGGCAACTGACACTGCGCCCGGCCAGGTTGATCACGACGTCACTGCCGTCGACCACCTCGGTCCAGGCCCCGAGCGTCCGCCCGTCCCACCCGACCTGCCCGGGCCCCGCGGGCCGCCGGGTCAAGACC
>NZ_SMJW01000532.1 GCF_004348335.1 Actinomadura bangladeshensis | reverse complement strand
ACGGGCGGGGTGAAGGCTTTGATCGGGTCGTAGAGCTGCCTGGTCTGGAGGCAGTGGTAGAGCTGGCCGAGCATCCGGTTGAACAGGTTGCGCAGTGCGGCGGCGTGCCGGTCTCCGTGGTCGCGTCGCTGCTGGTAATGGCTGCGCGGGGGCCCGGCTTTGGCGGATGCGCAGAACGCCCATCTGAAGCCGGTGGCGGCCAGGCGGTTGTTCTTGATCGAGCGCCGGGTGATGGACACGCTTCGTCCCGAAGCGCGGGTGACCGGCGCCGACCCGGCGTAGGCCTTCAGCGCCCTGGCGTCGGCGAACCAAGCCCGGTCGTCGCCGATCTCAGCCAGCAGCCGGGCGCCCAGCTCGTCGCCCAGGCCGGGAAAGCTGGTGATGATCTCGTAGTCGGGATGCTGGGCGAATGCCTCGGCGACCGCCTGGCCGAGCCGGTCGACGTTGGCGCATTCGGCGTCCAGGACGGCCAGCAGCGCACGGGCCTGCTCACCCATCGCGTCCTCGACCAGCGGCGGCTGATGCAGTTGCCGCTGCCGCAGGGCTTGCTGGATCCGGCGGGCCAGGTCGTCGATGCCGCGTTGCCGACCTGCCCGCCGCAACGCCGCGGCGATGCGAGTGCGCGACAGCCTGGCGGCTGCCGACGGGGTGAACGCGAGTGCCAGGACGGCGCGGGCATCGCGCCCGGCCAGGTTGGTGGAGCGGTCGCCGGCGAACGCGACCAGGAAAGCCGGGAAGTACTCGCGCAGCAGCGACCGCAGCATGTTGGACGCGCGGGTCCGCCGCCAGATGGCGTCCTGGTGGGCCCGGGCAAGTACCGCAACGGCGCGGGCCAGGTCTGTGTCGTCGGGCAGTGGCCGGTGGGCGTGCGCGTCGGTGCGCAGGATGCCCGCCAGCGTCATCGCGTCGATGTGGTCGGACTTCTTGCGGGCGACCGAATGGCGCTCTCGATAGCGGGCCACCGCCATCGGGTTGATGGCGAAGACCTTCCGGCCAGTGCTCCGCAGCGCCGCGACCAGCAGTCCACGGGGCGTCTCGATCGCCGCCGGGATCGGGTCGTCGGGGTCGTCTCCGACGTCAGCGAGTAGCTTCAGCAGTTCCTCGAACCCCTCGGCGCTGTAGTTGATCCGGCGTTTGGCCAGCAGTTGGCCGGCCTCGTCGACCACGGCGACGTCGTGATGGTCCTCGGCCCAGTCGATCCCGCAGAACGCTTTCACTCCGGTGCTCCCTCGATCACCAGTGACCTGTCAGTGCAGGTGGCGGCCTAGCCGGGAACGCGCGGCGCCCTAATCACAAGGCTCGTGGCCTTCCCTCCGATGGAGCCGTTCGCGATCCCAGCAACCCGCGCGGGCCCCAGTCTCATCCGGGAGCTCGAAGGCTCAGAACTTTCTCAGGGGTCACCGCGCGGGCAGCTCGAACCACGACCGGCAACCTGCCACCTACGCGGCCGCGGCGAGGCCCACCTGCCGGACTCGGTCTGGATGCCCAACAGCCCTGATTAGAACTTTCT
>NZ_SMJW01000531.1 GCF_004348335.1 Actinomadura bangladeshensis | reverse complement strand
CGGTAGGTGTCAAGTCAAACGGGACCGGGGCCTGTGATCGTTAGGCGGCGTGTTTCTCCTGGTCAGCAGGGCTGGTCTGGTCGGTGGTGTCTTCGGCGGGTCGGTTGATCTGCGCGAGCGTGGGGATCTTGGGCAGGGTTGGCGTCTGGGTGAACCGCTGCGGGTTGGCCGCACGGAACGCCGCGATCGTGGCGGCTCGTTTGTGCTGGATCGCCTGTGCGGTGCCGATATGCATGGTGAACGGCGTATGGAGCCCGATCCCGGCGTGGTAATGCCGATGGTTGTAGTAGTCGAAGAAATGGTGGCAGAACGTCTCGGCCTCGTCGAGCGAGTCGAACCTGGCCGGGAACACCGGGCAGTACTTCAAGGTTTTGAACTGCGCCTCGCTGAAGGGGTTGTCGTTGCTCACCTTCGGGCGGGAGTGGGACTTGATGATGTCCAGGTCCGCCAGTAGTTCGGTCACCGGCTTGGAGGTCATCGAGGTCCCGTTGTCGGAATGGATGGTGCCGGGCACGATCCCGCCGTTGGCGACAAACGAGTTCTGCATGAACTGCTCGGCCAGCTCACCCGACTCGCGCAGGTGGACCTCCCAGTGCACGACGAGGCGGGAGAAGATGTCGAGCATCACATACAGGTCATAGAACTGCCGTGGCCCCGGACCTGGCAGTTTCGTGATATCCCAACTCCAGATCTGGTTGGGGGCACGGGCGGCCAGATACGGTTTGGTGCGCGCCTGGTGCCGGGCCTGGGCGCGCCGCTCCCGGACCTGGTCGCGCCTGCGCAGTTCCCGGTACATCGTCGACACCGACGCCAGGTACACCCCCTCGTCCAGCAGCGCAGCCCACACCTGCCGGGGTGCCTTGTCGGCGAACCGGTCGCTGTTGAGCGTCTCGACCAGTTCAGCCCGTTCGCTCTCGCTCAGCGCGTTCGGCGGAGCCGGCCGCCCCATCGGCTCACTATTGTCCGGTGCCGGGTTCCGCCGTCGGTAGAAACTACTGCGCGGCACACCCGACAATGCGCACGAGGTGCGAATCGGTAGATGTTCGACCAGCAGGGAAAGGGTTTCGTCCCGGCAGTGGGTCACGAATTCTCGGTGTCCGCGCTCTCGGACATCGTTTCCAAGAGCGCGATACCTTTTCCCATAATGTCCAGGGCGGCCTCGGTCTGCTTGAGTTTCCTGGCCATGGCGGCGTTCTGCCGCTCCAGCCGCGCCTTCTCCTTGCGCAACTGCTCCAACTCGGCCTGCTCCGCCGTTTTCTCCTTCTTGGCGGCCGGGCGGCCCGTTCCCGCAGCGGTCAGCTCACCGGCGTCGCGCTGGCGACGCCACAGCTGAACGCTGGACTCATAAAGTCCTTCACGGCGCAGCAACGCGCCCTTTTCGCCGTGCTCGGCCGCGTCGTACTCCTCGACCATCCGCAGCTTGTAGGCGGCGGTGAAGGTCCGCCGCTTGGGCCGGCCGGTCCGCGGCCCGTCACCGGAAGGAAGATCGTGGCTGGTCATCGTCACTCTGCTCAGTACCCGTTCTCGCCCTGTTCACATCAGTTAGGGAACTTCATTCCCTCGTGTCCCACCTGAGCCTGACACAGAGGG
>NZ_SMJW01000530.1 GCF_004348335.1 Actinomadura bangladeshensis | reverse complement strand
CCACTGACCCCACCCCACCCGTCCGGCCTCGCCACTTACCGGCCTCGCAACCCGGGGGTTCGGCTACTTGCCGGCCTTGATGCGGTCCTTCGCCTTGCCCGCCTTCTTCTTCGCGCCCTTGGCGTTCTTGCCGTTCTTGGCGTTCTTGGCGTTCTTGCCGGCCTTCGCGGGCAGGCCGGCGACCGCCTTGGCCTTCGCGGAGGGCTTCGCCGGCTCGGCGTTCCTCTTGGCCTTCTTGGCGCTCTTTCCGTCCTTGGCGTTCTTTCCGTTCTTGCCCGCCTTGGGCTTCTTCGCGGCCGGCGCCTCGGCCTCGATCGCCATCGTCACCGCGGCCTCGGCCTCCGGGGCGGCGGCCGGCTCGACGGCGGGCGCCGGGGCGGGGGCGTCGCCGGCGACGCGGTTGCGGAACGTCTGCCCGGTGCGGAACCGCGGCACCTGCGCGGCGGGCACCTCGACCGGCAGCCCGGTGCGCGGGTTGCGGGCGCTGCGGGCCGGGCGGGCGAAGCTGTCGAACGTCCCGAACCCGGTCACGATGACGCGCTCCCCGGCGGACACGCGGTCCATCACGGTGTCGAACACGGCGTCCACGTGCCGGCGGGCGGCGGACTCGTCGCTCCCCGCGCGCTCCGCCACGGCCTTGACCAGTTCACTGCGGTTCATGCGCCATGCCCTTCACTGTGGCGATATGTGCTGCTCAGCGTAGTGCGGCGCGGCGGCCGGGACCCGGCAATCGGCATCCCGGCCGGCGTTTCCTCACTTTCCGATGAAGCCCTTGGACTGCAACCACGTCTCGGCGACCAAGTTGCCTAGTGACGATCAGGCGACCCGGGGGCACAGACCTGGCAAGGGCGGCCCGCCGTCACTCCGGCCGGTCGCGCAGGTGTCGCAGCGTGACGGCCAGGTCCAGCCGTCGCCGTCCGCCGGGCGTCGAGAACGAGAACCCGAGGCGCGCCTCGGCGTGCGCGAGCCGGGCGGCGATCGTGCTGTGGTGCCGGTGCACCTGGGCGGCCGCCCGGCGCGCGGAGCCGGTCGCGCAGAACGCGCCGAGGACGGCGAGGGTGCCCGGCCCGTTCGGCTCGGCGGCGAGCGCGTCCAACGCGGCCACGTCCGGGACGGCGGCGATGTCCTCGTCCCGCATCCGCGCGGCGATGACCGCGAGCGCGCCGAGCCCGTCGTAGTGGACGACGTCGGACCCCATCCCGGCGAAGCGCAGCGCGGTGCGCGCCTGCCGCAACGACGCGGGCGCCTCGACGGCGGGCAACGCGGCCCCGACCCCGACGCGGAGCCCACGCGGAAACCGCTCCGGCACCGCCCTCAGGACCACGGTATGGACACGCCCAAGCGACACCGGATGCGCACCGATCCCACCCACCCCGTCCGGAACTTCCCCCTCAACAACCAGCACGTGCACCCGCTCAGCAGGTTCGACGTTCAACGACCGCAGCGCCCGACACCGTTCAAGCTCCCCGGCGTCCTCCGAGAGGACCAGTTCGACAAGCCCGCCGCTCCCCTCACGCGGCGCGGCCTCCAACAGCAACCGCGCAGCAATCGCGAACCGCTCCAACACCAACTCGTCAAGCGGCAGCGCCTCACTCCTCCCGAGCCACAC
>NZ_SMJW01000052.1 GCF_004348335.1 Actinomadura bangladeshensis | reverse complement strand
GCGCCGGGGAGGTCGCGGACGAGGCGGAGCGCGTCGGCGAGGAGGCGGAAGGCGCGGTCCGGGTCGCGTTCGGCGGTGGCGGTCTCGCGGAGGCGGAGGGCGGTGTCGAGCCGGTGCCGGGCCTCGGCGGCGAGGATCTCCTCCTCGGACGGCTCCCCCTCGCGGGGGGACGGGTGCGGGATCTTCGCCGCGTCGGCGGCTTCGGCGGCGGCGTACACCTCGCCCGCGTCGAGGAGGGCGCGCAGCCGGCCGGCGAGGCCCCCGCCCGGCCCGGTCTCGCGGACGATCGCGAAGACCAGCCGGCGGGCGTCGCCCTGCTCGATGCCGAGGTCCTCGATCGCGTGCCGGAGCAGGGCGCGCTCGGAGGCGCGCTGCCGGAGGCGCTCGCGCAGCCGGTCGGCCACGTCGAACAGCAGCAGGGCGTGCGGGTCGGCGTCCGAGCGCAGCGCGGCGAGGATCGTGTCGGCGTGGGTGGTGCTGGTGTCGCGGCTGCGCCGCGCCCACTCGGCGCCGGCCGCCGCCACGGCGCCCTCGTCCAGGCGCAGGTCGCCGCCGGGCGCGGCGAAGCCGCCGAGGACGCGGATCGGCCCGGTGAGGCGCGGCCCGAACAGGAAGTCGGCGAGGTGCCGCTTGCCGAGGACGTCCAGCGACTCGCGCACCTTCCGGTAGGCGGGGTAGGGCGCGGCGGACGGCAGCGGGTCCGGTTCGCGGATCTCGATGCCGTCGGCGGCGGCCAGCCCGGCCAGCTCGGCGCGGGTCACGCCGCCGGTGCGGGCGATGGCCTCGACCTCGGCGGGCGCGGCCGTCCGCAGCACCCCGGCGGCGTCGGCGAGCCGGGCGCGGGCCTGCCCGCGGCGCCGCTCGGTGCGCTCGGCGCCGCCGCGCAGCCGCGCCTCCAGCGGGCGCGGGTCGCCGCGCTCGGCGGCGGCGAACAGCGGGGCCAGCTCGCGGTGCTCGGCCTCCAGCCGGTCGATCAGCTTGCGGTACTTCAGCTGCCCGCGGGCCCGCCGCCAGCACTGCCGGACCTCCTTCACCCGCGCCGCGACCGATGCGCCGGTGAGTCCGTCGAGCGTAGCTCGTCCGTTGAACGGCGGCGGGTGGGGGCTGGAGGACGGTGGGCCGTCCAGCGCGTAGCGGACGCGCAGGTCCTCGGGAGGCTGGTCGCCCGCGGCCCGCGCGGGCTCCAGCACCTCCCGCCGGTAGTCGTCGTCGAACGCCACGGGCGCCTCCAGGGGGTCGGCGGGGCGCTCAGCTCACCTGGACGCGGGAGAGGGCCTTGCGGGAGCGTTCGACCTCTTCCTCGGACATGCCGCCGACGTCCACCTTCAGCTCCAGCCGCTCGCCGGTCTCCTTCTCCACGGCCGTGACGTTCAGCAGCCCGGACGAGTCGAGCGCGAACGTGACGCCGATCGGCCAGCCCGCCTTCTTGCCCGGCGGCACCCGGATCTCCCCGGTCGCGATCTCGGTGTTGTCGATCAGGTCGCCGGACTCCACGACCCCGGCCTGCTCCATGACCCGGATGTCGGCGGACGTCTGGTCGTCGTAGACGGTGAAGAAGTCCTCGGTCTTCGCGGCGGGCAGCTCGTCGTTGGCGTGCACGAGGTGCGCGACGTTCTCCGCGCCGGTCTCCCGGTCGACCACGACGATCCCGAAGGCGTGCGAGGCGACCGTCTTGATCTGCCGTCCGGCGATCTGCTTCTGCTGCTCGGCGGACAGGCCCGCCCGGACCGCCATCTCCTCGGCCCGCTCGGCGGCGCCCTCCCGGACGAGCCGCCGGTAGGTCTCCTCGAACGCGTACAGCGCCGCGCCCTTCGCGACCGCGAGGTCGGGGTCCTGCAGGCGGGGGGTGAGGCCCAGCTCGGTCGCCAGCCGCGCCGCGACCACCGGCATCTTCGTGGACCCGCCGACGAGGACGAGGTCGTCGTAGTCGTCGACGCCCTTCTCGGCGGCGGTCGACAGCGTCCGGCCGGTGATCTCCACGGTGCGGTCGAGGAGGTCCTTGGTCAGCTCCTCCAGCTTCTCCCGCGTCACCTCGACCGCCGCGACCCGGCCGCCGTGCATCACCCGCACGGTGTGGGCCGTGCGGGTGGTGAGGGCCTTCTTGGCGTCCTCGGCGTCGCGGCGGAGCTGCTGCTCGGTCTGCTTGTCGTCGAGCGGGTCGCCCGCGCCGGGGTGCTCCTCGCGGAACCGCTCGGCGAGGTGCTCCACGAGCCGCGCGTCCCAGTCGGCGCCGCCGAGCTCGTGGTCGCCGTCGGTGCACACGACTTCGATGTGGCCTTCCCGCAGCGCGATGACGGTGGTGTCGAACGTCCCGCCGCCGAGGTCGTACACCAGGATCGTGCGGTCCTGCTCGGGGTTGAGGACGCCGTAGGTGATCGCGGCGGCGATCGGCTCGGACACGATGTCGATGACGTTCAGCCCGGCGATCCGCCCCGCCTTGCGGGTCGCGTCGCGCTCGGCGGCGCCGAAGTAGGCCGGGACGGTGATGACGACGTCGCGGGCGTCCTCGCCGGTGGTGGTGCGCGCGTCCGTCGCGAGCTTCAGCAGGACGAACGCCGAGATCTCCTCCGGCGTGAAATCGATGCCGTGGATGGGCCGCGTCACGTCCCGGCCCATGTCGCGCTTGATCAGGCTGACGACGTTGTCGGGCTCCAGCACCGCGGTGTCCTTGGCGGTGGCGCCGACGACGACGTTCTCGCCGCTCTCGAAGAAGACGACGGACGGCGTGGTGTCGGTGCCCTCCAGGTTGCGCAGGACCGCGGGCCGCCCTACATCGTCGATGGAGGCAATGCAGGAGTACGTGGTTCCGAGGTCGATCCCGTAGACAGCCATGTCCCTCTCACCTGTCGGTCCCGAGTCCAGAATTCATCGTCTCGCCACGTTCGGCCCCGCCGTGGCGACTTGGGGCGGCTTTGACCGAGGCTCCGTCGAGCTTGCCGACGCTCACCGCCGCCTTGCGCAGCACCTTCCCGCTCTGCTCGAACCCGTCGGCCTGGACGGCGGTGACGGTGCCGTCCGCCAGCGGGTCGGTGACGGGCGTGACCGCGACCGGGCGGTGCCGGGCCGCGTCGTAGGGCGCGCCGGGCTCGACCGTGAAGCGCTCGACCCCGAGCCGCGCCAGCGCGTCGGCGACGTCGTCGGCGAGCGCCGCCAGCAGCAGCGCGGTCCGCCGCGGGTCGGGCGGTTCGGCGAGGTCGGGCGCGGCGAGCCGGTCGGACTCGCGCCTGGCCTGGTCGTGCAGCCGGTACAGCGCGGTGCGGACGGGTTCGAGCATGCCCTGCAGCTCGCCGCGCCGCAGCCGCTGGTTCTCCTCGTGCAGCCGGTCGATGACGGCCTCGCGGTGCGCCGCCCGCTCGTGCTCGCGGTCCAGCCGCGCCGCCAGCCCGGCGAGGGCGTCCCGGACGTCCGCGCGGAACGCCGCGCCGTCCGCCTCGTCCCCGGCGGAGGCGGGCTCCGGCGCTGCTCCGGAGTCCTCGTTGACTGGGGGTTCCCCGTCCCTCGACACGTGCGGTTACCTTAATGCTGGACGGCAGGCGGACGACAGGCCCTGGTGATGACCTTGTCTGGACTCTAGTTTGACCCGTACCCGTCATTCCAGCACCGACATGTGCCGCCGAGTTCTCCGAACGACACGGAGGGGTAACACCGGGGAAACGGGCGTCGCCCAGGCTGGGGGCCTCGCCCGGACGTGCCGGCGCGGAACTGGAGGTGCCCATGTTGCTGCGGATACGAGTCCGGCTGCCGGACCGCCCCGGGTCGCTCGGGCAGGTGGCCCGCACCCTCGGCGCGGCGGGCGCCGACGTCGTGCAGATGGCGGTGCTGGAGCGCGGCAACGGCCGGGCCATGGACGATTTCACGGTCGCGTGGCCCGTCGGTGCGGGCATCGAACGGCTGATGGAGGGCCTCGGCTCGGTCCAGGGCGTGGACGTCGTCGGCATCTGGCCGACCCAGGAGCCGCAGGGCGCGTTCCCGGACGCGGCCGTGATCGGGCAGGTCGGGGCCGTCCCCGAGCGCGGGATGGAGATCCTCGCCGACGCCGTCCCGGCCCTGCTGAGCGCCGACTGGGCGGGCCTCGCCGAACCGTCGGGGGACGACGCGGCGATCCTCGTGCACGCCAGCGTCGGCGGCGTGTCGGGCGCGGACCTGCCGGGCCTGGAGCCGCTGCGGCCGCGCGCCTTCACCGCGCCGGACGGCACCCAGTTCGCGGTGTGCCCGCTCGCCCTGGGCGCCGTCGCGCTGGTCGCCGCCCGGACGGGCGCGCCGCCGTTCCACCGCACGGAGGTCTTCCGCCTGGAGCAGCTCGCGGGCGCCGCCGACGCCGTCCTGTACGGGTCGCCCGTCGCACGGACCGGGTTCTGACCTGGTCTTTCCGGTGAACCGGTTCTAGAGTCGCCTTCCAGGACCCTGCCGCGTTCCAGGAGGTGGCCGATGGCCGAACTGCTCCGCCCGTACGCCGATGCCAAGCCGGACGAACCCGCCATCACCGACGAACGCGGCAGTACCTCGTGGCGGGAGCTGGACGCGCGGACCGGCCGGCTGGCGAACGCGCTGCGCGGGCTGGGCCTCGGCACCGGCGACGCGATCGCGATCCACTCCGGCAACCGGCGCGAGTCCTTCGAGCTGATGTGCGCCGCCGGCCACATCGGGCTCCGCTACGTGATGGTCAACTGGCACTGGACGGCCGACGAGCTGCGCTACGTCCTGGCCGACGCGGGCGCGCGGGCGCTGTTCTCCGAGGACGCCTTCGGCGGCGTCGCGCGCGAGGCGTCCGACGGCCTCGGCCTGGACGCCCGGGTGGCCTTCGGCGGCGCCGTCGAGGGCTTCACCCCGTACGAGGAGTTCCTCGCGACCGGCGCCGGGGAGGAGATCGCCGACCCGGTGATGGGCTTCCCGATGTTCTACACCTCGGGCACCACCGGGCGGCCGAAGGGCGTCAGCCGCACGCAGCTGGGCGCGGGCGCGCCGATCGAGACGGCGAGCCTGATCGGCGACGTGTTCGCCGAGGTGCTGCGGATCCCGGCGGACGGCCGGTCGCTGCTCGTCGGGCCCGTCTACCACTCGGCGCAGTGGCTGTGGTCGCTGGTGTTCCTGCTCCGCGGGCGTTCGGTGGTGATGCGGCGCGACTTCGACCCGGCCGCGGCGCTGCGGCTCATCGACGAGCACGCGATCACGAACGTCCACCTCGTCCCGACCCAGTTCGTCCGGCTGCTGCGGCTGGACGAGGAGGCGCGCGCGGCGTTCGACGGGTCCAGCCTCGCGGCCGTGTGGCACGGCGCCGCGCCCTGCCCGCCCGAGGTCAAGCGGCGGATGATCGACTGGTTCGGGCCGGTCGTGCACGAGTACTACGGCTCCACCGAGGCGTCGGTGAACAGCGTCATCACCGCCGAGGAGTGGCTGCGCAAGCCCGGCAGCGTCGGCCTGCCGCTGCCCACCACCGAGGTCCACATCCTGCGCGAGGACGGCGAGCCGGCCGCCGTCGGCGAGCGCGGCCAGATCTTCTTCCGGTACACGAGCGGTGACGACGTCGCCTACTGGGGCGACGAGGAGAAGACCCGCTCGGTGCACCGCGCGGACGGCCTGTTCACCACCGGCGACGTCGGCCACCTGGACGAGGACGGCTACCTGTTCCTGTCCGACCGCGTCATCGACATGATCATCAGCGGCGGGGTGAACATCTACCCGGCCGAGATCGAGGGCGTGCTGATCACCCATCCGGCCGTCCGCGACGTGGCGGTGTTCGGCGTCCCGGACGAGGAGTTCGGCGAGCAGGTCAAGGCGGCCGTGGAACTCGCCGAAGGCGCCGAGCCGTCCGATGCGCTCGCCGCCGAGCTGATCGGGCACGTCCGCACGTCGCTCGCCGGGTACAAGGCCCCGCGCTCGGTCGACTTCGTCGAGCGGATGCCGAGGACGCCGACCGGCAAGCTCTACAAGCGCCTGCTGCGCGACCCCTACTGGGAGGGGCAGAAGCAGAAGATCTGACTCACGCGAGCAGCGCGAGGACGGCGTCCAGGCCGGTGAGGCACGCGTCGGAGCCGAGGCCCTGCGCGACGGTCGCCGCCGCCGCGGTGCCCCAGCGGGCCGCCTCCAGGACCTCCCGGCCGTGCGCGAGCCCGGTGATGAACCCGGCGCAGTACGCGTCGCCGCAGCCCGTCGTGTCGACGACCTCGACCGGCAGGGCGGGCAGCCGGTGGACGCCCTCGGCGGTCGCGACGAGGCTGCCGTCCGCGCCGAGGGTGACGACCACGGTCCCCGGGCCGCGGTCGAGCAGCGCCCGCGCGGCCTTCTCCGGGTCGCTCTCGCCGGTCATCGCCGCGGCCTGCTCCTCGTTCGGCAGGAAGTGGTCGACGTGCGGCAGGAAGGCGGCGGCGCCCGCCAGCAGGTCGGGCATGTTGGACAGCAGGTCCATGGTGACGACCGTGCCCGTCCGGCGGGCGGCTGCGAGCATCTCGAAGAACGCCGGGTCGTTGAGCCCGAACGTGACGTCGGGCCCGCCGAGGTGGACGACGCCCGCCGCGCTGAGCAGGCCGGGCCCCACCGCGCCCGCGGTGAGGGTCAGGTTGGCGCCCGGGACGTGGAAGCTCGGCCGCCCGCCGTCCGGCCGGATCGGCAGGATGGAGGCGCTCGTCTGGTCGGCGGTCCGGCGGACGAGGCCGGTCGCGTCCACGCCGTTCCGGGTCATGATCGCCACGAGCAGGTCGCCGAGGTCGTCGTCGCCGATCGCGCCGACCGAGATGACCTCGTTGCCGAGCCGGGCGAGCGCCACCGCGGTCCCGGCGGCGGCGCCGGCGGCGGTCACCCGGATCTGCTCCACGACGACGGTGTCCTGCCCGTCCGGGATGCCCTCGACGGGCCGGGCGAGCACGTCCAGGATGTGCGCGCCGAGAGTGACAACGGTCATGACGGGCCCCTTAATGATCGTCAGGGCCGTAGCGTACGCGGTGGAGAGCGCAGAACGTGAGAGGTATTCGCAATGTTGTTGAAAGATGAACGGCATGAGCTGTGCGCCATCGGCCGGCGGCTGGCCGAGACCGGTCTGGTGACCGGCGCGTCGGGCAACATCAGCGTCCGGCTGGGCGACCTGGTCGCGGTCACGCCCGGCGGCATGATGCTCGACCGGATGGAGCCCGCCGACTGCCCGGTGGTGAACCTCTCCTCGCAGCTCGTCGAGGGCGAGCGGGCGCCGTCGTCGGAGACGCCGATGCACCTGGCCCTCTACGACGCGACCCCGGCGGCCGCGATCGTCCACACGCACTCGACCTACGGCGCCGTCGTGGCCACGACCATGTCCGAGCTGCCGCCGATCCACTACAACACCCTGCTCCTCGGCGGCGTGGTGAAGGTCGCCGAGTACGCCACGTACGGGACGCCGGAGCTGGCGGAGAACGTCCGGCGGGCGATGGAGGGCGGCAGGCGCGCCGCGCTGATGGCCAACCACGGCGGCGTGGCGATCGGCCGCGACCTGGACGAGGCGTTCGAGAACGCGCGCCTGCTCGAATGGCTCTGCGGCGTGTACGTGCGGGCCAGGATGATCGGCGAGCCGCGCGTCCTGACCGACGACGAGCTGGCGAAGGTGGTGGAGCGCGGTCTCGCCCCGCCCGCGTTCCCACGTGTGTAACCTAACGCTTGCTAGGTTGACTCCGGGAGGCCCGCTTTGCCCTTCGTCCTGATCGACAGGCCGCGCCCGCACCTCACCCTCATCACGCTCAACCGGCCCGAGCGCATGAACGCGATGGCCTTCGACGTGATGGTCCCGTTCCGCGAGGCGCTCGAGCAGGTGAGCCTCGACAACGACACCCGCGCCGTCGTCATCACCGGCGCCGGGCGCGGCTTCTGCTCCGGGGCGGACCTGGAGAACCCCGGCGACATCCCCGGCATCGACGGGCTGACGCTCCCGACCATCGCGCTCCGCTCGATGGAGCTGCTCGACGACGTGATCCGCGCGATGCGCCGCGTCCACCAGCCGGTCATCGCGGCGATCAACGGACCCGCGATCGGCGGCGGGCTCTGCCTGTCCCTGGCCGCCGACATCCGGCTCGGCTCCGACACCGCCCTGTTCCGCGCCGCCGGGATCAACAACGGCCTCACCGCGAGCGAACTCGGCCTCAGCTACCTGCTGCCGCGCGCCATCGGAGCCTCCCGCGCCTTCGAGCTGATGCTGTCCGGACGGGACGTGGACGCCGCCGAGGCCGAGCGCATCGGCCTGCTCTCCCGCGTCGTCCCCGGCGACAAGCTCCTCGACTCCTGCTACGACCTCGCCGAGCGCATCGCCGGGTTCAGCCGCCCCGGCGTCGAGCTGACGAAGCGGATGCTGTGGTCCGGCCTGGACGCCGCGAGCCTCGACGCGCACATGGGCCAGGAGGGCCTCGCCCAGCTCTACGTCCGCCTCACCACGCAGAACTTCGAAGAGGCGATCAGGGCGCGCAAGCAGCACCGCCCGCCGGACTTCAAGGACTGAACCGTGGCAGGGTGAGGGGGTGCCGAAGCTCTCACCGGACGACGCGCGCCGCCTCCTGGCGTCCGTCCCGATCGTGCGCCTGGCGACCGTGGGGGAGGACGGGCGGCCGCACCTCGTCCCGGTGACGTTCGCCGTCCACCGGGGCAGCGTCTACACGGCCGTCGACCACAAGCCGAAGAGCACCCGGGACCTGCGGCGGCTGGCGAACGTCCGCGCCAACCCCCGCGTCGCGCTGCTGGCCGACCACTATGAGGACGACTGGTCGCGCCTGTGGTGGGTCCGGGTGGACGGCCGCGCCCAGGTCGTCGAGGACCCCGCGCGGATGGCCGAGCCCGTCCGCCTCCTCGCCGACCGCTACGCCCAGTACCGCGGGCGTCCGCCCGAGGGGCCGGTCATAGCGATCACCATCGACTCCTGGACGGGCTGGTCGGCGTCCTAGCGGGCTCAGTCCCAGGCGCCGCCGATCTTCGCCAGGTCATCGGCGTACTCGATGCGGGTGCGCCACTCGTCCGGCCAGGCGTCCATGCCGAGGCGGGCGCCGGCGAACGCGCCGGCCAGGCAGGCGATCGAGTCGGAGTCGCCGGAGCTGGCGGCGCCGCGCCGGATCGCCTCGACCGGCTCGTCCGGGAACAGCAGGAAGCACAGCAGGCCCGTGGCGAGGGCCTCCTCGGCGACCCAGCCCGCGCCGGTGATCTCGCACGGGTCGGACGCCCGGTCGCCGCGCCGGAGGGCCTCGTCCAGGCGGTCGAGGACGGCCAGGCACTCGTCCCAGCCGCGCGCGATGAACGTCTCCGGCGAGTCCATGCCGGGCCGCTGCCACAGTTCGCCGAGCCAGCGCTCGCGGTAGGCGGTGCGCTGGTCGCGGCAGCGGGCGCGGAGCGCGCCGGGCAGGTCGGACGGGTCCATGCCGTCGGCCAGCCACCGGACGGCGAACGCGGTCAGCTCGCTGGCGGCGAGCCCGGTCGGGTGCCCGTGGGTGAGGGCCGCCTGGAGCTGGGAGGCGCCCGCCCGCGTCTCGTCCGTCAGGCCGGGCGCGAGGCCGACCGGCGCGACGCGCATGTTGGCGCCGCAGCCCTTGGAGCCCGCCACGGTCGCCTCCACCCAGGGGCGCCCGGCCTCCAGGCCCCGGCACGCGCGCAGGCACGTGTTGCCCGGCGCCCGGTCGTTGTCGGGGCTGTTGAGCCAGTCGATGAAGCGCCGGCGCCACATCGGCGTGATCAGGTCCGGGGTGAAGGGCGGGTTCGCGAGGGCGTCCAGGAGCGCGAGGCCGACCGCGATCGCCATCTGCGTGTCGTCGGTCACCGGCGCCGGATCGCCGGTGAGCTGCGCGGGCCCGCGCTCGCCGAAGCGCTTGCGGATCTGCTTCATGCCGAGGAACTCGGTCGGCGCCCCCAGGGAGTCGCCGTACGCCAGCCCGAACATCGCCCCGCTCGCCCGTTTCATATCGGGCATTCTTCCTCAACCGGCACGCTGGAAGCGGCCGGGCGTCATGCCGTAGCAGCGGACGAACCAGCGCGTCAGATGGCTCTGGTCGGCGAAACCGGTGCGGGCCGCGACGTCCCCGATGGCGCCGCCCCCGGCGAGCAGGCGCCGGGCGGCGCGGAGGCGGAGCTGGCGCTGGTAGTCGCTCGGCCCCATCCCGTACGCCCGGCGAAAGCCCCGGTAGAGCGCGAACCGGCTGCATCCCGCCACCCGGGCCAGTTCGTCGGCGCCGATGTCGTCGAGGTACGCCTCCTCCAGGCGCCGCCTGGCCCGCTCGACGAAGCCGCCGGCCGGGCCGGTGCCGAGGCGCCGCGTGGCCGCCCGGTCGACCATCGCCCCGACCGTCGCGGTCAGCAGCTCGTCCCGCCGCAGCGCCGGCGCGCCGCCGAGCAGCGCCGCGTGCAGCCCGCGCAGGTTCCTCGCCAGGACGGGGTCGCTCACGACCGGGGAGGCGAACAGCGGCAGCCCGGCCGTCCGGCCCGCCATGTCGGCCAGCACGTCCGACACCAGGTCAGGGCCGATGTGCACCATCCGGTAGGTGAAGCCCAGTTCGTCGGCGGCGTGGCCGTCGTGCGGATCGTCGGGATTGAACGCGATGACCATCCCGGCCGCGCTCGTATGGGCGCCGCCCCGGCAGCGGAACGCCTGGTAGCCGTCCTCAGTCACCCCGAACGAGTACGTCTCGTGGCTGTGCCGGTGGTAGACGTGCCGCTCGAAGTGGGCGTGCATCGCCTCCAGGGGGCGGTCGGACGACCGCCAGTACCGGCTCCAGTCCACGCGTCCGATTCTCGCGCACGAGCGTTCAAGACGGGCCGCCGCCGGGTGCGGGACCCTGCGTCGCATGCGCTTCGACACCAAGATCGGGATCGTGGTCCGCGACGACCTGGCCGCCTGGCAGCGGCTCAACGTGACCGCGTTCCTGGCGAGCGCCGTCGCCGGCGGCGTGCCCGGCGTCATCGGCGAGCCCTACGAGGACGCGTCCGGGAACCGGTACCTGGCGATGTTCCGGCAGCCGGTGCTGGTCTACGAGGCCGGCGCGGAGGCGACCCTGACGGCGCACGGCCGGGCCCTCGCCCGCGGCATGGACGTCGCCGTCTACATCGAGGACATGTTCAAGACCGGCCACGACGAGGCCAACCGCGAGACCGTCCGCGCGGTCACGGCCGAGGAGATGCCCCTGGTCGGGTTCGCCGTCCACGGCCCGCGGAACGGCGTGGACAAGGTCCTCAAGGGGTTGCGGCTGCACCCGTGAGGCCGGCGAGCGCGGCCAGCCGCTCGCGGTGGCGGTCGGGCGCGCCGAGCAGCTGCCGGGAGCCCTGGGCGCGCTTGAAGTACAGGTGCGCGTCGTGCTCCCAGGTGAACCCGATGCCGCCGTGCAGCTGGATGGCCTCGCCCGCCGTGTGGAAGTAGGCGTCCGAGCAGTACGCCTTGGCCAGCGCGGCGGCGGCCGGCAGCTCCCGCGGGCTCTCGTCCGCCGCGGCGGCGGCGTTCAGCACGGCCGACCGGGCCGACTCGACCAGCACGAACATGTCCGCGCAGCGGTGCTTGATCGCCTGGAACGACCCGATCGGGCGGCCGAACTGGTACCGCACCTTCGCGTACTCGACGGTCATGTCCAGGGTCTTCTGCGCGCCGCCGAGCTGCTCGGCGGCCAGCGCCACGGCCGCGACGTCGAGCGCCCGCCGGATCGCGTCCTCCCCGCCGACCCTCCGCGCGGGGACACCGCCGAACTCGATCCGCGCCAGCTTCCGCGTCTGGTCGAGCGTCACCACGGGGGTCCGGACGAGACGCGACGCGTCCTCGACGGCGTAGAGGCCGACACCGTCGTCATCCCGGGCCGCGACGAGGACCAGGTCGGCGATGTGCCCGTCCAGGACGAAGTTCTTGCCTCCGCGCAGGAGGCCGTCCTCGTACCGGGCCTCCACGTCGGCGGGATCCCAGGACCCGCCGTCCTCGGCCACGGCCAGCGTCGCGATCACCGACCCGTCCGCGATGCCGGGCAGCAGGTCGTGCCCGCCCTCACCGGCCTCCAGCGCCGCCGCCGCGGTGATCGTCGCGAGGAAGGGGGCGCACACGACCGCCCGTCCCATCTCCTCGAACACGACCGCCAGTTCCCGCACGCCGAACCCGGCGCCGCCGTGCTCCTCGGCGATCGCGAGGCCCTGCAGCCCGAGCTGCTCGGCCATCTGCGCCCACACCTTCGGGTCGTGGCCCTCGGCCGTCTCCATCAGCCGCCGCACCTCGGCGGCGGGGGACCGGTCGGCGAAGAAGCGCCGCAGCGCGTCCCGCAGCTCCCGCTGTTCCTCGGTGACGACGAGCTTCATTCCGGCGGCCTCCCGCGCACGACCCAGTGCTTGCACGCCCATCCTGCCGCGCGCCCGGCGCGCGGCCCGCCGCCGTCCCGGCCACCGGGACGGTCAGGGCGCCCAGTCGTGCGGCCCGAGGACGTACCCGCGGGTGGTCGAGTGCAGGTGGTTGATCAGCACCAGGTGCCCGAGCGCCGCCCACACGTCCTCCTCGGGACCGCCGACGAGCCGCCCGACCGTCTCGAAGTCGGCGGCCCCGCCGTCCTTGTCGATCTCCGCGACCGTCTCGTACACCGCCAGCTCGAAGTCCGACAGCTCCTGGACGTCCCCACGTCCAACATTTCGTTCATCCATAGACAAACCGTGCCCACTTGCACCCGTTCTATCTGCCGACCGCCGGAGGGGAGCCGTAGGCTGGGCATGCGAGTGCCCGTCACTACGATCTGTATGCGGAAGGTGGCGCTCTGCTTATAGACTCGCCCGCGAGGAAAGGAGCAGAGCATGACTGCGATGGTTCATGAGCCTCTGTCGTATGGAGACGACGATGGTCTCCTCGAAGGTTTCCTCGCCCTCGACACCCCGGAGGGCTTCCGAGCCGAACTGATCGACGGAGAGATCGTCGTGACCCCACCCCCCCTAGGCGACCATGAGGACTGGATCGCCGAAGTCTCCCTGCAGATCGTCCGGGAGTCGCCTCAGCGGTTCCACTGGGCCGGTCAGAAGGGCTTGATCATCCCTGGCGATGGCGATGGCCGGGCGATGCGCGTGATCCCGGACATGGTCCTGGCACCCGCCGAGCTACGGCTCTTCCGAGGGGCTCGCGAGTGGATGGAGGTCGAGCCCGAAGGGATCTCCATGGTCGTCGAAGTCACCTCCTCCAGGCCGGAACACGACCGAGGCGGCAAGCGAACCGGGTACGCGCGCGCGGGCATTCCGTTCTATCTGCTGGTGGACCGGGACGAGCGGACGGTGACGCTGTTCAGCGGAACGGACGGCACGGACTACCGGCATACGGACCAGGTGCCCTTCGGCAAGTCGCTTCCGCTGCCGGAGCCGTTCGAGATCGAGTTGGACACCTCGGGCTTCGCCTGAGCCCGGTCGGCAGCCGCCTGTCGGCGGTGGCGAGGGGGGATCATGAGAGCTGTGCGCGTCCATGAGCGCGGCGGTACTGAGGGTCTGGTCCTGGAGGACGCGCCGGACCCGCGTCCGGCCACCGGGGACGTGGTCGTGCGGGTGCACGCGGCGGGGTTCGTCCCCGATGAACTCGACTGGCCCGGCACCTGGGTCGACCGGGCCGGACGCGACCGGACACCGTCGATCCCCGCCCACGACGTCGCCGGCGTGGTCGCCGAGGTCGCCTACGGCACCGCCGGGTTCGCCGTGGGGGACCGCGTGTTCGGCCTGACCGACTGGCACCGCGACGGCGCGGCGGCCGAGTACGTCGCCGTGGAGGCCCGCAACCTCGCCCATCTGCCCGGCTCGGTGGGGTTCACCGAAGCGGCCGCGCTGCCGCTCGCCGGTCTGACGTGCTGGCAGGCCCTGTTCGTCCACGGCGGGCTGGAGCCGGGCCGGACGGTCGTCGTCCACGGCGGGGGAGGCGGGGTCGGCAGCCTGGCCGTCCGGCTGGCCCGCGACGCCGGCGCGCACGTCATCGCCACCGGCCGGGCCCGCGCGGCGGAGGTCGCGATGGCGATGGGCGCGCATGCCTTCGTCGACCTGGAAGGCCGGCGCTTCGAGGACGCCGTCGAACCCGTCGACCTGGTCTTCGACACGATCGGCGGCGACCTGCTGGAGCGCTCGGCGAGCAGGATCAAGCCCGGCGGCGCGCTGGTCTCGGGCGCGGTCCCGCCGCCGGTCGAGCCGCCGGACGGGCGCGCCGTCTACTTCATCGTCGAACCCGACCGCGGCCAGCTCGCCGAACTCGCCGAGCGCGCCGGGGACGGCCGGCTCCGCGCCCATGTCGGCGCCGTGTACCCGCTGGCCGAGACGCGCGCGGCGTTCGAGGCCAAGCACACGGGCGTCCCCGGCAAGGTCGTCATCGAGGTCTGATCCTCAGCCGGCCTCGGCCACCCCGAGGAAGAAGTCCCGGACGTCCCCGGCGAACAGGTCCGGCACTTCCATCGCGGCGAAGTGGCCGCCCCGGTCGAACTCCGACCAGTGCCCGATGGTGTAGAGCCGCTCGGCCAGCGGGCGCACCGACCGGGTGATGTCGTGCGCGAACACCGCCACGCCGACCGGCGCCCGGCACGGCGCGGCCTGCCCGCGCGGAGCGTCGTGGTGCAGCCGCGCCGAGGAGGCCGCGGTGGCGGTCAGCCAGTACAGCGAGACGTCGGTCAGCAGCCGGTCGTCGTCGACCGGCGTGCTCGGGTCGGTCCACTGCGCGAAGCGCTCGGCGATCCAGACCAGCTGCCCGACCGGCGAGTCGGTCAGCGCGTAGCCGATGGTCTGCGGGGTGAGCGCCTGCAGCGCCTGGTACGGCGGGCGGTTCGCCATCAGCTTCCTGATCTCCTCCAGCCGGGCCTCGTCCGCCTCCGACACCTCGACCGCGGGGTCCGGCCGGGTCGGCAGGTAGTTGACGTGCACCCCGACGACCTGCTCGGGCGCCGCCGCGCCGAGCGCGAGGGAGATGCCCGAGCCGAAGTCGCCGCCCTGCGCGCCGTAGCGCTCGTACCCGAGCCGGCGCATGAGCTCGGCCCAGGCCCGCGCGATCCGGGGGACGCCCCAGCCGCGCTCGCGGGTCGGCCCGGAGAACCCGAAGCCGGGGATGGACGGGATCACCAGGTGGAAGTCGCGCGACAGCGGCTCGATCACGTCCAGGAACTCCAGGAACGAGCCGGGCCAGCCGTGCGTGAGGACCAGCGCGAGCGCGTCCGGCTTCGCCGACCGGACGTGCACGAAGTGGATGTTCTGCCCGTCGATCTCGGTGGTGAAGTGCGGCAGCTCGTTGAGCTCGGCCTCGTGCTTGCGCCAGTCGTGGCCGGTGCGCCAGTACTCGGCCAGCTCCCGGGCCCGGGCCAGCGGAAACCCGTAGTCCCACCCGGCGCCGTCGACCTCGTCGGGCCACCGGGTGCGGGCGAGCCGGTCGGCCAGGTCGTCGAGGTCGGCCTGCGGGACGTCGATGCGGAACGGCTTGATCGTCATCTCAACTCCAGCGTGATGCGGAATCCGTCCAGACCGCCCAATCATTGGAACGGTCAACGTTGGTGCAACCAACATAACATACTCGTTGGCCAGCCCAACGATTCGCGGATGGCAGACCGCCTCGTCAGGAGGGGAGGGTGGACGCGACCAGGCGGCGGAGCGCGGGAAGGTCCACGGCTTCGGGGAGGACCTCTTCGCCGGGGTCGCCCTTGCGTGCGTCCTCGACGTTGAGGAGCGTGCGGAAGAGGCGGGGGAGCACGGTGCGGGCCAGGAGGTCCTCCGCGAGGGGCTCGGCGTCCACGTCGAAGTGGTCGGCCAGGTACGCGGTGAGGATGTCGCGGGTGCTGGCGAAGATGGCGTCGAAGTAGGCGCTCGAACTGCCCGGCAGGCGCTCGGCCTCGGCGATGCACAGGCGGCACGTCCGCACCTGGGCCTCCCACGTCATCAGCTGGAGGAAGCGCCCGCATGCCGTGCCGCTGGAGGCCAGTCGTGATCGTCATCACCGCTCCCACCGGGAACATCGGGCACCAGGTCCTCGACACCGTCCTCACCGGCGGCGAGCCGGTCCGCGTCATCGCACGCTACCCGGCCAGGCTGCCCGCCGGCATCCGCGAACGGGTCGAGGTCGTCCAAGGTTCGCACGGCGACCCGCAGGTCGTCGCACGGGCCTTCGACGGCGCCGACACCGTGTTCTGGCTGCTCCCGCCCGACCCCCGCGCCGCCGGCGTGCACGCGGCCTTCGCCGGCTTCACCGCACCCGCGGCGGAGGCGATGCGCCGCCTCGGAGTCGCGCGCGTCGTGGACGTCAGCGCCCTCGGCCGCGGCACCCCGCACGCGGACAAGGCCGGGTACGTGACCGCCTCCCTGGCCATGGACGACCTGATCGCCGGCACCGGCGTCGCCCTCCGCGCGCTGACCGCCGCGGGCTTCATGGACAACGTGCTCCGCCAGGTCCAGCCGATCAAGGAGCAGGGCCTGTTCTTCGACGTGGTCTCTCCGGACCGCCCCCTGCGCGTCGTCGCCGCGCGCGACATCGCCGCCGTCGCCGCCCGCCTGCTCCTCGACACCGCCTGGACCGGCCGTGCGGAGGTCCCGCTGCTGGGCCCCGAGGACCTCTCCTACAACGACATGGCCGCCGTCATTTCCGAGGTGCTGGGGACGCCCGTCCAGTACAGGCAGATCCCCGTCCAGGCCCTCGAAGAGCGGCTCACCGGCCGCGGCATGTCCCCCGGCATGGTCCAGGGCATGGTCGAAATGCTGGAGGCCAAGGAGAAGGGCCTGGACGACGGCATCACCCGCACCCCCCAGCACGCGACCGACACCCCCACCACCTTCCACCAGTGGTGCGAGGACGTCCTCAAACCCGCGATCCAGGCCGCCTGACAGGGCCTAGGTCTGCGGGGATGCCGGCCATCGTCTACAACCGCGCCTACGACGTGCTCGCGTCCAACGCGATCGGTGATGCGCTCTTCCACGACTGGGCGCACTCGCGCAATCTGCTGCACGTCGTTTCACCGACCCCGTCGCGCGCACCTTCTACCGGGCCTGGCACGAGGTCGCGCGCAACAGCGTCGCCGGGTTCCGGCATCACCAGGTCGGCGACCTGACGTTGACCATGCAGACGTTCGACGTCCGGTCCAGTCCCGGGCAGGAACTCGTCGTCTACCACGCGGAGCCGGGGTCGAGCAGCGGCGAGGCCCTGGCACTGCTCGGGTCGCTCGCCGCCACCGGGCGTCAGCCGTAGCGCTTCAGTTCGTGGAAGAAGCCGGGGACGGTGTGCAGGGTGCCCGAGGCGGAGACCTGGTCGTAGACGTACTTGGCCACGGCCAGGTCCAGGACGCCCAGGCCGAAGGGGGAGAAGACCACCGGCTTGCCGGCGGGCGGCTTCGTCGCGCCGGTCAGGACGTCGTAGAGGGTGCCGGCCACGAAGTCGCGGTTGCCGACCTTCTGCTCGGCCAGGTGCGGGGACGTGTTGGCCTTCATGCAGTGCTCGACGTCGTCCACCACGTTGTAGGAGGCGAAGATGATCTCGGGGGAGAGGTCTCGCAGCGACACGTGCAGGACGAGCGGGCCGTGCTCGAACCAGGCCGGGTCGTGCACGTGCGGCTCGCCGGCGACGGTCGCGAAGACGATCAGGTCGGACGAGCGGATCAGCGACTCCGCGGAGTCGTGGATCGTGATCTCGCCCTTCTCCGAGCGCTCCAGGTAGCCCTTGAACCCCTCGGCGTGCTCGCGGGAGAGGTCGTGGACGCCCAGCTCGTCGAACGTGAAGCCGTTGCCGGCCAGGTAGGTGTGGATGTAGCGGGCGATGAGCCCGACGCCGACGAAGCCGACCCGGCGGGGGCGGTCGCCGCGGGCGTCGGCGAGGACGGCGGCGGCCAGGGCGGCGGACGCGGCGGTGCGCGCCGCGGAGATGATCGAGCTCTCCAGGCACGCGAACGGGTAGCCGGTCTCCGCGTCGTTCAGGATCAGCACGGCCGAGGCGCGCGGGACGCCGTTCGCGACGTTGCCGGGGAAGCTGGAGATCCACTTGATGCCGTGCACGCCGACGTCGCCCTTGACCGAGGCCGGCAGCGCGATGATCCGGTCGGACGGGCGGTCCGGGAAGCGCAGGAAGTAGGAGTCCGGGTTGACCGTCAGGCCCTCGCCGTGCAGCCGGTAGGCCGCCTCGACCATCCGGGTGACCTGCTCCTCGCGCCCGGCGACGGCCTCGTGGACCTGGGCGCCGGAGACCACGGCGAATGCTGGGACCTGCGTCATGGTGGGAAACTCCGTCATTTGTCGATGATCAGTCGCCGAGGATACCGGCCGGGTCGCAGAGCACGTCGCCGAAGTGCTCGCGCACCCAGCCCTCCGCGTAGATCGAGTCGAGGTAGCGCTCGCCGAGGTCGGGGGCGATGGCGACCGCGACCGGGTCCTCGCCGGGGTACTTCTCGTCCAGCCAGCGGGACGCGCCCGACACGACGGTGCCGGTGGACCCGCCGAACAGGAACCCGCGGGACGCGAGCGCGTGGACGGTCCGGATCGTGTCGGGCTCGGGGACGTGCACCACGTCGTCGATGAACGACTCGTCCACCAGCGCGGGCCGGCTGCTCGTGCCGAGGCCCGGCACCATCCGCCGCTCCGGGACGCCGCCGAAGGTGACCGAGCCGACCGCGTCGACCGCCACGATCGTGACGGGCCGCTCGCGCTCGCGGAAGTAGCGGGCGCAGCCCATCAGCGTCCCGGTCGTCCCGGCGCCGACGAAGAGAACCTCCAGGTCGGGGAACTCGCGGTCGATCGCCGGCGCGGTCCCGCGGTAGTGCGCCATCCAGTTGTTGCGGTTGGCGTACTGGTTCAGCCAGACGTAGCGCCGGTCCGACTCGCACAGGCCCCGGACGAAGGCGATGCGCCCGCCGAGGTAGCCGCCGTTGGCGTCCTTGTCGGACACGACGCGGACCTCCGCGCCGAGCGCCCGCATGACCCGCATCGACGCGGGGTTGCAGCGCGGGTCGGTGATGCAGACGAACTTCAGGCCGCGGCTCGCGGCGATCAGGCTGAGCGCGATCCCGAGGTTGCCCGACGACGACTCGACGATGATCGAATCGGCGGTGAGCACGCCCTCGCGTTCGGCCGCCTCCACCATCGCGGCGGCCGCCTTCAGCTTGACCGAGCCGGCGAAATTGAAGCCCTCGCATTTGAGGTAGATCGGCCGGTCTATGACATGCCGAAGATCGACGTAAAGGTCGTCGACATTGAAATCCTGCGGCGAGGTGATTATCGGCACGCGTCCACCCTCAAATGAAGAAACAATTCCCTCATCTTCCCCCGAGTTCGCCGCCGGGCCTCACGCCAGAGCCATGCGGAGCATCACCGTACCTTCGTGCATCTTCCCGTCGCAACCCTCTGCTTACCCGTCGGTAGGGTGGAATGCGAGGTGCTTCTGGTGAACGCCGGACATAAGCTATGGCCTCCGCTCGTATTGCTGTTACAGCGGAGTGGTTCTACAACACGGAGAGTTATGATGAGTGCTCGCGGACCCGCGGTGGACCGGCTGCTCCCTCCGGCCGCCCTGCCCGCCCTGGACGTGCCGGCGGCGCAGGCGGACCGGGCCCGCGAGCTCGCCGTCCGGCACGGCATGCTCCGCGAGCGCGGCGTCGACCTCGCCGACCCGGTCATCACCCGGGTGGAGCGGTTCGCCGCCGAGCGCGACCGCCCGGCGGTCGCCGACCGGCACCGCACCCTCTCCTACGCCGGGCTGGCCGCCGAGGCCCGCCGCATCGCCGCGCTGCTGGAGGCCGAGGGCGTCGAGCCCGGCACGGTCGTCGGCGTCGGCGGCGAGCGGTGCGCGGCCGTCATCGCCGCCTTCCTCGCGATCGAGCTGGTCGGCGCCCTGTACGTGCCGGCCGACGACACCTGGCCCGCCGGGCGCGTCCGCGACGTCCTCGACCAGGCCGGCGCGTCCGTGCTGGTCACGGTGGACGCCGCCGGGACCGCCCCCGCCCTGCTGGAGGGCGCCGCGGAGGCCGGGTGCCGGGTCGTGCGCGCGGCCGCCGCCGACGGGCTCGCGCCGTGGGCCGGCGAGCCGCGCCTGGACGCCCTCGACCAGCCCCGGTACGTCCTGTTCACCTCGGGTTCGACGGGCCGCCCCAAGGGCGCGGTGGTCGAGCACCAGGGCATGCTCAACCACCTCTGGGCGAAGATCATCGACCTGGAGCTGACCGGCGCCGACGTCGTCGCGTTCACCGCGCCGCTCGGCTTCGACATCTCGATCTGGCAGATGCTGTGCCCGCTGCTGCTCGGCGGCCGCGTCGACGTGATCGGCGACGACGTCGCGCACGACCCGGAGGCGTTCGCCCGCGCGGTGGACGACCGGGGCATCACGATCGTGGAGCTCGTCCCCACCATGGTCAGGCACCTGCTGGACGACCTGGCCCCCGGCTCGACTGACTCTGGGGGGACGACCCCCCAGACCCCCCGGAAAGCCTCTTTGACCGCTCTGCGCTGGATGATCGCCACCGGCGAGGAACTGCCCGCCGAGCTGTCCCGCCGCTGGCTGGAGGCGATGCCGCACGCCAGGCTCCTCAACGCCTACGGCCCGACCGAGTGCTCCGACGACGTCACCCACCACACCGTGACCGCCGGCGACCTGGACCTCCTGCGCCTCCCCATCGGCACGCCCATCGTCAACACGCGCCTGTACGTGCTGCGCGAGGAGGACGACGGCACCTGGGCGGCCTGCGACATCGGCGAGACCGGCGAGCTGTTCGTCGGCGGCGTCGTCGTCGGCCGCGGCTACCTCGGCAACGACGAGCGCACCCGCGAGGCGTTCTACCGCGACCCCTTCGACGCCTCGTCCCCGACCGGCCGCCTCTACCGGACGGGCGACGCGGTGCGGCTGCTGCCGGCGGGCGCGGGCGGCGAGGACCGGCCCACCCTGCAGTACCTGGGACGCGTCGACCGGCAGGTGAAGATCGCCGGGGTGCGGATGGAGCTGGGCGAGATCGAGGCGGTCCTGCAGCGGCACCCGGCGGTGGGCGCCGCCGTGGTGGTCGTGCACGAGTACCCGGCCCGCTGATCATCACGCTGGGTGACCTGAGTAGGTCGATCCGGTTGTCAACCTTTGTCATCCGGTGAGCGTCGAGGGCGTCTCGGCGCGGGGCGCGGAGCGGCCGTTTTGTCACTCCTGTTAGCAACGGGACCGGCCAAGTTCTACTTTTGAGGGGATTGCGAGGCATGTGACAGGCTGGTTGACTGTGACTCCGCTACTCCTGAGTAGAACGTGGGTCGAGGGCGGTTCCGGTCAGAGCGGAAAGCGACGGCGCTCTGTATTGGCGGGAACACAGGGCGTTGACTCCGGGAAAACGCGGGCCGATCGCGTTCCCGGAAGCGGCTCGGGGTGAAAGGGGACGGGGAAAGCCCGATCAGTTCTGTGGTCATTCTCTCTGAATTTCTGCCCGCCGGTGCCCTGCCGGTTCCGATGCCGGGCGCAAAGGAAACCCCCTTCGACCGGGAAAGTGCCGCTTGATGTCCATCGAGTTCGTTCCTCTTTCGGCCGCTCAGCAGAGCGTCTGGTACGCGCAGCAGTTGGCGCCGGAAACGCCGATCCACATCGCGCAGTACATCGAGATCGAGGGACCGCTCGACCACGAACTGTTCGACCGCGTCGCGCGGATCGGCGCGCACGAGGTGCTCGCGATGAACGCGCGGCTGCAGGAGCGGGACGGGACCGTCCACCAGATCCTCGACCCGGACGCCTCCGTGTCGATCCCGCTGGTGGACCTGTCCGGCGAGCCCGACCCGGACGCCGCCGCGCGCGCGTGGATGCGGGAGCGGATGGCCGGGCCGCTGCCGCTGGACGGCGGCCGGCTCTTCGACACGGCCCTGCTGCGGCTGGCGCCGGACCTGCACCGCTGGTTCATCCGCGCCCACCACGTCATCCAGGACGGCTACAGCGGCTCGCTGATCAGCCGCCGCGCCGCCGAGGTCTACACCTCGCTGGCGAACGGCGGCGAGTACGTCCCGGCGGAGCTCGGCGACTACCGGGCGCTGCTCGCCGCCGAGGAGGAGTACCGGGCGTCGGAGAGGTTCGAGCGGGACCGCGCCTACTGGACCGAGCGGTTCGCCGACCGCCCGGTGGCGGTGTCGCTGTCGGCGGAGACGGCCGAGCCGACCGCCGGCTACCGGAGCCTGACCGGTCTCGTCCCGCCGGACGGGACCGCCGCGCTCGCGGCCGGGGCGCGCCGGCTGCGCACGGCGGCGCCGGCCCTGGCGATCGCCGCGACCGCCGGGTACGTGGCGCGGATGACGGGCACCGAGGACGTCATCCTCGGGCTGGCCGTCACCGGCCGCACGTCCCGGCTGGCGCTGGAGACGCCGTCGATGCTGTCGACGATCCTGCCGCTGCGGGTCCGGGTCCGCCCGGACATGACGGTGGAGGACCTCGTCCGCGCCACCACGCGGGCGACGGCGCGGGCGCTGCGGCACCAGCGCTACCGGCGCGACGACCTGCTGCGCGACCTGAAGCTGGTGGGCGAGCCGCACCGGCTGCACGGGCCGGTCATCAACATCATGGCCTTCGACTACCGGCTGGACTTCGCGGGCCTGCCGGCGCGGATGCACGCCCTCACCACCGGGCCGGTCGACGACCTGTCGATCAACATCTACGACAACTTCGACGGCGCCGGGATGCGCGTCGACTTCGAGGCGCACCCCGACCTGTACACCGAGGAGCAGGTCTCCGCGCACCTGGACCGCTACGTCCGGTTCATGCGCGCGCTGGGCGCGGTGGATCCGGCAACGCCGCTCCGCGACGTCGAGCTGCTGGACGGCGCCGAGCGCTCCCGCGTCCTGCAGGAGTGGAACGACACGGCGCTGCCGGTGGAGCCCGCCGTCGTCCCGGAGCTGTTCGAGGCGCAGGCCGCCCGCACCCCGGACGCGCCCGCCGTCACGCACGCCGGCACGACCCTCACCTACCGGGAGCTGGACGAGCGCGCCGGGCGCCTCGCCCGCCACCTCATCGGCCGCGGCGTCGGCGCCGGGGACTTCGTCGCCCTCGCCCTCCCGCGCGACGAGAACCTGATCGCCGCGGCGCTCGGCGTGCTGAAGGCGGGCGCCGCCTACCAGCCGATCGACCTGGCCTACCCGGCCGACCGCATCGCGTTCATGCTGGACGACGCGTCCCCGGCCTGCGTCGTCACCACCGCCGGCGCCGACCTGCCCGGCACGACGCCCCGCGTCGTGCTGGACGGCCTCGACCTCACCGCGTACCCGCCCAGTGCCCCCACCGACGCCGACCGCGTCCGGCCGCTCCTGCCCGGCAACGCGGCCTATGTCATCTACACGTCCGGTTCGACGGGACGTCCGAAGGGCGTCGTCGTCTCCCACGCCAGCGCCGTCGACCTGTGCGCGTGGGCGCGGAGGGACTTCGGCCCCGACCGGCTCGCCCGCGTGCTGTTCTCCACGTCGCTGAACTTCGACGTGTCGGTGTTCGAGTGGCTGACGCCGCTGACGATGGGCGGGCACATCGAGGTCGTCCGGGACCTGCTGGAGGTCGCCGAGCGCGGCGGCTGGTCCGGGACGCTGGTCAGCGGCGTGCCGTCGGCGATGTCCGCGCTGCTCGCGGCCGGGGCGGCGGGGCTGGAGGCGGGCGACGTCGTCCTCGCCGGGGAGGCGCTGCCCGCCAAGCTCGTCCAGGACCTGCGGGCCCTCATGCCGAAGGCCCGCATCGCCAACATCTACGGCCCGACCGAGGCGACCGTCTACGCGACCGCCTGGTTCGACGACGGCAACCTCGCCGGCCACGCCCCGATCGGCGGCCCGGTCGCCAACACCCGCGCCTACGTGCTGGACGCGTCGCTGCGGCCCGTCCCGGTGGGCGTGCCCGGCGAGCTGTACCTGGCGGGCGCGGGCCTGGCCCGCGGCTACCTGGACCGCTCCGCGCTCACCGCCGAGCGGTTCGTCGCCTGCCCGTTCGGGGCGCCCGGCGAGCGCATGTACCGCACCGGCGACCTCGCCCGCTGGAACGGCGCGGGGCAGATCGAGTACCTCGGCCGCCTCGACCACCAGGTGAAGATCCGCGGCTTCCGCATCGAGCCGGGCGAGATCGAGACCGCGCTCGCCCGGCACCCGGCGGTGGCCCAGGCCGTCGTGGTCCACCGGGAGGACCAGCCCGGCAACCCGCGCCTCATCGCCTACGTCGTCGCCGAGCCCGGAGCCGAGCCCGACCCGGACGGACTCCGGGACTTCGCCGGCGCGACGCTGCCGGCGTACATGGTCCCGGCGGCGGTGGTGCCGCTGGAGGCGTTCCCGCTGAACCCCAGCGGCAAGCTCGACCGCGCGGCGCTGCCCGCCCCCGACTTCGCGGCGCGGGCCTCGGGCCGCGAGCCGCGCACCCCCGCCGAGAAGCTCCTCGCCGACCTGTTCGCCGAGGTGCTCGGCGTCGCCCGGGTCGGGATCGACGACGGGTTCTTCGACCTCGGCGGCGACTCGATCATCGCGATGCGGCTGGTGTCGCTGGCCCGCCGGTCCGGTCTCGTGCTGTCCCCGCGCGAGGTGTTCCGGTACCCGACCGTGGAGGCGCTCGCGCAGGTCGTGCGGCAGGCGGACGCGGGCGCGGACGGGGCCGGCGGCGGCGCGGCCGAGGAGCCCGGCGCGGGCGTCGGCGCGTTCCCGGCGACCCCGATCATGCGGTGGCTGCGCGACCTCGGCGGCCCGTCGGACGGGTTCAGCCAGAGCATCCTGCTGCGCACCCCGCCGGCGCTCGGCGTCGGCGACCTGACCCGCGCGCTCCAGGCGGTGCTGGACCACCACGACGCCCTCCGGATCAGCGTCCCCGACGGCGGCGACCCGCGGATCGCCCCGCCGGGCGCCGTCGACGCCGCCGCCTGCGTCCACCGGATCGACCTCGCCGGAGCCGGCGACGCGGCCCTGGCCGCGGCCGCCGCGGAGCAGGCCGAGCTGGCGCGCGGGCGCCTCGACCCCGCGTCCGGGACGATGGCGCAGCTCGTGTGGCTGGACGCCGGCGAGCACGCGCTCGGCCGGCTGCTGGTCGTGCTGCACCACCTGGTCGTGGACGGCGTGTCGTGGCGGATCCTGCTGCCCGACCTCGTCACCGCGTGGGCCGGAGGAGAACTCGAACCCGTCCCGACGTCCTTCCGCACCTGGGCGCGGCGGCTGGCCGACGAGGCCGCCACCGCGGGCCGCGCCGCCGAACTCGGCCTGTGGACCGAGATGCTGCGGACCGAGGACCCGCTGCTCGGCGCACGCCCCCTCGACCCCGCCGAGGACACCCGCAGCACGGCCGGAAGCCTCACCCTGGAGCTGGACGAGGCCACCACGGCGGCGCTGCTGACCGGCGTGCCCGCCGCGTTCCACGGCCGGGTCAACGACGTCCTGCTCGCCGGGCTGGCCCTCGCCGTGACCGAGTGGCGCCGCCGCCGCGGCGTCGCGACGCGCGATGCCGCCGTCCTGGTCGACGTGGAAGGCCACGGCCGCGAGGAACTCGGGCACGGCGCCGAACCGGACCTGTCCCGCACGGTCGGCTGGTTCACCAGCATGTTCCCCGTCAGGCTCGACGCGGGCGACGCGGCGTGGGACGAGGTCCTCGCCGGCGGCCCGGCGGTCGGCGAGGCCGTCCGCAACGCCAAGGAGCGGCTCCGCTCGCTGCCCGGCAACGGCATCGGCTACGGCCTGCTCCGCCACCTGAACGACGCGACCGGCCCGGAACTGGCCGCCCTGCCCGCACCGCAGATCGTCCTCAACTACCTCGGCCGGGTCGAGGCCGGGGACGGCGACTGGAGCATCGCCGCCGAGGCGGGCGCCCTGGACGGCGGCGGCGACGCCGCCATGCCGCTCGCCCACACCGTGGAGATCGACGCGATCGCCCGCGACTCCGCCGCCGGACCGCGCCTGTCGGCCACCTGGACGTGGGCGGGCCGCGTCCTGGACGGCGCGGACGTCCGCGAGCTGGCCGCCGCCTGGTTCGAGGCCCTGCGCGGCATCGCCGCGCACGTCGCGGCGGGCGGCGGCGGGCGCACGCCGTCCGACTTCCCGCTGATCGCGCTGACCCGGGCGGAGATCGCCGAGGTCGAGGCGGCGCATCCGGGGCCGGCGGACATCTGGCCGCTGTCCCCGCTCCAGCAGGGCTTCTTCTTCCACGCGCTGCTCGACTCCGGCTCCGACGTCTACACCGCCCAGCTCGTCCTGGACTTCGACGGCCCCCTGGACGTCGCCGCGCTGCGCGCGGCCGGGCGGGCGCTGACCGGCCTGCACCCGGGCCTGCGGGCCGCGTTCGCCCAGACCGGCGACGGCACCCCCGTGCAGATCGTCCTCGGCGAGGCCGAGGCGCCCTGGCGCGAGATCGACCTGGACGGAGCCTCCGCCGACGAAGTCCAGCGCGTCATGACCGGCGAGCGGGCCCGCCCCTTCGACCTCGAACGCCCGCCGCTGCTGCGCTTCGCGCTGCTCAGGCTGGGCCCCGCCCGCCACCGCCTGCTGCTCACCGCTCACCACATCGTCCTGGACGGCTGGTCCGTCCCGGTGCTGGCCGGTGAGCTGCTGACCCTGTACTCGGGCGGGCGGCCCGCCCGCACCGCGCCGTACAAGGAGCATCTGGCCTGGCTGGACGCCCAGGACGGCGACGCCGCCCGCGACGCGTGGCGGACGGCGCTCGACGGCATCGACGGCCCGACGCTGCTGGCCCCCGCCGCCGCCGACGCACCGCCGGTGCTGCCCGAGGCGGTCGTCCTCGACCTGAGCCGGGAGCTGTCCGACGGGCTGACCGCTCGGGCGCGGAGCCGCGGCCTCACCCCGAACACCGTCGTGCAGGGCCTGTGGGGGCTGCTGCTGGCGCGCCTCACCGGCCGCTCCGACGTCGTGTTCGGCGCCACCGTCTCCGGCCGGCCGCCCGAACTGGCCGGCGCCGACCAGATGGTCGGGCTGTTCATCAACACGCTGCCGGTCCGGGTCCGGCTGCGCGACGCCGAGACCCTCGCGGAGAGCCTCGGCCGGCTCCAGGACGAGCAGTCCGCGCTGTTCGCCCACCACCACCTCGGGCTGGGCGAGATCCAGCGCGCGGCGAAGACCGGCCCGCTCTTCGACACGATGACGGTGTTCGAGAACTACCCGTTCGACGCCGCCCTGCTCGACGCGGCGTTCGACGGGGTCCGGCTCGTGGACGCCGACCTGGTCGACGCCACCCACTACCCGCTGACCCTGCTCGCGGTTCCCGGCGAACGGCTCCGGCTCCGGCTGGAGTACCGGCCCGACGTCTTCGACCGCGCCACCGCGGAGCGGCTGACCGCGCTGCTGGACGGCCTCGTCCGCACCCTGGTCGCCGACCCCGAGCGCCGAGTCGGCGACATCGAGCTGCCCGGCGCGGACGAGGTGCGGGCCGTGCTGGCCGGACTCGGCGGCGCCGGGACCCCCGCCATGGCCCGGCGGAGCGCGGCGCCCGGCGGCAGCCGGCTGGTCGCCTACGTCGTCGCCGCCCCCGGCGAGTCCCTCGACCCCGAGGAGCTGCGCGCCCACGTCCGGGAGAGCCTGCCCGAGTCGATGGTGCCCGCCGTCGTGGTCGTCATGGACGAGCTGCCGCTCACACCGAACGGCAAGGTCGACACCAAGGCGCTGCCCAAGCCGGAACCGACCGGCCCCGGCACCGCCTACCGGGCGCCGCGCGACGCCCGCGAGGCCGCCGTCGCCGGCATCGTCGGCGACCTCCTCGGCATCGAGGCGCCCGGCATCGACGACGACTTCTTCGACCTCGGCGGCGACTCGCTCGTCGCCATGCGGGTCGCGACCCGGATCCGCCGCGCCCTCGGCGTCGAACTGCCCGTCCGGGCGCTGTTCGAGGCGCCGACCGTCGCCGGCCTCGCCGCGCGCGTCGCCGCCCTGGAGGGGGGCGGCGCCGGCCGCCCGGCGCTGGAACCCCGCGAGCGCCCCGCCGTGGTCCCGCCGTCCTACGCCCAGCAGCGGCAGTGGTTCCTGAACCGCTTCGAGGGGCCGTCGGCGACCTACAACATGCCGGTGGCGCTGCGCATCCGCGGCCCCCTGGACGCGGACGCGCTCCGCGCCGCCATCGGCGACCTGGTGGACCGGCACGAGACGCTCCGCACGGTCCTGCCGGACGCCGGGGGAGCGCCGCGCCAGCTCGTCCTGGACCCGGCCGCCGCCCGCCCCGAACTGGAGGTCACGGGCACGACCGAGGCGGAGCTGCCGATGCGGCTCGCGACGGCCGCCGGGTACGCGTTCGACATCACCGCCGAGCCGCCGCTGCGCACCCACCTGTTCCGGATCGGCCCGGACGAGCACGTCGTGCTGCTGCTCCTGCACCATGTCGGCGGCGACGGCTGGTCGATGGCGCCGCTCGCCCGCGACCTCATCACCGCCTACCTGGCCCGCGCCGGCGGCACGGCGCCCGACTGGGCGCCGCTGCCCGTCCAGTACGCCGACTACACGCTCTGGCAGCAGGAGCTGCTCGGCTCCGAGGACGACCCCGGGAGCCTGGTCTCGCGGCAGCTCGCGTACTGGCGGGACGCCCTGGCCGGCCTGCCCGAGGAGCTGCCGATCCCGGCCGACCGGCCGCGCCCGGCGCAGGCGTCCTACCGGGGCGGGACCGAGCGGTTCCTGCTCGGCGCGGACGTCCGCGCATCCCTCATGAAGATCGCGCGGGAGACCGGCGCGAGCCCGTTCATGGTCGCCCAGGCCGCCTTCGCCGCCCTGCTCACCCGGCTCGGCGCGGGAACGGACGTGCCGATCGGCTCGCCCATCGCGGGCCGGACCGACGAGGCCCTGGACGACCTGGTCGGCATGTTCGTGAACATGCTCGTCTTCCGCACCGACACCTCCGGCGATCCGTCGTTCCGGGACCTGGTCGGGCGGGTGAAGGAGACCGACCTCGCCGCGTACGCGCACCAGGACGTCCCGTTCGAGCGGCTCGTCGAGGTGCTGAACCCGCCGCGCCACCTGGCCCGGCACCCGCTGTTCCAGGTCGGCCTGACCTTCCAGAACAACCCGGAGGCGCGGCTGGAGACGCCCGGCTTCAGCGCCGAGCCCGAGCCCCTCTCCGCCGGCGCGTCCCGGTTCGACCTGCTCATGATCCTCACCGAGCGGGAGGACGGGTTCGAGGGCGAACTGGAGTACGCGCTCGACCTCTACGACCCGGCCACCGCGCGGCGGCTCGTCGAGCGGTTCGAGCGGTACCTTGCCGCGCTGCTCGCCGACCCGGACGCGCCCATCGGCGCCGCGGACGTCCTCTCGGCCGACGAGCGGACCCGCATCCTTGGCGCCTGGGCCGGCGGCGACGCCGCCCCCGTGGAACGGGCGACGATCCCGGCGCTGTTCGAGGCGCAGGTTGCTGCTCGTCCGGAGGCACTGGCGGTCACGTTCGAGGGTGTGTCGTGGACGTATGGCGAGGTGAACGCGAGGGCGAATCGTCTGGCGCACCGGTTGATCGGGGAGGGTGTCGGGCCTGAGCAGTTCGTGGCGTTGGCGCTGCCGCGTTCGGCTGATCTGGTTGTGGCGATTTTGGCGGTGTTGAAGACGGGCGCGGCGTACGTGCCGATCGATCCGGATTATCCGGAGGATCGCATCGCGTACATGGTCGAGGACGCCCAGCCCGTCCTCACGCTCGGCCCGGACGATCTCGATGCCACCGGCATGCCCGACACCAATCCCGGTGTCGCAGTCTCACCGGATCATCCCGCGTACGTCATCTACACCTCGGGTTCGACCGGCCGCCCCAAGGGCGTGGTGATCCCGCACCAGAACGTGGTGCGTCTGCTGCGCTCGACCGAGCAGTGGTTCGAGTTCGGCCCGGACGACGTGTGGACGTTGTTCCACTCCTACGCGTTCGACTTCTCCGTCTGGGAGTTGTGGGGTCCGCTGCTGTACGGCGGCCGACTCGTCGTCGTCCCGTACCTGACATCACGGTCGCCCGAGGACTTCCTCAAGCTCCTGGGCGCTGAGAGGGTCACCGTCCTCAACCAGACCCCGTCGGCGTTCTACCAGCTCATGGCCGCCGACAGAGACAACCCGGGCACCGATCTGGCGCTGCGCTACATCGTGTTCGGCGGCGAAGCCCTGGAGCTCGGACGCCTCGAAGACTGGTACTCCCGGCACCCGGAGAACGCCCCGACGCTGGTCAACATGTACGGCATCACCGAAACCACGGTGCACGTGTCGTACGTCGCGCTCGACCGCGCCTATGCGGCCACGGCACCCGGCAGCGTCATCGGTGTCGGCATCCCCGACCTGCGCGTCTACGTCCTGGACGACTGCCTCCAGCCGGTCGCACCCGGCGTCGTCGGCGAGCTGTACGTCTCGGGGGCCGGGCTGGCGCGCGGCTATCTCAACCGGCCCGCCCTGTCCGCCGAGCGGTTCGTCGCCGACCCCTACGGCAAGCCGGGCGCCCGCATGTACCGCACCGGCGACACCGGGCGGTGGCTGGACGGCGGCCGCCTCGAATACCTCGGCCGCAGTGACCAGCAGGTGCAGCTGCGCGGCTTCCGGATCGAGCTGGGCGAGATCGAGTCGGCGCTGGCCCGCCACGACGCGGTGTCCGACGTCGCGGTGATCGTCCGCGACGGCCGCCTCGTCGCCTACGTCGCCGGGACGGGCGTCGACTCGTCCGAGCTGCGCCGGTTCGTCGGCAGGGACCTGCCCGACTACATGGTCCCGGCCGTGGTCGTCGAGCTGGACGCGCTGCCGCTGACGGCCAACGGCAAGCTCGACCGCAAGGCGCTGCCCGCCCCCGACTTCGCGGCGAACGTGTCGTCCCGCACGCCGCGCACCGCGGAGGAGGAGACTCTGGCCCGGCTGTTCGCCGAGGTACTGGGGCTGGAGCGGGTCGGGATCGACGACGGGTTCTTCGACCTGGGCGGCGACTCGATCATCGCGATCCAGCTGGTGTCCCGGGCCCGCCAGTCGGGCCTGGTCATCACGCCCCGCGACGTGTTCCAGCACCAGACCGTCGAGGAGCTCGCCGCGACCGCGACACCGGTCGGGGAGGGCGAGGAGATCGAGGCCGAGGCGCCCGGCGCCGGGGTCGGCCCCGTCCCCGTCACCCCGATCGTCGCGTGGCTGCGCGACCGGGTCGGCGGCGACGCCGCGCTCGTCCGCGGCTTCCACCAGTCGACGCTGCTGCGCACGCCGCCGGACCTCGGCATCGAGCGGCTGACCGCCGCGTTCCAGACCCTCCTGGACCACCACGACATCCTCCGGCTCCGGCTGGACGGATGGCAGCCCGTCGTCCGCCCGCCCGGGTCCTGCGACGCGGCCGACCTCGTCACCCGCGTGGACGCCGCCGGGCTGGACGCCGACAAGCTCCAGGCCGTCGTCACCGAGCAGGCCGCCGCCGCGCGCGACCGCCTCGACCCGTCCGCCGGCACGGTCGCGCAGCTCGTCTGGCTCGACGCGGGCGAGGAGCAGGGCCGCCTCCTCCTCGTCCTGCACCACCTGGTCGTGGACGGCGTGTCCTGGCGCATCCTGCTGCCCGACCTCGTCACCGCCTGGGCCGGCGGGGCGCTCGACCCCGTCCCGACCTCGTTCCGCCGCTGGGCGCAGAAGCTCACCGCGTCCGAGCGGGGCGAGGACGAGCTGGAGGACTGGCTCGACATCGTCGACGGCCCGCCGCAGAACCTCGCGAAGCGGCCGCTCGACCCGCGCGTGGACATCGCGGCCCGCGCCCGCTCGGTCACCCTCGACCTGCCCGCCGACGTCACCGGGCCGCTGCTCACCGACGTCCCGGCCTCGTTCCACGGCCGGGTCAACGACGTGCTGCTCACCGGCCTCGCCCTCGCCGTCGCCCAGTGGCGCCGCCACCGGGGCGGGCGCGGCACCGGCGTCCTCATCGACCTGGAGGGCCACGGCCGCGAGGACGTCGTGCCCGGCGCCGACGTGTCCCGCACCGCCGGCTGGTTCACCTCGATCCACCCGGTCCGGCTGGACGCGGGCAACGCGACCGGGGGCGCGGCGCTCAAGACGGTGAAGGAGCAGCTCCGCGCGGTCCCGGACGGCGGCATCGGCTACGGCCTGCTGCGTCACGGCGGCGGCGACGCCGCCGAGGAGCTGGCCGCCGTCCCGCCCGCACAGATCGCCTTCAACTACCTCGGCCGGGTCGCGGCCGGGGACGAGGGCGGCGACTGGACGCTCGCCGCCGAGGACCTCCCCGCGGGCGAGGACCCGGCGATGCCGCTCGCGCACGTCCTGGAGATCAACGCGGTCACCCGCGACCTGCCCGGCGGGCCCGTGCTGTCGGCGACTTGGACGTGGCCGGGCGGCCTGCTGGAGCCCGCCGACGTCCGCGAGCTGGCGGAGGGCTGGTTCACCGCGCTGCGCGCCCTCGCCGCCGACGCCGCCGCCGGCAACGCGGCCGGCTTCACCCCGTCCGACCTGCTCGTCGACCTGGACCAGACCGAGATCGACAAGCTGCAGACCGCGTGGAGGCAGAAACAGTGAACCGGGGGGACCTCGAGGACATCCTGCCGCTGTCGCCCTTGCAGCAGGGTTTCTTCTTCCACGCCCTCTTCGACGCGGGCGACGGCGACGTCTACACGGCCCAGGTCGTCCTCGACCTTGAGGGGCCCTTGGACGCCGCCGCGCTGCGCACCGCCGCCGGGACGCTGCTGCGGCGGCACGCGAACCTGCGCGCCGCGTTCTGGCACGAGGACCTGTCGCGTCCCGTCCAGGTGATCCCGCGCACGGTGGAGCTGCCGTGGGAGGAGGTCACCGCTACCGGGGCGGAGGCCGACGCGGTCGTCGCGCGGGAGCGGGCGCGCGGCTTCGACATGACGGCGCCGCCGCTGCTGCGGTTCGTCCTCGTCCGGATGGGCCCCGAGCGGTTCCGGCTGATCCTGACGAACCACCACATCCTGCTGGACGGCTGGTCCACGCCGATCCTCGTGACCGAGCTGTTCCTGCTCTACATGCAGGGCGGCCACGACGCGGGGATGCCGCGCGTCACCCCGTACAAGAACTACCTGGCCTGGCTCGCCGGGCAGGACCGCGCCGCCGCCGAGGAGGCGTGGCGCCGCGCCCTCGACGGCGTGGACGAGCCCAGCCTCGTCGCCCCCGAGGCCGCCGCCCGCGCCCCGGAACCCCCGAAGCAGACCATCACCGACCTGGACGAGAAGACCACCCGCCGCCTCTCGCGCGCCGCCCGCCGCCACGGCGTCACGCTCAGCACCGTCCTGCAGGGCGCGTGGGGCCTCGTCCTCGGCCGTCTCCTCGGCACGAACGACGTGGTGTTCGGCGCGACCGTGTCCGGACGCCCGCCCGAACTGCCCGGCGTCGAGCAGATGATCGGGCTGTTCATCAACACGCTGCCGATCCGCGTCCGCTACCGGATGGACGAGTCGCTCGGATCCCTGCTGGAGCGCCTCCAGGAGGAGCAGACCGAACTCCTCGCCCACCACCATCTCGGTCTCACCGACATCCAGCGCGCGGCCGGCCGCACCGGCGCGCTGTTCGACACGATGACGGTGCTGGAGAACTACCCGTTCGACCCGGACTCGATGGACGGCTCGCTCAACGGCGTCCGCATCACCGGGGCCGACTCCTACGACGCGACCCACTTCCCCCTGTCGTTCGTCGCCCTGCCCGGCGAGCGGCTGTCGCTGCGCCTGCACTACCGCCCTGACATCTACGAGCACGCGGTCGTCGAAGCGCTGCTCGCCCGCGTCCGCCGCTTCCTGGAGGCGATCGCCGAGGACTCCGGCCGCCCGATCGGCGCGGTCGACCTCGCCGGCGACGCCGGCCGGGCGGCGCTGGCCGCCTGGAACGACACCGCCGCTGAGCACCCGACCGGCAACCTCCCGGCCCTGTTCGAGTCCCAGGCCGCCCGGACCCCGTCCGACGTGGCGCTGATCTGCGGCGGCACCCGGCTGACCTACGCGGAGCTGAACGAGCGCGCCAACCGCCTCGCCCACGAGCTGATCGCCCGGGGGATCGGCCCCGAGGACCGGGTGGCCCTCGTCCTGCCGCGCACGCCCGAGATCGTCGTCGCGATCCTCGGCGTCCTCAAGGCGGGTGCGGCCTACGTCCCGATCGACCCGGAGTACCCGTCCGACCGCATCGCCTACATGCTGGCGGACGCCCGCACCGCCCTCACCATCACCGCCGACGACTTCCCGGACACCACTGGCAGGCCGGCGCACGACCCGGCGCGGACGCTGCGGGCGGAGAACGCGGCGTACGTCATCTACACGTCGGGTTCGACGGGTCGTCCCAAGGGCGTGACCGTCCCGCACGTGGGGGTGCTCAACTACTTCGAGGCGCATCGGGACGCGTTCATCGACCCGGCGATCGAAGCCGCCGGCGGGCGGCGGATGCGGTTCGCGCACCTGGCGTCGTTCTCGTTCGACACGTCGTGGATGGGCCTGCTGTGGATGATGTACGGCCACGAGCTGCACCTCATCGACGACGCCACGCGCCGCGACGTCGAGGCGTACACCGCGTACGTGGCGCGCGAGCGGATCGACCTGGTGAACACGACCCCTTCGCACTTCGCCTCGCTCCGCGAAGCGGGCCTGCTGGACGACGACGGGCGGCACCGGCCCGCGCAGCTGCTCCTCGGCGGCGAGGCCATCGGCGAGAGCATGTGGGCCGAACTCCGCGCGATCCCGGGCCTCACCGCGCGCAACTTCTACGGGCCCACCGAATCGACCATCGACACCATGAACCAGGTGGTCGCGCTCAGCGAGCACCCGTCGGTCGGCGCGCCCTACCGCAACACCCGCTCGTACGTGCTCGACGCCGCGCTCCAGCCGGTGCCGGCGGGCGTCCCCGGTGAGCTGTACCTGGCGGGCGCGCAGCTCGCGCGCGGCTACCTCGGCCGGCCCGGCCTGTCCGCCGAGCGGTTCGTCGCCGACCCGTTCGGCGCGCCCGGCGACCGCATTTACCGCACCGGCGACCTGGCCCGGTGGCGCCCGGACGGCACGATCGAGTACCTCGGCCGCGCCGACGACCAGGTGAAGATCCGCGGCTTCCGGGTGGAGCCGGGCGAGATCGAGAACGTCCTCGCCGGCTGCCCGGGCGTCGCGCAGGCCGCCGTGGTCGTCCGCGAGGACCGGCCCGGCGACAAGCGCCTCGCCGGCTACCTGGTGGGCCCGGACGCCGACGTCGCCGCCGTCCGCAGGTACGCGGCCGAGCGGCTGCCCGACTACATGGTCCCGGCGCTCACCGTCCTGGACGCGCTGCCGCTCACCGTGAACGGCAAGCTCGACCGGGCCGCGCTGCCCGCGCCCGACACCGGCGCCGCCGCGGGCCGCGCGCCGCGGACCCCGCAGGAGGAGATCCTGTGCGGGCTGTTCGCGGAGATCCTCGGCGTGCCGAGGGTGGGCGTCGACGACGGGTTCTTCGACCTCGGCGGCGACTCGCTCACCGCGACGCGGCTCGTCAGCAAGGTCCGGTCCGCGCTCGGCGTCGAACTGCCCGTCCGGGCGCTGTTCGAGGCGCCGACCGCCGCGGGCCTCGCCGAACGTCTCGCCGACGCGGCCGGCGACGTGCGCCCGCCGCTGGTGCGGGCCGAGCGCCCCGGCGTCGTGCCGCTGTCGTACGCGCAGCAGCGGCTCTGGTTCCTCAACCGGTTCGAGGGCGCGTCGGCGACGTTCAACATGCCGGTCGCGCTGCGCCTCAACGGCGTGCTCGACCTGGACGCCCTGCGGGAGGCGCTCGCCGACGTGGTGGCGCGGCACGAGTCGCTCCGCACGATCTTCCCGGACGGGTCCGGCACCGCCCGCCAGCTCGTCCTCGAACCGGCAGCCGCCCGGCCCCGGCTCGACGTCGCCGAGACCGGCGAGGCGGGCCTGCCGGTAGCGCTGGCCGCCGAGGTCGGGCGCGGCTTCGACCTGTCGGTCGAGCCGCCGCTGCGCGCCCGGCTGTTCGCGCTCGGGGACGACACCCACGTCCTGATGCTGGTCCTGCACCACATCGCGGCGGACGGCTGGTCGATGGCGCCGCTGGCCCGCGACGTGATCCTCGCCTACGCGTCCCGCGCGGAGGGGCGCGCCCCGCAGTGGGCGCCGCTGCCCGTCCAGTACGCCGACTACACGCTCTGGCAGCGCGAACTGTTCGGCTCCGAGGACGACCCCGGCAGCCTGATCTCGCGGCAGATCGCGTACTGGCGGGACGCCCTGGCCGGCCTGCCCGAGGAACTGCGGCTCCCCGCCGACCGGCCGCGCCCGGCGGAGGCGTCCTACCGGGGCGGGACGCACGCGTTCGAGCTGGACGCCGGCCTGCACGCCGGGCTCCTCGCGCTCGCCCGCGAGAACGGCGCGAGCCTGTTCATGGTCATGCAGGCCGCCTACGCCGCGCTGCTCACCCGGCTCGGCGCGGGAACGGACGTGCCGATCGGCTCGCCCATCGCGGGCCGGACCGATGAGGCCCTGGACGACCTCGTCGGCATGTTCGTGAACATGCTCGTCCTGCGCACCGACACCTCCGGGGACCCGTCGTTCCGGGAGCTGATCGCGCGGGTGAAGGAGACCGACCTCGCCGCCTACGCGCACCAGGACCTGCCGTTCGAGCGGCTCGTCGAAGTGCTCAACCCGGCGCGGTCGATGGCCCGGCACCCGCTGTTCCAGGTCGCCCTGTCGTTCCAGAACAACCCGGAGGCGCGGCTCGAACTGGACGGCCTCACCGGCGGCGCCGAACCCCTGACGGCCGGCACCGCCAAGTACGACCTGTCGCTCTACCTGGAGGAACGGCACGGCGACGGCGGCGCGCCCGGCGGCATCGAGGCCGGACTCGAATACGCCCTCGACCTGTTCGACGCCGGCACCGCCGTGACGATCGCCGACCGCTTCGAGCGCCTCGTCCGCGAACTGGTCGCCGACCCCGACGCACCCATCACCACCGCCGAGATCCTCGACCGGAGCGAGCGCCGCACGCTGCTGCGCCGCTGGGCGGGCGGCAAGAGCGCAGGCGACGCCGAGCGGACGACGATTCCGGCGCTGTTCGAGGCGCAGGCGGCGGTGCGTCCGGATGCGCGCGCGGTGACGTTCGAGGGTGTGTCGTGGACGTATGGCGAGGTGAACGCGAGGGCGAATCGTCTGGCGCACCGGTTGATCGGGGAGGGGGTGGGTCCTGAGCAGTTCGTGGCGTTGGCGCTGCCGCGTTCGGCCGACCTTGTCGTGGCGATTCTGGCGGTGTTGAAGACGGGTGCGGCGTACGTGCCGATCGATCCGGATTATCCGGAGGATCGGATCGCGTACATGGTCGAGGACGCCCAGCCCGTCCTCACGCTCGGCCCGGACGATCTCGATGCCACCGGCATGCCCGACACCAACCCCGGTGTCGCAGTCTCACCGGATCATCCCGCGTACGTCATCTACACCTCTGGTTCGACGGGTCGCCCCAAGGGCGTGGTGATCCCGCATCAGAACGTGGGGCGTCTGCTGCGCTCGACCGAGCAGTGGTTCGAGTTCGGCCCGGATGACGTGTGGACGTTGTTCCACTCTTACGCGTTCGACTTCTCCGTCTGGGAGTTGTGGGGTCCGCTGCTGTACGGCGGGCGTCTGGTCGTCGTTCCGTATCTGACATCACGGTCGCCCGAGGACTTCCTCAAGCTCCTGGATGCCGAGAAGGTCACCGTCCTCAACCAGACCCCGTCGGCGTTCTACCAGCTCATGGCCGCCGACAAGGCCAATCCCGGTACCGACCTGGCGCTGCGCTACATCGTGTTCGGCGGCGAAGCCCTGGAGCTGGGCCGTCTCGAAGACTGGTACTCCCGGCATCCCGAGAACGCGCCGACGCTGGTCAACATGTACGGCATCACCGAGACGACCGTCCATGTCTCCTACATCGCGCTCGACCAGGTCCACGCCGCGACCGCGCCCGGCAGCATCATCGGTGTCGGCATCCCCGACCTGCGCGTCTACGTCCTGGACGACCGCCTCCAGCCCGTCCCGGCAGGTGTGCCCGGCGAGATGTACGTCGCGGGCGCGGGCCTGGCGCGCGGCTACCTGAACCGGCCCGCCCTGTCCGCCGAGCGGTTCGTCGCCGACCCGCACGGCGCGCCCGGCACCCGCATGTACCGCACCGGCGACGTCGGGCGCTGGCGCCGCGACGGCACCCTCGAATACCTGGGGCGCGCCGACCAGCAGGTGCAGCTGCGCGGCTTCCGGATCGAGCTGGGCGAGGTCCAGGCCGCCCTGACCAGGCACGACGCCGTCGAGGACGCCGCGGTGATCGTCCGCGACGACCGCCTGGTCGCCTACGTCGCCGGATCGGGCGTCGACTCGTCGGAGCTGCGCCGGTTCGTCGGCAGGGACCTGCCCGACTACATGGTCCCGGCCGTGGTCGTCGAGCTGGACGCGCTGCCGCTGACGGCCAACGGCAAGCTCGACCGCAAGGCGCTGCCCGCCCCCGACTTCGCCGCCAAGGTGTCGTCCCGTACGCCGCGCACCGCGGAGGAGGAGACTCTGGCCCGGCTGTTCGCCGAGGTACTGGGGCTGGAGCGGGTCGGGATCGACGACGGGTTCTTCGACCTGGGCGGCGACTCGATCATCGCGATCCAGCTGGTGTCCCGGGCCCGCCAGTCGGGCCTGGTCATCACGCCCCGCGACGTGTTCCAGCACCAGACCGTCGAGGAG
>NZ_SMJW01000529.1 GCF_004348335.1 Actinomadura bangladeshensis | reverse complement strand
CGCCGCGCCGCGGCCCGCCCGCCCCGGCCTGCTGCTGATGCTGGACTCGCTGCGGCCCAGCCCCGCGTACGTGCTGAACGACGTCAACGACGTGCTGGCCGCGAACCCCGAGGGTCTCGCGCTGATGAGCGGGCTCGGCGACTGGCCGCCCGGGCGGCGCAACTCGATCCGCTACACCTTCCTGCACCCGGCCGCCCGGACGGTCTTCGCCGACTGGGACCGGGTCGCCCGCAACGGCGTCGCGCACCTGCACACCGCCGAGCTGACCGCACCCGGGCCCACCGCCGCGCTGGCCGCCGAGCTGGCCGCGGCGAGCGGCGAGTTCGCCGAGCTGTGGAACCGGCAGGACGTGCGGGTCAAGCGCGGCGGGGAGACGGCGTTCCGGCATCCGGTGATCGGCCCGGTGACGCTGGCCAACGAGATCCTCGCCACCGCCGGCGACGGCCAGCGGATGCTGGTGTACCAGGCCGGTCCGGGCACGGCCGAGCACGATGCGCTGGTGCTGCTGGCCATGACCGCCGAAGAGGTCACCCCGCGCGGATGACCAGGGCGGTCGTGTTGTCGCGGGTGCCGGCGTCCAGGGCGTACTGGACGAGGGCGCGGGCGTCGTCCAGCGGGGCGGGGCCGTGCAGGCGGTCGCGGTAGGCGGCCGGGTGCGGCAGGTGGCGCCACAGGCCGTCGGTGCAGAGGAGCAGGGTACCGGGGCCGTGCGGGCGGTAGCTGCGCGTCCGCGGGTGCGGCTCGCCGGCGTTCGCGCCCAGCCAGGAGGTCAGGACGTCCCGGGCGTCGGTGTCGTCTTCGGTGAGCGTCATCCCCGGGCCGTCGCCGGGCAGCCAGTAGGCGCGGCTGTCGCCGATCCAGCTCGCCCAGATCCCCTCCGGGCTCGCGATTCCCGCGACATAGGTGCAGGCGGGGGCCGCGTCGGCCGACGCGGCGAGGGCGGTCACGGCGCGGGACGCGCGGAGGGCCGCCTCGTCGAGGGCGTGCTCTGGGAGCGCGTCCGCCGCCAGCCGGGAGGCGAGGACGTGCGCGGCGGTGTCGGCGGCGACCTGGGCGGCACGGTCGGCGCGTGGCGACATGGAGACGCCGTCGCAGACGACGCCGATCGTCCAGGGGCCGGACACGGTGAGGGTCGCCGCGTCGGCGTTGAGGTCCCGGCGGGCGCGGTCGGTGACGGCGGCGCCGGCGGGCACGGTGGTCTCCAGGTGGGAGCGGAAGGCGGGCTGGGGTCCGCCGCAGTCCCAGCAGCGGCCGTCGGGCGCGACGGTCCCACCGCACGTGGCGCAGGAGGGCATGGGGACAGGATGCCGGAAACCGCGCGCGGGCAATGCGCGGGCAAAGTCCATCTCGTGATCTTGATTCTTTGCCCGGACCGCGTTTACGCGCGCATGACGTGCGGGTACTTAACGCAACGAGATCGTGACACACGGTGAACGAGAGGTCCTCGGGGCGGCAAAGTCCCAGGTCGGGAGCGAGGAGGAAGCGGATGCGGCGCACCGAGCGTGAGATCCGGACCCTCGCGGCCCTCTCCCCGCGCTTCCCGGTCCGTACGGCCGAGGGCGTTCGCGGCGCGCGCCACCGCCACCCGTCCCCCAGCGGGTGCCGGGGCGGCGGTGCGCGGCGACACACCTCGGGTCCTCGGCCGTACCGGAC
>NZ_SMJW01000528.1 GCF_004348335.1 Actinomadura bangladeshensis | reverse complement strand
TAGCCTCGATCTTTCGTGAGGTCGGTTGGGTCGGGGAGCGACCCGACCGATTCTTGGTTTTCGGTGGCGGGTCAGCGGTGGGGCCCGACTGTCGCGTCGGGTGGGCGGGGTTCCACGGGCCCCGATGGTTCTCCTTCCTGGGGTCGATGGGATGGTTCGTGCTGGTCAGGGTGCTGGGAGCATCTGCAGGCGCTCGATCGCGGTGGTGATCAGGTGGGTCCAGGGCCAGTGGCGGGCCAGCCGGAGCCGGAGTTGTCTGCCGCCGCGGGTCAGGCGGGCGGCGGCCGAGTAGACGCGCAGGCGCAGGCGTTTGGGTTCCCAGCGGCGGGCCGGGTGATCGGTGAAGGCGAGCATCTGGGCCCAGGCGGTCAGGTCGGTGGCCAGCGCGACGAGTTCGAGCCAGATCTGGTTGGCCGCTGCGCTGTGCAGGGGCAGGTTGCGCAGGCCGGTGTCCTTGGCGCAGCGGATGCGGTCTTCGCAGCGGGCGCGGCGGCGGTGGCGTAGTTCCAGGTCGGCGAGTTGCCCGTGCCGGGTGCCGGTGACAAAGCAGGTGAAGCGGTGTCCGTCGATGTCGGTGAACCGCAGTTGGGCGCCGGGGTGGGGGCGTTCGCGGCGGACGATGACCCGCATCCCCTTGGGCCAGCCGGTCAGGTCGAGCATGCCGGTCAGCTCGGCCACCCACGCGCCGGGGCGGGGCCGGCGGTCGGCGTCGTAGGCGCACTGCCACACGTGCTCGGGCAGGGCGAGGATGGCGGCGCAGATGTCGTCGTTGAGGTTGAAGCCGATCGAGTATTTGAGGCGGCGGGCGGTGACCCAGTCCAGGAACTCGTGGGTGCCGCCACCCGAATCGGTTCGGATGATGACCTGTTTGTGCAGGCGGGACGGGATCTGGTTGAGGGCCAGGCGGCCCGCGGTGATGTGGTCGGCGGCGGTGTTGGACCCGGCGTTGCCCGGCCGCAGCACCAGGGCGGCGGCCTCCCCGGTCCCGCCCGCACCGTGGTCGATGAACGCGGTCATCGGGTGGAATCCGAAGGTGCGCTTCCACGTCGGGGCGGCCTGGTCCTTGTCCGAGTGCGCGAGCACGATCGTGGCGTCCAGATCCACCGGGATCAGCTCACTGTCGGAGCCGGGGGCGTGCTCGCCGGCCAGTTCCCAGGCCCGGGCGCGGGCGGACGCCCGTGCCTTGCGGATCGCCCGCAACGCCTGCGAGCCGGCCTGGGCCAGGGTGGTGACCAGCCGCGACACCGTCGGATCGGACGGCACCGGCCCGAACAGCTCCGGCTCGGCCCGCAGGACCGCGATGTCGGACAGGCAGTCCCCACCCAGCGCCAGCATCACCGCCAGGTCCGCGACGACCTTGCCCGGATCGTGGGTCGCCCGCGGCCTGCGCCACCGCTCCAGCCCCGCCGAGAGCGCCCGGTCAAGCCCGGTCACACGGAGCGTCTCGGTCAGCAGCACCCCGCCGGCCTGACCGACGATCCCCGCCCCGTCCGAAGACACCACGAGCCTGGCATGACGACCTGTAGTCTTCACGTGAAAAGTGCTTTCGGACTGGTGCGGACAGGACTCTCGACAAGCCCTATCCTCCCAGCTCGGGAGCACTTTTCTTGTCTAAACGGTCACTCTCGACCCGCCGCCCGGTGAAAGCCCGAGG
>NZ_SMJW01000527.1 GCF_004348335.1 Actinomadura bangladeshensis | reverse complement strand
CGGCCGCCGCGTCGCGCAGCCGGGACCGGACGAACTCCAGCCGGTCCAGCGTCCACGCCCGCGCCCGCACGTGATCGGCCGGGCCCCGCGGCCCCGCACCGTCCCCCGGGCGCGGCACCGGGACCCGCAGCGCCGCCAGCAGCCCGTCCAGATCCCGCACCTGCGCCGCCCGCCCCGACAGGAACGCCGCGCCGATCCGGTCCAGCCGGAACATCCGCGGGCCGTCCCGCATCCGGCACCACCCCACCAGGTACTCCCCGTAGGGGGCGATGACCAGGCCGTGCGCCTCCACGTCCCGGAAACTGCGCGCCCCCGCCCGATCGGTGTAGGCCAGCCGCACGACCCGCCGGGTGCGGACCGCCGCGTCGAGGGTGCCGCGCACCGGCCCCATCAGCGACCCCACCGCGCTCAGCGGCGCCGGCTCCTCCGGCGGGCCGGGCAGCGCGTAGCCGCGGCCCCGCTCCGCCCGCACCGGCAGCCCGCCGTCCGCCAGCAGCGACAGGTCGCGGCGGACGGTCCGCTCGGCGACCCCCAGCCGCGCCGCCAGCACGGCCGGCCCCACCGGCTCGGGGGAGGCCGCCCGAAGCTCGGCGACGAGCGCCAGCAGCCGGTCGATGCGATCCACGCCCCCATCGTGACGCGAGCCACCGGCGATCCGCCGTCCCCGAAGGACCCAAATCCCTTACCCGCAAGGCGAACCCGCCGCCGGCCGGAGTCCGTCCACCCCCGCCGCAGGGCCGGGGGCTTCCGGTCCCTCGGCGGGCGGGGTCAGCGGCCGGACAGTTCCGCTGCCAGGCCCTCGAAGTCGGCGGCCGTCAGCGACAGTGCGCTGCCGATCGCCTGCGTCGCCTCCGCGCTGCCCAGATGCCGGGTCGCGGCGCGGTCCAGGTAGGCCTCCACCAGGCGGGCGCCGGTGAGCCGGCCGCGCGGCCGCAGCGACCCCACCTCGCGGTTCACCACCGCCCACGCGTCCGCGCCGAGCCGCAGACTGCGCTCCTCGGCCAGCAGCCGCACCAGCGCCGCGCGCGCCTGCGGCCCGGCCAGGTCCGGCAGCCGCACCGCGCGCAGGTCCGCGGTCAGCTCGGGCGCCGCCGCCGTCAGCTCGCCGACCCGGTCGGGTTCGCACGTGCCGAGCAGCGCCGTGTCGTTGACGCCCTCCAGCCGCGTCCGGTACAGGACGGACGCGTACGCGGCGCCGTCGGCCTCGTCCAGGATCAGCCCGTCCAGGCCGTCCAGCAGCAGGACGTGGCCCGCGTGCTCCTCCAGTGCGGCGCGCAGCCCGTCGGGGCCGTTCTCGCGCAGGTCCTCGGCGTGGACGGAGTGGACCTCGCCGCTGGAGGCGTCGACCTCGGCGAGGGCGCGGGCCGCCATCCGGGCCAGCCGCCGCTGCCCGCTGGACGGCGCGCCGATCAGCAGCAGCGCGGGCGCCGACGCGCTCGACACCTCCTGCCCGCGCAGCCGCCGCGCCCACTTGCCGCGCCGGCGCACCTCGGTGACCACGCGGCCGATGTCGTCGGCGCCGCACAGGAACCGGATCCCGTAGGCCTCGGCGATCTGCGGGTCCGGCTCGGCGAGCGGTGCGGCCGGGAGCGGGGGCGGCGGCTCGGGCACCGGTGCCGGCGGTCCCGCACGCGACCCTGCCGCCCCCGCCGGCAC
>NZ_SMJW01000526.1 GCF_004348335.1 Actinomadura bangladeshensis | reverse complement strand
GGCGAAGATCGGGCATGCCCGGCACCGTAGCCGACACCGCCCGCACCCGCCCAGACCCGTCCCGCCCCGCGGCCGCGGGACGGCTAGGGTGCGGGCATGGCAAGAGGAACGGCAGGAGGCACGGCAGGGGGCACCGCGGCGGGCGGCACGGCGGCCGCATCGGGGGAGCCGGTGGTCGTCGAGCGCGCCGACGGCGTCGGCGGCGAGCTGGTGCTGCGCCGCGCCGGCGCCCACTACGAGATCATCAGCAACGGCGTGTTCCTCATGGACACCCGCAACGGCGAGTCCGAGCGGATCCTGGTCCGCACCGCCGTGGACGGCCTGGACGGGCCCGTGCGGCTGCTCATCGGCGGCCTCGGCGTCGGGTTCTCCCTCGCCGAGGCGCTCGCCCTGCCCGCCGTGGCGCACGTCACCGTCGTCGAACGCGAACCCGCCGTCGTCGGCTGGCACGCCGGGCCGCTGCGGCCCTGGTCGGGCGGCGCGCTCGACGACCCCCGCGTCACCGTCCGCCGCGCCGACCTCCTCGACGTCGTCGCCGACCCCGCCGCCGGCCCCTTCGACGCCCTGTGCCTGGACATCGACAACGGCCCCGACTGGACCGTCACCCCCGGCAACGCCCGCCTCTACGCCCCCGCCGGCCTGGACCGGCTCGCCCGGCTGCTGACCCCCCGCGGCGTCCTCGCGGTATGGAGCGCGAACGCCGCGCCCGCGTTCGAGGCGCTGCTGCGCGACCGGTTCGCCCGGGTGCAGGCCCGGCCGGTGCCGGTACCGCGCGGCGAACCCGACGTCGTGTACCTCGCCTCGCGCCCCACCGGGTGACCGGCCCCCCGTCTCGGCGGACCGGCCCCCGCCGGACCGGGCTCTACAAAGCGGCGCCGCTCGCTTTGGCGGCCCACCTGATCCGCCCCCGAAGACCAGTTCGCTAGGTTTCGGCCTGACAAAACCTTTTTGGGAGGATCTGTGGCTACTGCCCACGCAACCCAGCGGCGCCCCGCCGTCCTGGGCGACCTGCTGCCCGGTTCCCTGGCCCGCGACGCCGCCCTCGTCGCCGGCGCCGCCGCGTTCGTCGGCGTCGCCGCGCAGCTCGCGGTCCCGCTGCCCGGAACCCCCGTCCCGGTCACCGGGCAGACCTTCGCGGTGCTCCTCGCCGGCGCCGCCCTCGGCACCGGCCGCGCCGCCCTCGGCATGCTCGTCTACCTGCTCGCCGGCATGGCCGGCGTCCCCTGGTTCACCGACGGCACCTCCGGCGCCGGCTTCCCCACCCTCGGCTACATCATCGGGTTCGTCGCCGCCGCCGCCGTCGTCGGACGCCTCGCCGAACACGGCGGCGACCGCACCCCGCTGCGCACCGTCGGCACCATGCTGATCGGCACCGCCATCATGTACGCCGCCGGCGTCCCCTACCTGATGGCCGCCCTGCACGTCGACCTCGCCAAGGCCGTCGACCTCGGCATGACGCCGTTCCTGGCCGGCGACGCCCTCAAGGTGCTGCTCGCCGCCGGGCTGCTGCCCGCCGCCTGGAAGCTCACCGGCGCCGCCCGCCGCTGACCCGCCGCCCGTCCGCCCTCGGCACCGGCCGCGCCGCCCTCGGCATGCTCGTCTACCTGCTCGCCGGCATGGCCGGCGTCCCCTGGTTCACCGACGGCACCTCCGGCGCCG
>NZ_SMJW01000525.1 GCF_004348335.1 Actinomadura bangladeshensis | reverse complement strand
CCCCCGCCACCGCGCGGACGCGCCGCCCGAAGCGCCGCCGCCTGCTGATCACGCTCGGTGTCGTCGCCGCCCTGCTGGCGGGCTACGCGGCCTGGACCAACCTGCGCCCCTTCACGCTGCGCGCGTCGATCGAGATCGACGCCACGCCGCAGCAGGTGTGGGCGGTCCTGAGCGACCTGCCCGCCTACCCGCAGTGGAACCCGTTCATCGTCTCCTCCAGCGGCCGGCTGGAGAAGGGCGCGACCCTCCGCAACGTCATGCGCGACTCCGGCGGCGACACCACCTTCACCCCGACCGTCCTGGAGGCCGCGCCCGGCCGGGAGCTCCGCTGGATCGGCAGGGTCGGCCCCGGCGGGATCTTCGACGGCGAGCACCGCTTCCTGATCGAGCCGGTCGCCCCCGGCCGGGTCAGGCTCACGCAGAGCGAGCGCTTCACCGGTGTCGTGATCCCCTTCTTCCGGCACCAGCTGAACGAGCGCACGCTCCCGCAGTTCCGCGCGCTGAACACGGCCCTGGCCCAGCGCGTCGGCGCAACCCGGCCCTAGTCGCGCCGGCGGACGGCGCGCGTTCAGGTGAGGCGGTGGCCGCCGTCCACATGCAGGACGGTCCCGGTGATGAAGCCGTTGCTCATCACCGACCTGAAGGCTTGGGCGATGTCCTCCGGGGTGCCGATGCGCCGGGCGGGGAGGCGTCCGGCGAGGTCGGCGAAGGCGGCCTGCTTGTCCATGGCGAGCTGCTCCCAGATGGGGGTGTCGACCCAGCCGGGCGAGACGACGTTCACCCGGACGGGCGCCAGCTCGATCGCCAGCCCGTACGCGAGCGAGGCGAGGGCGCCGTTGGCCGCGGCGACGATCGTGTTGGAGCCGTTCGGACGGTAGGCGTTGATGCCCGAGGTGTAGGTGATCGACCCGGTCACCCGGCCGGCTCCGTGCTTGGCGACGAGCCAGGCACCGAGCAGCTTGGTGCCGAGGAAGGAGCCGGCGGCCTCCGTGGCGACGTCGGCGGTGCGGCCGTACGCTCCGGTCGCGTCCGCCGCGGTGACCACCACGTGCTCCACCTTCTCGACGCGGGCGAACAGGCCGGCCACGTCCTCTTCGCTGCCGATGTCGGCGCGCACCGTGCCGAGCCTTCCGCTCTCGGGGCGCAGGTCGGCGCGGGCCGCCGCGAGGCGGGGCTCGGAGCGGCCCACGATGGTCACGTCCATTCCGTCGGCGAGCAGGGTCCGGGCGAGGGCGAGGCCCATGCCGGAGCCGCCACCGATGATCATTGCGTCGGTCATGCGGCGAGCCTCGCCCCTCGCCCGCAAGCGCGGAAGGCCGCGGAGCACCTGGGTGCGACACGGCCACCCAGGCCCGCCCGGTCCGGTGGCAGACTCGACGGCATGAACGCTTTGGCGCAGTTCCTCCGGGTCCGGCGGGGGCGGATCGGCCCGGCCGACGTCGGGCTGCCGATCGGCCCGCGGCCGCGGCGCTCGCCCGGGCTGCGCCGGGAGGAGCTGGCCGCGCTGGCCGGGGTCAGCGTCGACTACTACACCCGGATCGAGCAGGGCCGCGAGACCGCGCCGAGCGACTCGGTGCTGGACGCGCTGGCCCGCGCCCTGCGCCTCGGCGACGACGAGCACGCCCACCTGCTCGGCCTCGCCGACAGGGTCGCCGGGCGGACGCCCCGCCGCCGCCCCGCCGCGCCGCGGCC
>NZ_SMJW01000524.1 GCF_004348335.1 Actinomadura bangladeshensis | reverse complement strand
CAGCAGCATCACCAGGAACCCGGCGACGAACGGCGGCACGATCGGCGGACGTTTCCGTCTGCCGCCCCGCCCGCCCGGCGCTCGACGACGCCCATCCCCGCCACCATCGGCGCGAGCAGCACCACCCGGGTCAGCTTCACGATCACGGCGGTGCCGACGGCCGCCGCGCCGGCGGGGGACGCGGCGGCCACCACCTGGGCGACCTCGTGGACGCTCAGCCCCGCCCACATGCCGAGCGTCTCCGGATCCAGCCCGAGCACGCGGCCGCCGAGGAACGGGACGACGGCGATCGCGGCACTTCCGTAGATCGTCACCAGCGTGACGGCGGTCGCGACGTCCTCCTTCCGGGCGCGGGCGACGCTGTCCATGGCCACGATCGCCGAGGCCCCGCAGATGGAGAACCCGGTCGCGACCATCAGCCCCAGTCCGCGCGGCACACCGGTGAGCCGGGCCAGCCCGAGCGTCCCCGCGAACGCCAGCACGACCGTGGCCGCGACGACCGCGAGCATGCCGGGCCCGAGCCGCACCACCTCGGTGAGGCTGAGCTGCAGGCCGAGGAGGACGACACCGGCGCGCAGCAGGGTGCGGGTCGCCCACTGGAGGCCGTCCGCCGTGACCGCGGGCAGCACCCCGCCGACCACGACCCCGATGAGCACCGCGACGGTCAGCGCGCTCAGCGCCGGGACGAGCCGGTTGACCGCCATCGCCGCGGCCGCGCCGCCCGCCGCGACCGCGAGGCCGGGCCCCGTCCGCTCCCACCACGGCCTCGCCCGCTCGGGGCGGACCGCGTCCAGAGTGCTCATGCATCCGAGACTTCCGCCCGCCCCGCACGCCCGGTACCGGCCGTTTCGGCCTCACGTCATAGCCTGGGGGCATGACCCCTCACCCCGACATCGACTCGCTGCGGCTGCTCGTCCTGGTCGCCGAGCGGGGCAGCCTGACGGCCGCCGCCGGGGAACTGCGGATCAGCCAGCCGTCCGCGAGCAAGCGGCTGTCCCGGCTGGAGCGCCGGCTCGGCGTCCGGCTCGTCGACCGGACCCGCCGCGGCTCGTCCCTCACCCCCGCCGGGACGCTGGTGACCGGCTGGGCGCGGCGCGTCCTGGACGCCCTGAACGCGCTCGCGGACGGCGTCGAGGCGCTCCGCCGCGAGCACACCGGCAACCTCACCGTCGCCGCCAGCCTCACCGTCGCCGAGCACCTGCTGCCCGCCTGGATCGGGGAACTGCGCCGCGCCGACCCCGACCTGCACGTCGGCATGCAGGTGACGAACTCCGCGCACGTCTGCGAGCTGGCGCGGCGGGGCGAGGTCGACATCGGGTTCATCGAGTCGCCGGGCCGCCCCGCCGGCCTCCGCTCCCGGACCGTCGCGCGGGACCGGCTCGTCCTCGTCGCGCCGCCCGGCCACCGCTGGGCGCGCCGGAGGCGCCCCGTCCCGGCCGCCGAGGTCGCCGCCACCCCGCTGATCAGCCGCGAGGCGGGCTCGGGGACGCGGCAGGCGGCCCTGCAGGCGATGTCCGCGCACGGGCTGGACCTCGTCCCGCCGCTGCTGGAGCTCGGTTCCGGCACCGCCGTGCGCACCGCCGTCGTCGCCGGCGCGGGCCCCGCGCTGATCAGCGAACTCGTCGTCGCCGCCGACCTGGCCACCGGCACCCTCGCCGAGATCCCCATCGACGGCGTGACGCTGGAACGTTCCCTGCGCGCCGTCTGGCGGACCGGCACCACCCCGTCCGGCCCCGCCGC
>NZ_SMJW01000523.1 GCF_004348335.1 Actinomadura bangladeshensis | reverse complement strand
GTCTTCCGGAGCGCCGCGGGCGCCGAGCCCAACGGCCGCGCCCCCGCCGAGCCGTGGCGCCCCTGGGCGGACGGCCCGCCGCAGCCGAGGCCGCGCCACGACCCGCGCGTCCGCCGGGCGATCGTCCCCGCCCCGGACGGCTCCGGCTGGCGCTGGAGCGACGACGACCCCCGCTGACGCTTTGAGAGCCCGCTCAGGGACATGGGCGGGCAAGCAGGGAGTCGATGACCCCCAGGGCGCGTTCGGTGCCTTTCTCGGCGCGTACGCGCTCGCCCAGTTCGCTTGCCCGCGCTGCGATGTCGTCGTCCTGGACGGCTTGGCGGATGCGGTCGGCGAGGAGCGGTGCGGTCAGGGAGCGGAACGGCAGGGGGGCCGTACCCGCGCCCAGTGCGGCGATCCGCTCGCCCCAGAAGGGCTGGTCGCCGAAGAAGGGGCAGACGACCGTGGGGACGCCGGCGCGCAGCCCCGCCGCAGTGGTGCCCGCGCCGCCGTGGTGGACGACGGCCGCCATCCGGGGAAAGAGCCACGCGTGCGGGACGTCCCGGACGGCGAGGACGTGCTCGTCCGAGGTTTCGGGGTCTCCCTGCACGATGCCGCGCATTCCGGCCAGTTTCAGCGCGGCACGGATCGCGAGCGCCGTCATCTCCTCGTCCTTGGCCACCATGCTGCCGAAGCCGACATAGACCGGCGCCGGGCCGGCGTCCAGGAAGCCGGTCAGTTCCTCGGGCGGGGTCCATTCGTCCTCGTCCAGGAACCAGTAGCCGGTCATGGCGACGTTGGACGGCCAGTCCTTCGGGCGGGGCACCACGAGCGGGCTGAAGCACGCCAGCACGGGGGCGCGGGTCGGCAGTCGGCCGCGCAGCGGCAGCCGTTCGAGGCCCAGAGTGTGGGCCCGCCAGGGGTTGATGAAGGGGCGGGAGAGCTGCCAGGCGATCTGCTCGACCGCCATGAAGCTCCCCCGGTTGCCCCAGCGGCCGAGCCGCCGGGCCTGCGGCACGAACGGATGCGGGAACGCTCCGGTGGCCTGGCTCGGCTGGAAATGAATCAGCCCCCAAGGAACACCGAAATGCTCACCGAGATGCATGGGAAGGTAACAGAAAGTGGGACCGAGGATGAGGTCCGCACCTTTACAGGCGTCCGAACACTCGGCCAGCAGCCGTTCGGCCATCGGCCCGAGGATGCGGCGGAAACCACCGAGGAATGTGATCGGATTCCGGCCGCCGGCGAGCAACTCCTGACCGGCGTCCGATTCGAGGATCTCGGTCGGGTCGGCGGTCAGCGGCGCCAGTTCCAGCCCGGCGGCGACGGCCATCGGCGCGTACCGCGCGCTCGCCACGAGCCGCACCTCGTCCCCGCGCGCCCGCAGCGCCCGCCCGAGCGCCACGCACGGCTGGATGTCCCCCCGCGACCCCGCCGCGAAGATCACGATTCTGCTCACGGTGCCTCCTACCAGGCGTCGCTGCGCGGGACGGCCTGCGATTCCTCCGCCGGGTCCTCCTCGGGGACGTAGGGCTCGTACCACCCGTGCGGTGGCGTCGGCCGCTCCCCGTCCGCCGCGACGGGCGGTGGCCGCTGCGCGTCGCCGTCGTCCTCCCGCTCCGCGTCGGCGGGGTTCCACGACGCCCTCAGGACGGTCGCCTTCCCGGCCTCGTCGCGAAGCGCGTCATCGTCGGATGCGGGCTCGGGAGTGGGCCAGTCCTCCCACGCGTTCGCCCGCACCGGGGGCGCGGGCGTGGCGGGCGG
>NZ_SMJW01000522.1 GCF_004348335.1 Actinomadura bangladeshensis | reverse complement strand
GTGGGGGAGGGCCCGGGGCTCTCCTTCATCATGCCGACGATGAGGGCGGTCGCGCCGATCCCGCAGGAGGCGACGGTCGCGCCGATGAGCGCGATCACCGCCATCAGCCGGTAGCGGGGCGTCGGCGGGCGGCGCCCGGACCGCGGCCCGGCGAGCGCCCGCTCCAGCCGGTCGACGGCGCGCGCGTGGCTGAGCCGGCGGGTCGGGTTCTTCTCCAGCAGCCCGGTGATGACCGGCGCGAGCGCGCCCGCGTTCTGCGGGGACGGGGTCGACTCGTTCGCCAGCGCGGACAGCGTCGCCATCACGTTCTCGCGCTCGAACGGCGGGCGACCCTCCAGCGCGGCGTACAGCGTCGCGCCGAGCGACCACAGGTCGGACCGCGGGGTGGCCTTCTCCCCGGCGGCCACCTCGGGCGCCACGTACGCGGGCGAGCCCATGAAGTGGCCCGTCTTCGTCAGGCTCGCCGAACCGGAGGAGAACGCGAGGCCGAAGTCGGTCAGCACGACCCGGTCGCCGTCCAGCAGCACGTTGCTGGGCTTGAGGTCGCGGTGCACTATCCCGGCCTTGTGCGCGACGTTGAGCGCGTCGAGCAGGGCGCGGCCGATGTGCGCGACGCGTTCGGGCGGCAGCGGACCGGAGCGCTCGATCAGCTGCTCGAGGCTGGGCGCCTCGATCATCTCCATCACGATCCAGGGACGGCCCTGTTCGATGACGACGTCGTACACCTCGACGATGGAGTGCGTGCGCAGCTGTGCGGGCGCGCGCGCCTCCCGGAGGGTACGGCGGTAGAAGACCACCCGGTCGTCCTCGGAGAGGTCCTCGGGGAGCCGCAGCTCCTTGATCGCCACCGCGCGATCGAGGAGCTCGTCATGCCCTCTCCAGACGGTGCCGTTGGCACCCTGACCTATTTCCGAGACCAGCCGGTAGCGCGTCGCTAGAACGAGGCGCTCTGACTGTGACATGGCGGAAAAGATACCGGAGTGGCCAGGCGGTCATCGGGGAGACCTCAGCAGGAACCAAATATTTGGCCCAATACTGTGACCTACCGACGAGAAACAACGGCTATGGGCGCCCCGCGGGCCCCTCGGAGGCCCGCCGGACGCCTCGCCGGACGCCCCGCCGGACGCCCCGCCGGGGGTCAGCGCCTGCCGATGGTGAGGACGGGACCGGTGGTGTCGGCGAAGAAGTCCTCGCCCTTGTCGTCGACCACGATGAACGCCGGGAAGTCCTCGACCTCGATCTTCCAGACGGCCTCCATCCCGAGTTCCGGGTATTCCAGAACCTCGACCTTCTTGATGCAGTCCTGGGCGAGGCGGGCGGCCGGTCCGCCGATGGAGCCGAGGTAGAACCCGCCGTGCTCCTTGCAGGCGTCGGTGACCTGCTTGGACCGGTTGCCCTTGGCGAGCATGACCAGGGAGCCGCCGGCGGCCTGGAACTGCTCGACGTAGGAGTCCATCCGGCCGGCGGTGGTCGGGCCGAACGACCCGGACGCGTAGCCCTCGGGCGTCTTGGCGGGCCCCGCGTAGTAGACGGCGTGGTCGCGCAGGTACTGCGGCATGGGCTCGCCGGCGTCCAGCCGCTCCTTGATCTTGGCGTGCGCGATGTCGCGGGCCACGACGAGCGGGCCGGTCAGCGACAGCCGCGTCTTCACCGGGTAGCGGGTCAGCTCGGCGCGGATCTCGTCCATCGGGCGGTTCAGATCGATGCTGACCGCACTCCCCCCGCCCTGTCTCTTGTACACATCT
>NZ_SMJW01000521.1 GCF_004348335.1 Actinomadura bangladeshensis | reverse complement strand
CCACCGCCCGCAGCAGCGACACCCCGAGCACGGAGCAGCCCCGATGAGCGAGCAGCCGCAGTTCACCGTCAAGATCGACCAGAACCGGTACCTGCCCGAGGGCGGACGCGAGGTGCACGCCATCGTGTCCGTCGAGGCGGCCGCCGCGGCCGGCGCGCCCGCCCCGTCCGCGGCCCGCGCGTCCGAGGTGATCATCATCGACACCTCGGGCTCGATGTCCTACCCGGAGGCGAAGCTGCGCGCGGCGGTGGCGGCGGCGCAGGTCGCGGTCGACACGCTGCGCGACGGCGTGGAGTTCGCGATCGTCTCCGGCTCCAACACCGCCTCCATGATCTTCCCCAAGCACGCCGGGCTGGTCGCGGCGACGCCCGAGACGCGGGGCGAGGCCAAGCAGGCGCTGGGCCGGCTGAAGGCGTCCGGCGGCACCGCGATCGGGTCGTGGCTGCGGCTGGCGAACGAGCTGTTCGACACGGTGCCGGGCGGGATCCGGCACGCGATCCTGCTGACCGACGGAAAGAACCAGCACGAGACGCCCGAGAAGCTGGACGCCGCGCTGGCGGCGTGCGGCGGCCGGTTCGTGTGCGACTGCCGCGGCGTCGGCACCGACTGGGAGGTCGCCGAGCTGCGCAAGGTCGCCTCCGCGATGCTCGGCGGCGTCGACATCGTCGCCGACCCGGCCGGGCTCGTCGCCGACTTCCGCGCGATGACCGAGGCCGCGATGGGCAAGTCCGTCGCCGACGTCGCGCTGCGGATCTGGACGCCGCAGACCGCGACGCTCCGGTTCGTCAAGCAGGTCATGCCGGCGGTGGAGGACCTGACCGGCAAGCGCGTCGAGTCGGCTCCCCAGGCGGGCGACTACCCCCTCGGCGCGTGGGGCGCGGAGAGCCGCGACTACCACATCTGCGTCGAGATGCCCCCCGGCCAGGTGGGCGGCAAGGAGATGCGCGCCGCGTGGGTGAAGCTGGTCGTGCCCGGCGGTCCCGGCGAGGAGGCGCAGGTCCTCGCGACCGGGAACGTGCTCGCGCAGTGGACGGACGACGAGGCCCAGTCCACCAAGATCAACGACCGGGTGGCGCACTACACCGGGCAGGCGGAGCTCGCGGCCGTCATCCAGGAGGGGCTGCAGGCCCGCCGGGACGGCGACCTCGACACCGCGACGGCCCGGCTCGGCCGCGCCGTGGTGCTCGCCGACGAGGCCGGCAACGACGCGATCACCGCGATGCTGCGCAAGGTCGTCGACGTCGTCGACCCGGCGACCGGCACCGTCCGGCTGAAGCGCGACGTCGACAAGGCCGCCGAGATGGAGATCGAGACGCGGTCGACCAAGACGGTCCGGACCCGCAAAGACGAGACCGTGACCACCCGGCGGGGCGAGGGCTGAGCATGGCGAGCTGCCCGAACGGACACGCCTCCCAGTCGGCGGACTACTGCGACGTCTGCGGCGAGCGCATCGGCGGCGCCACGGCCGGCGGCGCCACCGGAGCGCCGGAGCCGGCGCCGCCGCCCGCCCCGCACGCGCCGGCGCCCCCGCCCGGCGGGACGCCCTGCCCGGACTGCGGGACGCCCGGCGCCGACCGCTTCTGCGAGATGTGCGGCTACGACTTCGCGACCGGCGGGGGCCTGCCCACGCCGCGGACGGCCCCCGCCCAGCCGGTCTCGCCGGTTCCGGGGCCGCCCGTCCCGCCGGCGCCTCCCGCGCCGTCTCCTCCGCTCCGGGGGCCGTCCGAGCCGCCGCCCGCGCCGCGC
>NZ_SMJW01000051.1 GCF_004348335.1 Actinomadura bangladeshensis | reverse complement strand
CAGCTGGCGCGGGCCGTGCCCGGCCGGGACGCCGGCGAGGACCGGGACGCCGAGGGGGCCGAGCCGGGCGGCGAACACCGCGTCGAGCTCGGCGGGGTCGCCGCAGTCGCGCCAGGAGCCGAGCGCGATCCCGGCGGCGCCGTCGAACCAGCCGGCCTGCAGGAGCTGCACGAGCATCCGGTCGATCCGGTAGGGCGCCTCGGTGACGTCCTCCAGGAAGACGACGCGGCCCGCGGCGGGCGGCGGGGCGTACGGGGTGCCGAGCAGGGCCGTGAGGAGCGAGAGGGTGCCGCCGGTGAGGGGGCCCTCGGCACGGCCCGGCCGGAGCGCGTGCGTGCCGGGCAGGGTCACCGGGCCGCCGAAGAGGGCGGCGCGCAGGGCGGCGAGCGTGTCGCCGTCCGGCCGGTCTTCGGCGAGGACGCCGGCGGGCATGGGACCGAAGGACGTGGTGACTCCCAGGCGCGTTCCAAAAGCCGCGTGCAGTGCGGTGATGTCGCTGGATCCGTGCAGGATCTTCGGCTCCGCGGACGCGTCCGCCGCGGCGGCCAGCGCGTCCCAGTCGAGGTGGTCGAGGACGCGGGTGGCGCCGTAGCCGCCCCGCGCGCAGACCACGGCGCGGACGCGCGGGTCGCACCAGGCGTCCTGCAGGTCGGCGGCCCGGTCCGCGTCGCGGCCGGCCAGCCCGTGCCAGCCGTCCCGCACCGGCCCCGGGGCGCCCAGATTGACACGGTCGAGGGCGTGCTCCGCGACCACGGCGTCAAGCCCGAGGCCGCGCAGCGCGGCGCAGCCGGCCTCCAGCCGGGCCGGGTCGGCGGGGCCGCTGGGTGCGATCACCGCGACGGCGTCGCCGGGCCGCAACCGCCCGTACCTGCGGGTCTTGCGCGTGCGGCCGCGGCCGCCGGGCATGCCGACGGCGGGCGCGGCAGGCGGCCCCTCGGCCGTCTCCGCGCGGGCGCCCCCGCTTCTCAACCCGATCCCTCCTCGCACCGCAACGGATAGAGCTTGTCAGGATCCGGACGCCAGTGGAAGGGGCCGCCGGTCACGACCCGCCAACAGATCATCGTCACCCGATCACCGCCCCGCGCCGAGCGCGAGGCCGGCGAGCCGCGGCAGCGCCTCGCCGATCGGCCGCCGCACCACCGCGTCGGCCAGCCCATCGTACGGCGTCTCCTCGGCGTTGATGATCACCAGCCGGGCGCCGGCGTCGACCGCCTCCAGGCACAGCCCGGCGGCGGGCTGCACGGTCAGCGAGGTGCCGACGGCCACGAACAGCTCGCAGGAGCGGGCGGCGGCGATCGCCGCGTCCAGGACGTCGCGGTCGAGGGCCTGCCCGAAGGAGATCGTCGCGGACTTCTGCACGCCGCCGCAGTCGGCGCAGGGCGGGTCGTCCTCGCCGGCGTCGACGCGCGCGAGGATCTCGGGCATGGGGGTGCGCAGGACGCAGGACAGGCAGACGGCGTCGCGCACCGTGCCGTGGATCTCGATGACCGCCGCGTCGGAGGACCCGGCGCGCTGGTGCAGCCCGTCGATGTTCTGGGTGATCACGGCGCGCAGCCGCCCGGCCCGCTCCAGTTCGACCAGGGCCGCGTGCGCGGCGTTGGGCTCGGCGTGCCAGACCGGGTCGTCGCGGCGGGACCGCCAGGCGCGCCGCCGGACCTCGGGGTCGGCGAGGTAGGCGCCGATCGTGGACATCGCCTGGGCATCGGGGTCCCTGGTCCACACGCCCTGCGGGCCGCGGAAGTCGGGGATGCCGCTGTCGGTGGAGATCCCGGCGCCGGTCAGCACGGTGATCGGGCCGATCTCGGGCAAAAGCCCGGCGAGCGTCAGGGGAGCGTCCACCCTGACATGGTAGGTCTCGTCCCGGGGTGGGCGCGGCGGCCGGCGCCCGTCCCGGCTAACGGATGGGTATCGGGCCGGTCCTTACGCAGGGTCACGGACCGAGCGGCCCTCAAAAGGTGACAAACTGTGCCCCGTATGAGGTCGACGCCGCACATCCTGGTGGTCAACGGCACCAAGGTCCGCCGCCCGGTGTTCATCCTGGGGGCTCCGCACTCGGGTGCGGAGCTGCTGGCGCGCGCGGTCAAGCGGTCCCCCGGCTTCCACCTGACCACCGGCCGGCCCGGCGTGCTGCGCGTCACCTACGCGTTCGCCCGGCAGCCCTCGATCGCGACGGAGCGCGGCAAGGGCGCGGCGCGGGTGCTGCGGGACGCCTACGCCGAGGCGTGGCAGGTCTCGGCCCGCGCCTGCGCGCAGTGCTCCGACGAGTGCCGTGAGCTGGCCGGCCTGCCGCCGCGCCCGCCCGCCGCACCCGGCCGCCCCGCGCCCGAGGGCGACCCGCACGGCCCCTGCGCGGACCCGCAGGGCCTCGAACGGTTCGCCGACGCCTCCGCCGACCTGATCTACAGCGCCGACGTGCTGCTGGACGCCTTCCCCGACGCGCAGCTCGTCCAGGTGATCCGGGACGGCCGGGACGTGGTCGCCGACATGCTGGACGACGAGCGCTGCCTCGCCTGGTTCAAGCCGGCCCTGGACAACCTCGACACGGTGTTCCCCAACCCGTTCTTCGGCGTCGAGGACCACACCGACCGCAACCGCTGGCCGCGCGCCGCGGCCGCCGTCAAGTGCGCGCTGCGCTGGCGCGGCTCGGTGCGGCTCAGCGCGAAGCTGCGGCAGCAGGTGCCGGAGGAGCAGCTGCTCACCGTCCGCTACGAGGACCTGGTGGCGCGGCCGCGCGCCATCGCCGCCGGCCTGTCGGAGTACCTCGACGCGCGGGTCCCGCGGACGGCCCTGTCGGGCCTGGTCCGGGCCGGCGAGGCCACCGACGGCGGGGTCGGGTCGTGGCGCGACCGGCTCACCCAGCGCCAGGCCGCCCAGGTCGAGAAGGTCGCCGGCACCGAGCTGCGGCGGCTCGGCTACCGCACCGGCCGGGAGGGCTGACCGGCCGCCCGGCGCGCAGCGGCTACTCGGCGCCCAGCGGCTCGGTCTGCCGCTCCTCGTCCCGCTGGTGGGCGAACTGGGTGCGGTACAGCTCGGCGTACAGGCCGCCCTCCAGCAGCAGCTCCTCGTGCCGTCCGCGCTCGGCGACGCGGCCCTCCTGGACCACCAGGATCTGGTCGGCCTCCCGGATCGTGGACAGCCGGTGCGCGATCACCAGCGACGTCCGGCCGGCGAGGGCGGTGCGCAGCGCCCGCTGCACGGCCGCCTCGGACTCGGAGTCCAGGTGCGCGGTCGCCTCGTCCAGCACGACGACCGAGGGCGCCTTGAGCAGCAGCCGCGCGATCGCCAGGCGCTGCTTCTCCCCGCCCGACAGCCGGTAGCCGCGGTCGCCGACGACGGTGTCGAGGCCGTCGGGCATGTCGGCGACGAGGTCGCCGATGTGCGCGGCCTCCACCGCCGCGAGGATCTCCTCGTCGGTGGCGTCCGGGCGGGCGTAGCGCATGTTCTCCCGGATCGTGTCGTGGAACAGGTGCGCGTCCTGGCTGACGACGCCGATCTCGCCGCGCAGCGACTCCAGGGTCACGTCGCGGACGTCGGCGCCGCCGATCCGCACCGCGCCGCCGGACACGTCGTACAGCCGCGACACCAGGTGCGTGATCGTCGACTTGCCCGCGCCGGACGGCCCGACGAGCGCGACGAGCTGGCCCGGCGCCGCCCGGAAGTCGATGTCGTGCAGGACCTCCCGGCCGGGCGAGGTGTCGGTGCGGGCGATCGACTCCAGCGAGGCCAGCGACACCTCGTCCGCCGCCGGGTAGGCGAACCGGACGTGGTCGAACTCGATCGAGGGCGCCTTGGCCAGGCTGGTGGAGGCAGTGCGCTCCGCGCCGAGCGGACGGGCGTCCTCGCGGTCGCGGATCAGCGGCTTCAGGTCGAGCACCTCGAAGACCCGGTCGAAGCTCACCAGGGCGGTCATGACGTCCACGTGGACGTTGGACAGCGCGGTCAGCGGCCCGTACATCCGGGTCAGCAGGGTCGCGAGCGCGACGAGCGTGCCGAGCTGGAGGGTGCCGTCCACCGCGAGGTAGCCGCCGACGCCGTAGACCATGGCGGTGGCGAGCGCCGCGACGAGCGTCAGCGCGGTGAAGAAGACCCGCCCGTACATGGCGGCCACGATGCCGATGTCGCGGACGCGGGCCGCGCGGCCGGAGAAGTTCTCCTCCTCCTCGGCGGGCCGCCCGTACAGCTTGGCGAGCATCGCGCCGGCGACGTTGAACCGCTCGGTCATCAGCGAGCCCATCTCGGCGTCCAGCACCATCTGCTCGCGGCTGACCCGCTGGAGCCGCTTGCCGACCCACTTGGCCGGCAGGATGAAGATCGGGAGCAGCAGCAGCGCGATCAGCGTGACCTGCCACGACAGGAACAGCATCGTGGCCAGCACCAGGGCCAGGCTGATCACGTTCGACACCACCGACGACAGCGTGGTGGTGAGGGCGCGCTGGGCCCCGATCACGTCGTTGTTGAGGCGGCTGACGAGCGAGCCCGTCTGCGCCCGCATGAAGAACGCGACCGGCTGCCGCTGGACGTGCGCGAACACCTGGCTGCGCAGGTCGTAGATCAGCCCCTCGCCGATGCGCGCCGAGAACCAGCGCTGCGCGAGGCCGAGCACCGCCTCCACGAACGCGAGCCCCGCGACCGCGACGGCGAGCCAGATCACGATGTCCTGGCGGCCCGGCACGATGCCGCTGTCGATGATCGACTTGAGCAGCAGCGGGTTCGCCACGACGATCACCGCGGCGAGCGAGTTCAGCGCGAGGAAGACCACCAGCTCGCGGACGTAGGGACGGGCGTACCCCGCGATGCGCCCGACGGTGCCGGGCTTGAGCTTCTGCTGGGTGACGGAGCTGTCCTTGCGGAACGAGGCCATCACCTGCCAGCCGTTGCCTGGCATTCCCACATCTGCCTCCGCTGCGTCCGTGCCACCGTCGGCGCCGGCGTCGGCGGCACCGGCGTAATCAAGTAAGCATCTCTAGTATCCGGTCCCGCACAACGCCGTCCCGGCCGGCGGGCTTCCCGGCTCCGCTCACGGCGTAACGCCCCGGTGACGATCTCACCGCGGGCGGGCCGGGACCTCCGGCCCGCCCGCGCGGGTCACCTGCCGAACATCTCGCGGAGGCGGCCGATCTGCTCGCGGCGCTCCGCGGCGCACTGCTGCTCCAGGGTGTTCTCGGCGGCCTCCCACAGCAGCCGCTTCGTCGCGACCGCGGCGCCGGGGTTCACCGCCAGCAGCGACGCCACCAGCTCCCGGACTGCGCCGTCCAGGCCGTCGCGGGGCACGACGATCTCGGCGAGGCCGAGCCGGGCCGCCTCGTCGGCGAGCACGGTCCGCGCCGTCAGGCACAGCTCCAGCGCGCGCCCGATGCCGACGATCTCCACCAGCGGCTTGGTGCCGGTCAGGTCGGGGACGAGCCCGAGCGCGGGCTCCTTCATGCAGAACCGGGCGTCGTCGGCCGCCACCCGGATGTCGCAGGCCAGCGCCAGCTGGAAACCGCCGCCGATCGCGTGCCCGTGCACGGCCGCGACCGTGACGATGTCGGGGCGCCGCAGCCAGGTGTAGCCCTCCTGCAGCTCCGCGATGAAGCGGTCGGTGGCCTCGGCGTCCGAGCCGTCGGCGAAGCCCTCGCCCTCACCGGAGAACATGCCGAGGTCGATGCCGGCCGAAAAGCACGGGCCCTCGCCGCGCAGGACGACGACGCGCACGTCCGCGGGCAGGGAGCGCCCGATGGCGGCGAGCCCGCGCCATGTGTCGAACGTCATGGCGTTGCGCCGCTCGGGCCGGTTCAGGGTGACGGTCGCGACCGCGCCGTCCACCGCCAGGCGGAGCCCGGCCCTCTCCAAATCCGTCTTCCCCCGGCCGGTGCCTGCGATGGCCGCATCCGGCCGTCCCGTCGTCGTCGCGTCCCCCACTGGTCTTCCTCTCGATGAGCGTGCGCGGGCCCGCCCCGCCGTCCACGGGGCGGGACCCGCTCGCCCGGTCCGCCGCCGCGACCGAACCCTACTCGGCCGGCCGCGGCGCCGGATCAGGCGGTGCGCTCATCCGGGGGCAGGGGTCCGGTCAGGACTTCTTGCCCCGGGTCGCGCCACCGCGACCGCGCAGGTTGACGCCGGACTCGGTCAGAATCCGGTGGATGAAACCGTACGAGCGGCCGGTGGCGGCTGCCAGGGCGCGGATGCTCTCGCCGGAGTCGTACCTCTTCTTCAGGTCCGCCGCCAGCTTGTCGCGCTCGGCACCGGTCACGCGGGTGCCCTTCTTAAGGGTCTCGGCCACGAGTACCTCCCGTAGTGATGTGGTGACCGCTGCGTTATCCCCCGCCATGATCAGTCATTCCCGGCTGTTCGGCTACCCACTCGGCCAGAAAAGATCTGCGGAAGTCACCGCGCAGGTCACGCGAGCGCCACCAGATCGGCAAACTCGTCACTCCAGATGTCTTCCACACCATCGGGCAGCAAAATCACTCTTTCCGGCGCGAGCGCGTCGACGGCGCCCTCGTCGTGGGTCACCAGGACGATGGCTCCGGCGAACGTCCGGAGGGCGCCGAGGATCTCCTCGCGGCTGGCCGGGTCGAGGTTGTTGGTGGGCTCGTCCAGCAGCAGCACGTTCGCGCTCGACACCACCAGCATCGCCAGCGCCAGCCGCGTCTTCTCGCCGCCGGACAGGACGCCGGCGGGCTTGTCGACGTCGTCGCCGGAGAACAGGAACGAGCCGAGGATCTTGCGGACCTCGACGGGCGCCATGCCGGGCGCGGCCGACTGCATGTTCTCCAGGACGGACCGCTCGACGTCGAGCGTCTCGTGCTCCTGCGCGTAGTAGCCGAGCCGCAGCCCGTGGCCGGGCACCACCGACCCGGTGTCGGGCGCGTCGACGCCCGCCAGCAGGCGCAGCAGCGTGGTCTTGCCGGCGCCGTTCAGGCCGAGGACGACGACGCGGCTGCCCCGGTCGACGGCCAGGTCCACGTCGGTGAAAATCTCCAAAGATCCGTACGATTTCGACAAACCCTCCGCGGTGAGGGGGGTCTTGCCGCACGGCGCCGGCTCCGGGAAGCGGATCTTGGCGACCTTGTCGGCCTGCCGCTCGCCCTCCACGCCCGCGAGCAGCTGCCGGGCGCGCCGGTCCATCTGCTGGGCCGCCTTGGCCTTGGTCGCCTTCGCGCGCATCTTGTCGGCCTGCGACAGCAGCGCCGACGCCTGCCGGTGCGCGTTGGCCGACTCGCGCTTGCGGCGCCGCTCGTCGGTCTCGCGCTGGTCGAGGTACTTCTTCCAGCCGACGTTGTAGATGTCGATCACGCAGCGGTTGGCGTCCAGGTGGAACACCCGGTTGACGACCGCGTCCAGCAGCTCCACATCGTGGCTGATCACGACCAGGCCGCCCTGGTGGCCCTTGAGGAAGTCGCGGAGCCACACGATCGAGTCGGCGTCCAGGTGGTTGGTCGGCTCGTCCAGCAGCAGCGTGTCGGCGCCGGAGAACAGGATGCGGGCCAGCTCGACGCGGCGCCGCTGGCCGCCCGACAGCGTCCCGAGCGGCTGGGTCATCACCCGGTCGGGCAGGCCGAGGCTGGAGGCGATCGACGCCGCCTCCGCCTCCGCGGAGTAGCCGCCGAGCACGTGCAGGCGCTCCTCCAGCCGCCCGTAGCGGCGGACGGCCTTGTCGCGCTCGGCGCCGGTCGCGGTCGCCATGGCGTCCTCGGCGGCGCGCAGCCTGCGGATCACCTCGTCCAGCCCGCGGGCCGACAGGATCCGGTCGCGGGCCAGCTCGTCCAGGTCGACGCCGCGCGGGTCCTGCGGCAGGTAGCCGATCGTGCCGGAGGACGTCACGGCGCCCTGCGCGGGCACCGCCTCCCCGGCCAGCACCTTGGTGAGGGTGGTCTTGCCGGCGCCGTTGCGCCCGACGAAGCCGACCCGGTCGCCGGGGTTGACCCGGAACGTGGCGGCCTCGATCAGCAGCCGGGACCCGGCGCGCAGCTCGATGTCTTTCGCGATGATCACAGTGACAGGGCTCCCCTGACGGACGGCTCGGTGGACAGGCGGCACGAAACGGCGCGCCGCGCGGCCTCGCAGACCGCCGGCGCGCCCTTGGCGCTCTGTCAGTTCGGGAGCTGAACCATCTGGCCATTGTACGTGAAGCGCCGAGCGGAGCTCGTCCATTGGATGGCGGCGGGCGGGGGCTGGAGGACGGTCCGGTCCCGGCCAGGCGGATTCGGTGCGGAAGGCATGTGTGAACGGCGCGCGGCGGGCCAGTATGAGGATGGCGGCGTGCGGCGGGGCGGCACCGGGACCGGTGTTCCCGGCGTGAAGGAGGGTGAGTCGGATGACCCGGGTCACGGGCAACGTGCCGGAGGGGACCCCGAACTGGCTCGACATCGGCGTCCCCGACCTGGAGCGGGCGAAGACGTTCTACGGGACGCTCCTCGGCTGGCAGTTCCAGGACACCGGCCCCGAAGGGGGCCACTACAACATGTGCATGCTGGGCGGCGAGCCCGTCGCCGGGATGATGCGCAATCCCGACGAGGCGCCCGACGAGTACTGGTGGACGGTCTACTTCGCCGCCGACGACTGCGACGGGCTGGCCAAGCGCGCCACCGACGCGGGCGGCGAGGTCGTCGTCGCGCCGATGGACGTGATGGACCAGGGCCGCCTGGCGGTCGTCAGGGATCCGCAGGGCGGCCAGTTCGGGCTGTGGCAGGGGCGGGCGCACCCCGGCTCCCGGATCGTCAACGACCCGGGATCGTTCACCTGGAACGACCTGTTCGCGCCCGACGCCGGGCCGGCCCGCGAGTTCTACACGGCGGTGTTCGGGTTCGAGCTGGAGGAGATGCCCGGCATGGACTACACGGTCGTGCGCCGCGCGGGCGACGGCCGCTACATCGGCGGGATCCTCGGCGGCGAGGGCCTCGTCCTCGGCGGCGGTTCGGCCCCGGTCGCGTCGTGGCTCACCTACTTCGCGGTGGACGACCCCGACGCGGCGGTCCGCAAGGTCCGCGCCGGCGGCGGCGCGGTCGACGAGGAGCCCGTCGACACCCCGTACGGCCGCATGGCCACCGTCCGCGACCCGTTCGGGGTGCCGTTCCGGGTCATGCGGCCGGCGCCCCAGCCCGGATCGTGACCGGTCTTCGCGGGCCCGGCCCGGCGCCGGGCCCCCGGAGACCCTTCCCGGGGTCAGCCCTGCCGCTCGGCGGCCAGCCGCTGCCCGATCGTCTGGTGCAGCCGCTGCAGCCCGGACGTGCCGACCAGCCCGATCTGCCCTTCGAGGTCGCGGAGCAGGACGTCCTCGTTCATCACGACCTCCGACGACTGCATCAGCACGGTGCCCTCGCCGGTGAAGTCGAACTGGTGCTCCTCGCCGGACTGCCCGCCGATGCCGAACACCATCCGGGCGGCGCCGAACGCGCCGCGCATGTAGGAGTGGTCGTAGTGGTGGCAGGGCGAGGGGCAGTCGGCCCAGCCGAGCAGCGCCTGCGGGTCGACGCGGATCGGCGGCTCGACGAAGTGGACGGGCCCGTTGGAGGCCGCCACGAACCGCCCCGTGCCGATCAGCGTCAGGAACCCGGGGATGATCGACTGCTTCAGCTCCAGGCCCGGCTCGAAGGCCAGCAGGTTCCCGGCCCGGACGGTGAGGTTCCCGTTCTCCAGGTCGAAGGAGTTGACGTCGAACCCGCGGTCGGCGAGGACGAGCTTGCCCTGTCCCTGCGCGACGATCCAGTCCTGGGCGTACAGCGGGGAGTTGAACGTGTGCGCGACGAGGGAGTCCAGCGGCCCCGACGACAGCGCCTCGAACCTGATCTGCCCGTAGTAGGCGATCATCTTGCCCTTCTGCGCGAACCACTGACCGTTGAGGTCGACGCTGAAGGCGTAGGGGTTGACGTTGTCGTTGGACGGGAGCGTGTGCGGGTTCCAGGTCCGCGTGCCGAACGTGCTCACGGGTCAGATCTTCCTCTCGCTGGCCTGGACGTAGACGACGCCGGAGCCGCTCAGCTCCAGCTGGAAGCCCTCGCCGGAGCCGCGTCCGATGATGTCGCGCAGCCCGACCGCCGTGGTGAGCTTGTTCTGCACCTGGCCGCGGTGGGCCACGTAGGCCTGCGGGTCGACGTGGACGGGGCGCTGCGGGGTGATCGCCAGCTCCATCACGCCGCCGTGCGACAGCAGCGCGCACGAGCCGTGCCCGGCGAGCGTCGTGGTGAACAGGCCCTGCCCGGTGACCGCGCCGCGCACGATGCCGCGCACGCCGCCCTGCTCGCCCATGAACATCGTCCCGACCTGGAGCGTGGTGTCGTGGACGAGGAGCCGGTCGGCCTCGGCGTAGAGGGTGTCGGCGCCGTTCAGGTCGATGACGGTGACCTCCAGCCCGCCGTGCCCGAACAGCACGCTGCCCTGGCCCGTCACGTGCATCATCGCGCTGCGCTCGCCGGCGACGGCGCGCCCGATCGTGCCGCCGATGCCCTGCCCGGCGGTGGCGGTCGGGGCGAACGACACGGGGCCGGTGTAGCCGAGCATCGCGCCGCGCTTGCTGTAGACCTCCTGCCCCGGCCCGATCGGCACCTGGAGCATCTTGGAGTTGATCGACTGGTATCCGGGCATCAGATCTCCAAGATTCCGCCGCGCTCGGCCGGCTGGACGTACACCAGCCCGTGCCCCTGGTACCGGAACTGCACGCTCTCCCCCGATCCCTGGCCGATCACCGTCCGCCAGTTGACGTCGGTGACCACGTCCTGCTGGAGCTGCCCGTGATGGCACACGTACGCGTGGGGGTCGACGCACAGCGGTGTCTGCGGCGTCACCTCCAGCGCGATGGCCGGGCCCTCGGACAGGACCGCGACCGTGCCGTGCCCGTCCACCTTCGTGGTGGCGAGGCCCTGGCCGGTGCCCATGCCCCGCAGCCCGACGAACTGGACGCCGGTCTGCAAATTCCCGTCGAGGGCGAGCAGGCTCTCCGACTCGACGAAGAGGGTGTCCCCGGTGAGCTGGACGAGCGTGACCTCCGTCGCCTCGCTCGCCAGGTACACCGTGCCCTGCCCGGTGATCTCCATGAGGGTCATGCCCTCACCGGCGATCCGCCGCTTGAGGGCGCCGCGGAGCCCCTCGCCGCCCGTCATGCCCTGCCGCTTGAACGCCATCTGGCCCTCGTAGGCGACCATGGAGCCGTTCAGCGCCCTGATGGTCTCGCCGGCGAGGTCGACGGCGAGCATCTTCGAGCCGTTCATTCGAAATTGCGCCACGAAGCGAGAAGATACAGCCCGGCGCGTTGCCGGTCCCGCTCGCGCGCACATCGGGAAGGATGAGCACCATGTGGATCGCTCCCGAACGCCGCAGTCTCAGCCGGTGGGCCGTGCCAGGGCTCGTCCTGGCCGCCGGTGTGGTCGTCGGGGCCGTGCTGGCCGCCGACGGGCGGTCCGGGACGGCCCTCGTCGCGCTGGGCGCGCTCGCCGGGTACGCCCTGTACCTGGGCTACCGGCGCAACGAGCCGGCCCTGCCGATCAGCGACGGGTTCGGGTCCGGGACCCGGGCCCGCGCGCACCTGCGCGCCGCCGCGACGACGGGCGACGTGCTGACGGTCGCGGTGGTCGGCGGCCTCGTCGTCCAGGCGCTGCGCGGCTCCGACATCACGGCCTACGCCTGGCTCGCGGCGGTCGCCGGGGTCACCTACCTGCTCGCCGCCCTGGCCGGCACCCGCAGCCTGTGACCGCCGCGCCGGGCGGCCCGCGCAGGACGTGAGAGCGCCGCAGCGCGGTCAGCGCGCCTCCGGCGGCCCCCCGGCGGGATCACGCCGGGAAAGTCCGGTGGCGACCGTTTCCCGGGCGAGGATGGCCGCCTGCACGCGGCTGGCCAGCCCCAGCTTGCCGAGGATGCGGCTGACGTGCGTCTTCGTCGTCGTCTCCGCCATGTCGAGGCGCACCGCGATCTGCCCGTTCGACAGGCCCTCGCCCAGGCAGGCGAACACCTCGCGCTCCCTCGGCGTCAGCTCGTCCAGACCGGGGACGTCCGGCACGGCCGCGGGCCGGGCCGCGAACGCGCCGATCAGCCGCCGGGTCACCTGCGGGGCGATGACGCCGTCGCCGGCGGCGACCGTCCGGACGGCCTCCACGAGCCGGTCGGCGTCCACGTCCTTGAGCAGGAAGCCGGCGGCGCCCGCGCGGAGCGCGCCGAACACGTACTCGTCCATGTCGAACGTGGTCAGCACCAGGACGTCGGTGAACCCGGCGATCTCCCGGGTCGCGCTGACGCCGTCCAGGCGGGGCATGCGGACGTCCATGAGCACCACGTCGGGGCGCAGCTCCCGGGCCAGCTCCACCGCGCGCAGCCCGTCCTCGGCCTCGCCGACGACCCGCACGTCGGGCGCGCCGCGCAGGATCAGCACCAGGCCGGCCCGCACCGCCGCCTGGTCGTCGGCGACCAGCACCTCGATCATGGCGTCCTCTCCAGCTCCACGGGCAGCTCGGCGTGCACCCGCCACCGGCCGCCGTCCGGTCCCGCGTCGAACTCCCCGGCCAGCATCACCGCGCGCTCGCGCATCCCGACCAGGCCGCTGCCGCTGCCCGGCAGCCGGGAGCCGTTGCGGCCGAGCGGGCTGGACACGTCGATCACGAGCCGCCGGCCGTACTCGACCCGGACCTCGGCGCGGCCCGGCCCGGCGTGCTTGAGCGCGTTCGTCAGGGACTCCTGGACGATCCGGTACGCGGCCAGCTCGACCGCCGCGGGCAGCTCCGCCGGCTCCCCCGCGACCTCCAGGCGCGCCGACAGATCGGACCGCGCGGTGTGCCGGACGAGCCGGTCCAGCTCGGTGAGCCGCGGCCGGGCGGCCGGGTCGGCGTCGCCGCCGTCCCGCAGCAGCCCGATCATCCGGCGCATCTCGGCGAGCCCCTGCACGCTGTTCTCCCGGATGACCCGCAGCGACCGCTCGATCTCCGCGCGGTCCAGGTCGGCCACCCGCAGCACCGCCGAGGAGTGCAGCGCCACCGCGCTCAGATGGTTGGCGATCACGTCGTGCAGCTCGCGGGCCATCCGGGCCCGCTCGGCGGTCACCGCGGCGCGCCGGTCCAGCTCGGCCAGCCGCGCCACCTGCTCGGCCCGCTCGCGCTCGGCCTCGGCCCGCCGCCGCTCGGCCTCCGCCCGGAAACGGTGCTCGCGGACCGCCATCGCGGTCAGCACCGGCGCCACCCACACCAGCCCGGCGACCGCACCCGCCACCACGCCGACCGCGACGCCGCGCAGCGCGATCCCGACGCCGGCCAAGACCGCCAGCGACGCGGACACGGTCGACCCGAGCAGCCATTCCGCCGTCCGCCGCCGCCCGTACAGGCTCGCGGCGTACAGCGCGTCCCCGTAGATCATCGCGGTGGCGATGCTCGGCCCGAACGCCACGTCGGCGAAGTTGAACGGGGTCGCGAGGGCCAGCCCCGTCAGCGGCGCCGTCCGCCGCAGCAGCATGGCCGCGCACAGCCCGAGCAGCGGGATCAGGCGCGCCCAGCGCGAGGGGTCCCAGCCCGGCGCCCACGTCGAGTAGCCGTGGGCCGCGAGCATCAGCAGCCCGCCGGCGAGCGCGGCCGCCGCGATCAGCGCGTCCTGGCGCGTGGTCAGCCGTCGGATCAGGTGCACGGGTACATCTCAGCATCCCGGCCGCGGTGCCTCGTCCGCCCGGGTGAGGAGCGGGCGTACATCCTTCGGACGACCCGGAGAACCTCACCGCGGACGACGATCCGGCGCCGTCCCGGGACCACGCTGGAACCCGTGCTCATCGCCGTCATCGCCGCATGCGAGATCGGATTCTGGATCGTCCTCGCGGCCGGGCTCCTCGCCCGCTACCCGCTGCGGCTGCGCCGCACCGGCGCGGTGCTGCTGCTCTGCGTCCCGCTGCTGGACCTGGTCCTGCTGGCCGCCACCGCGGTCGACCTGCGCAACGGGGCGACCGCCGGCACCGGCCACGGCCTCGCCGCCGCCTACCTCGGCTACTCGGTCGCGTTCGGGCACAGCATGGTCCGCTGGGCGGACGAGCGCTTCGCCCACCGCTTCGCCGGCGGCCCGCCGCCGCGCGGCAAGCCCGCGTACGGCGGCGCACGCACCCGCTACGAGTGGCGCGAGTTCGGCAAGGCGGCCCTCGCGACCGCCATCGCCTGCGCCCTCCTCCTGACCACGATCGTCCTCGTGGGCGACCCCGACCGCACGCGGGCCCTCACGGCCTGGGCGGCCCGCCTGGGCACCGTCCTCGCGATCTGGGCCATCTGGCCGATCAGCCACACGCTGTGGCCCGCCAAGCCGAAGGACCGCGCCGACCGCGCACCGCGAGCGTGACGATCGGCAACTCGAACTCGCCCTCGCCCGTCTCCGGCGCGCTCCGCAGGTAGTGCAGGACCCGCGCCATGACCTGCTCGCGCTCGGCCTCGCCGAGGACCAGCAGGTGCGAGTGCGTCCCGATGGTCGCCGCCATCGACTCCGCCGTCCGCGGCCGCCCGCCGCGCCACCAGCCCCGGCTCGCTGCCGGGGAACGCGTCCATCACACCGCCACTGTCAACAGCCGCCCGAAGAGCGCCGAAGGCCGCGCCCCGGGCGGGGGCGCGGCCTTCGCGCAGTGCGGGGTGTCAGACGTTGAAGCCGAGGGCGCGGAGCTGGTCGCGGCCGTCGTCGGTGATCTTGTCCGGGCCCCACGGCGGGAGCCAGACCCAGTTGATCTTGACGTCCTTGACCAGGCCCTCCAGGGCGCTGTGGGCCTGGTCCTCGATCACGTCGGTGAGCGGGCAGGCGGCGCTGGTCAGCGTCATGTCGATGGTGGCCACCTCGTCGTCGAGGTTGATGCCGTAGATCAGGCCGAGGTCGACGACGTTGATGCCGAGCTCGGGGTCGACGACGTCCTTGAGCGCCTCCAGGACCTCTTCCTCCTGAGGGGCCGTGCCGGTCGCGGGCGTGTCGGTCATGATGCCTCTCCGAGTGCGCGTGCGGTCGCGTCCTTCCACGCCATCCAGGCGAGCAGGGCGCATTTGATCCTGGCCGGGTACTTGGAGACCCCGGCGAAGGCGATGGCGTCCTCCAGGACGTCCTCGTCGGGCTCGGTGTCCCGGCCGCGGGACTGCATCAGGGCCAGGAACTCCTCGCCGACGGCCATCGCCTCCTTCACGGACTTTCCGATGATCAGGTCGGACATCACCGAGGCGCTGGCCTGGCTGATCGAGCAGCCCATGGCGTCGTAGGACACGTCGGCGACCGTGGCGTCCTGGCCCTCGCCGTCCAGGTGGACGCGCAGCGTCACCTCGTCACCGCAGGTCGGGTTGACGTGGTGCGCCTCGCCCTCGAACGGCTCCCGCAGCCCCTTGTGGTGGGGGTTGCGGTAGTGGTCCAGGATGACCTCCTGGTACATCGCCTCCAGCTGCATGTCGTCCCTTCCAAGCCTTTTTCGCTACAACCGGCCCGCGCGTCAGTGTGTTCCGAAGAACTTCTGTGCGTGCCGTACCCCGTCGGCGAGCGCGTCCACGTCGGCGAGGGTGTTGTAGAGGTAGAACGTCGCGCGGGTCGTCGCCGGGATGCCGAAGCGCCGGCAGATCGGCCATGCGCAGTGGTGGCCGACGCGGACCTCGACGCCCAGGTCGTCAAGAACCTGGCCGACGTCGTGGGGGTGGATGTCCTCCACGGTGAACGACACCGCGCCCCCGCGCGCCTCGGTGGTGCCGGGGCCGATGATGCGGACGCCGGGGATCTCGCCGAGCCGTTCGAGGGAGTACCCGACGAGGGCCTCCTCATGGGCGTGGACGCGGTCCATGCCGAGGTCGGCGAGGTAGTCGCAGGCGACGCCGAGGCCGATGGCCTGCGCGGTCATCGGGACGCCGGCCTCGAACCGCTGCGGCGGCGGCATGAACGTGGACTGCTCCATGTGGACGAGCTCGATCATGGATCCGCCGGTGATGAACGGCGGCATCGCCTCCAGCAGCTCGCCGCGGCCCCACAGGACGCCGATGCCGGTCGGGCCGAGCATCTTGTGGCCGGAGAACGCCAGGAAGTCGGCGCCGAGCCCGGTGACGTCGACCGGCTGGTGCGGGACGGACTGCGCGGCGTCCAGCAGGACGAGCGCGCCGACGGCGTGCGCGCGCTCGATGATCCGCTCCACCGGCGGGACGGTCCCGAGCACGTTCGACTGGTGCGTCAGCGCGACGATCTTGGTGCGCTCGTTGACCAGGTCGTCGAGGTCCTCCAGGTCGAGGCGGCCCTCGTCGGTGATGCCGAACCAGCGCAGCGTGGCCCCAGTGCGCCGGCACAGCTGCTGCCACGGCACGAGGTTCGCGTGGTGCTCCATCTCCGACACCACGACCTCGTCGCCGGGGCCGACCGCGAACCGCTCGGCCTCCGGGCCGGCGGTCGCGGCGTTGCTCATCGCGTACGCGACGAGGTTGATGCCCTCGGTGGCGTTCTTGGTGAACACGATCTCGGCGGGCGACGCGCCGATGAACCGGGCGATGGACGCGCGGGCGTTCTCGTAGGCCTCCGTCGCCTCCTCGGCGAGCAGGTGCGCGCCGCGGTGCGGGGCCGCGTTGTGCCGCTCGTAGAACTCCCGCTCCGCGTCCAGCACCCGGACGGGCTTCTGCGACGTCGCCCCCGAGTCGAGGTACACCAGAGGACGCCCGCCGCGGACCGTGCGTCCGAGCAGCGGGAAGTCCTTCTTCAGCTCCTCGGGCAGAAGGCTCATAGGGACGCGCCCGCCTTCACGTACTTCTCGTAGCCCTGCTCCTCCAGCTCGTCGGCCAGCTCCGGGCCGCCCTCGGCGACGACGCGGCCGGCCGCGAACACGTGCACGAAGTCGGGCTTCACGTACCGCAGGATGCGCGTGTAGTGCGTGATGAGCAGGACGCCGGTGTCGCCGGCGGAGAACCGGTTCACGCCCTCGGAGACGACCTTGAGGGCGTCGACGTCGAGGCCGGAGTCGGTCTCGTCCAGGATCGCGAACTTCGGCTTGAGCATCTCCAGCTGCAGGATCTCGTGCCGCTTCTTCTCACCGCCGGAGAAGCCCTCGTTGAGGCTGCGCTGCGCGAACGCCGGGTCGATGGACAGGTTGTCCATCGCCGTCTTCATCTCCTTGGAGAAGTCGCGGAGCTTCGGGGCCTCGCCGCGGACGGCGGTCACCGCCGAGCGCAGGAAGTTGGAGACGGACACGCCCGGCACCTCGACCGGGTACTGCATCGCCAGGAACAGCCCGGCGCGGGCGCGCTCGTCGACCGACATCGCGAGGACGTCCTCGCCGTCCAGCGTGACCGTGCCGGACGTCACCGTGTACTTGGGGTGCCCGGCGACGGCGTAGGCCAGGGTGGACTTGCCGGAGCCGTTCGGCCCCATGATCGCGTGGGTCTCGCCGGCCTGCACGGTCAGGTCGACCCCGCGGAGGATCTCCTTCGCCCCGTCGGAGCCGTCGCCGACGGAGACGTGGAGGTCGCGGATCTCTAGCGTGGCCATAGTGCGTGTGGTTCCTTCGTCGTGGGGTCAGTCGTCGCCGAGCGAGACGTAGACGTCCCCGCTCTCGACCTTGACCTTGTAGGTGGCGACCGGCTGCGTGGCCGGCGGGTTGGTGGGCTTGCCGCTGCGCAGGTCGAAGCACGACCCGTGCAGCCAGCACTCGATGGTGCCGTTGTAGATCTCGCCCTCCGACAGCGAGACCTCGGCGTGCGAGCAGATGTCGTTCAGGGCGTACACCTCGTCGCCGCTGCGCGCGATGACGACGGGCGTGTCGTCGACCTCGACGCCGAGGGCCCCGTCGGCGGGGACCTCGTCCAGCGCGCACACCTTCACGTACCCCTGCTGGGGGGTCGCCCCCCCAGACTCCCCGGGCTTCGCGGTTTCGGTCATCGAGCCGCTCCCTGGTCCAGCTCTTCCTCGATGGCCTCGCGCACCTTGTCGCGGACCTCGGCGACCTCGATGCGCTCGACCAGCTGGCCGAGGAAGCCCCGGACGACCATGCGGCGCGCCTCGTCGAAGGTGATGCCGCGCGCCTGCAGGTAGAACAGGTGCTCGTCGTCCAGGCGCCCCGACGCGGAGGCGTGCCCCGCACCGGCGACCTCGCCGGTGAGGATCTCCAGGTTCGGCACCGAGTCGACCCGCGTCCCGTCGGTGAGGACGAGGTTGCGGTTCAGCTCGTAGGTGTCGGTGCCCTCCGCCTCCGCGCGGATGATCACGTCGCCGATCCACACCGCGTGCGCGTCCTGGTCCTGCAGGGCGCCGCGGTAGTCGACGCGGCTGCGGCAGTGCGGGACGGTGTGGTCGACGAGGAGGCGGTGCTCCAGGTGCTGGCCGCCGTCGACGAAGTACACCCCGTACAGTTCGGCGTCGCCGCCCGGCGCCGCGTAGGCGATGGACGGCGAGATCCGCACGACGTCGCCGCCGAGCGAGATGTTGTGCGAGACGAACCGGGCGTCGCGGCCGAGCCGGGCGTGCTGGTGGGCGACGTGGACGGCGTCGTCCGCCCAGTCCTGCAGGCTGATGACCGACAGGCGGGCGCCGTCGCCGACGACGAACTCGATGTTCTCGGCGTAGGTCGCCGACCCGCGGTGGGTGAGCACCACGGTGGCCTCGGCGAACGGCTCCACCACGACGGTGGTGTGGCCGTAGGCGGCGGCCGAGGCGTCCTCGCCGCGCCGCCGCAGGACGGTCGGCGCCGAGGCGACGGCCTCCTTCGGGACGGTCACGACGGTCGCGTCGGTGAAGGAGTTCCACGCCTGCGCGCTGACCCGCTCGGCGGGCACGTACGCCTTGCCGAGGCGCGGGTCGTCGCGCCCGACGGTCTCGACGGTGACCTCGGGGGCCGCCTCGACCTCCAGCAGGACCTTGCCGCCGTCCTGCGCGGTGCCCTTGTGCAGGCCGCGGAGGCGGCGCAGCGGGGTGAACCGCCACTCCTCCTCGCGGCCCGTCGGGACCTCGAAGTCGGCGACGTCGTAGGACGCCTTCTCGTGCAGCGTCGAGAGAGGCTTGGTGTCGAGCCCCATCAGCCGACGGCTCCTTCCATCTGCAGCTCGATGAGCCGGTTCAGCTCCAGGGCGTACTCCATCGGCAGCTCCCGCGCGATGGGCTCGACGAACCCGCGCACGATCATCGCCATCGCCTCGTCCTCGGTGAGGCCGCGGCTCATCAGGTAGAACAGCTGCTGCTCCGACACCTTGGAGACGGTCGCCTCGTGGCCCATCTCGACGTCGTCCTCGCGGACGTCGACGTAGGGGTAGGTGTCGGACCGGCTGATCTGGTCGACGAGCAGCGCGTCGCACTTGACCGTGGACTTGCTGTGCTCGGCGCCCTCCTGGATCTGCACCAGCCCGCGGTAGGACGTGCGGCCGCCGCCGCGCGCCACCGACTTGGAGATGATGCTGGAGGAGGTGTTCGGCGCTGCGTGCACCATCTTGGCGCCGGCGTCCTGGTGCTGGTCCTCGCCCGCGAAGGCGATCGACAGGGTCTCGCCCTTGGCGTGCTCGCCGAGCAGGTAGACGGCCGGGTACTTCATGGTGACCTTGGAGCCGATGTTGCCGTCGACCCACTCCATGGTGGCGCCCTCGTAGGCGACGGCGCGCTTGGTCACCAGGTTGTAGACGTTGTTCGACCAGTTCTGGATGGTCGTGTAGCGGACGCGGGCGTCCTTCTTGACGATGATCTCCACGACCGCCGAGTGCAGCGAGTCCGACTTGTAGATCGGCGCGGTACAGCCCTCGACGTAGTGCACGTAGGAGCCCTCGTCGGCGATGATCAGCGTCCGCTCGAACTGGCCCATGTTCTCGGTGTTGATCCGGAAGTAGGCCTGGAGCGGGATCTCCACGTGCACGCCCGGCGGGACGTAGACGAACGAGCCGCCCGACCACACGGTGGTGTTCAGCGCGGCGAACTTGTTGTCGCCGACCGGGATCACCGAGCCGAAGTACTCCTGGAAGATCTCCGGGTGCTCGCGCAGGCCGGTGTCGGTGTCGACGAAGATGACGCCCTTCTCCTCAAGGTCCTCGCGGATCTTGTGGTAGACGACCTCCGACTCGTACTGCGCGGCGACGCCGGCGATCAGGCGCTGCTTCTCGGCCTCGGGGATGCCGAGCTTGTCGTAGGTGTTCTTGATGTCGTCGGGGAGCTCCTCCCACGACGACGCCTGCTGCTCGGTGGAGCGCACGAAGTACTTGATGTTGTCGAAGTCGATGTCCGACAGGTCCGAGCCCCAGGTGGGCATCGGCTTCTTGTTGAACAGCCGCAGCCCCTTGAGGCGCAGGTCGAGCATCCACTCGGGCTCGTCCTTCTTGGCCGAGATGTCGCGGACGACGTCCTCGTTCAGGCCGCGGCGGGCCGCCGCGCCGGCTTCGTCCGAGTCGGCCCAGCCGAACTTGTACCTGTCGAGCCCCTCGAGTTCGGGGTGGGCTGCTGTAGTCATAGAACAACTCCAGAGAGTGATATCTTCGTCACGTCGCATCATCTCGGGCCCGGTCGGCGCACAGGTCGACCGGGCTGACGTGGGTGGTGCAGATCCCGTCGCCGTGGGCGATGGTGGCCAGCCGCTGGACGGGGGTGCCGAGCAGCCTGCTGAACGCCTCGGTCTCGGCCTCGCACAGCTGCGGGAACTCCGCGGCGACGTGCGCGACCGGGCAGTGGTGCTGGCACAGCTGCTCGCCGCCGCCCGGCTGGGGCGCCTTGGCCGCGGCGGCCGCGTAGCCGTCGCCCGACAGGGCCTCGGCGAGCATGCGGACCCGCTGCTGGGGCGGCGCGTCCTGCACGACCGGCCGGTACCGCTGCTCCAGGTCGGCGATCTGCCGCCGGGCGAACTCGGCGACCGCGTGGTCGCCGGCCTTGTCCGCCAGGAACCGCAGCGCGCTGGTCGCCAGGTCGTCGTAGGCGTGCACGAACGCGCTGCGCCCCGCGTCGGTGATGGCGAACCACTTGGCCGGGCGTCCCCGGCCGCGCCGGGTCTGCGGCACCCGCGCCTTGCGGACCTCGATCATGCCCTCGGCCAGCAGCGCGTCCAGGTGCCTGCGGATCGCGGCCGGCGTGAGGCCGACGCGTTCGCCCAGCGTGGACGCCGTGACCGGGCCGTGCTCGAGGATCAGCCGGGCCACCCGCGCGCGCGTGTCGCGCTCGGTGTGGCCGGGGCCGGACGGCACGCCGGACGGCCGCGCGGCGGCGGCCCCGGTGGTCGTCTGATCCTCGCTCACGTATTTCACAACATCAGTGTGCCGTAATTCCTTCCCCGGAAACACCGGAACGCCGATGTCGTAGCTCACGCAGGCAAGGCTTACCTAACCTGGGCTTTCTCCCGCGGTCGGCGCGGCGGCCCCGCGCGGCAGCAGCAGCACCGGGCACGGCGCGGCACGGAGGATCTTGCCGGAGCTCTCCCCGAGGAAGACCTTGCGCAGCGGGCCGTCGTGCCCGGACAGGCAGGCCAGCACCTCGCCGTGCAGCATATCGACGGTGCCGAGCGTCTTGGCGATGTCGGTCCCGATGGCGGTGAGCCGCTCCACCGGCGCCCCGCCGCCGAGCAGCCCGGCGGCGTAGCGCAGGTCCTCCTCGGCCTGGGCGAGCTGGCGGTCCAGCACGCCGCCCGGGGCGCGGAACCGGGCCGCGAGGCCGGGCGGCCGGATCAGCAGGGTGAGCAGCCGCAGCTCGGCGTCCAGCCGCTCGGCGATGCCGGCGGCGGCCGTCAGCGGCCCGTCGCCGTCCCGGCGCCGCCAGTAGGCGAGGGTCATCCGCGCGATGCGCCGCGGCGGGTGCGCCGCGTAGCCGCGCGGGGCCAGCATGACCGGGACGGGCGAGCCGTGCAGCAGCTGGTCGGCGGTGCTGCCGATCGCGACCCGGCCGCGCCGCCCGCGGGGCGCCGAGCCCGCCACGATCAGGTCGGCGCCCACGTCCCCGGCGACCTGGATGAGGCCGCGCCCGCTGCTGCGGTGGGCGTGGACGCGCAGCTCGATGTCCCGCTTCGGCACGTCCATCTCGGCGAGGCGCGCGGCGGCCTCGTCGAGCGCCTCGTCCGACTGGCCCCTGAGCCAGGCGACCCACTCGGCGTCCACCGCGCCGGGGCCGGGGGCCGGCCACGGCGGCGGGTGGACGTGGACGGCCGTCAGCGGCGCGCGCATCGTCCGGGCGAGCAGGGCGGCCAGCGCGAGCGCGTCGCCGCCGCGCTCGTCGGGCGAGTAGCCGACCAGCACCCGCATTGCGTCGGTGTCGTTCTTCTTCGCGGCGTTCACGGCATTCCCCTTCCCGCGGATTCCCCCGCCAGGCGTGAGTGCCGCCGGCCGTACAGGAAGTAGGCGGCCAGCCCGACGGCGCACCACAGCGCGAACACGGCCCAGGTGACGCCGCCGAGGCCGACCATCAGGTACAGGCAGAACCCGACGCCGAGCAGCGGCGTCACCGGGAACAGCGGGGTGCGGAAGCTGCGCGGCAGCTCGGGCCGGGTGCGGCGCAGGACGATGACGCCGACGCCGACCAGCGCGAACGCGAACAGCGTCCCGATGCTGGTGGCGTCGACGAGCCGGCCGAGCGGGATCACCGCGGCGAGGACCCCGATGAACACCGCCACGATGACGGTGTTGGCGACCGGCACCCGCCGGCCGGGGCTGACCCTCTGGAACACCTCCGGGACGAGCCCGTCCCGCGCCATGGCGAACAGGATGCGGGTCTGCCCGTACATGACGGTGAGGACGACGCTGGCGATGGCGATCACCGCGCCGAGCGCGAGGACCATCGACGGCCAGGACCGCCCGGTCGCCACGTCCAGCACCTCCGCCAGGGACGCCTCCGAGCCGCTCAGCGCGAACCTCTCCCAGTGCATCGCGGCGACGGCGGCCAGCCCGACCAGCACGTACAGGACGGTGACGATGGCCAGCGACAGGACGATCGCGAGCGGCAGGTCCCGGCGCGGGTCCTTCGCCTCCTCGCCGGCGGTGGAGGCGGCGTCGAAGCCGATGTAGGAGAAGAACACCTTGCCGCCGGCGGCGCTGATCCCCGCCCAGCCCATCGGCGCGAACGCGCTCAGGTTGCCCGCCTTGAACGCGGTGAAGGCGACCGCGCAGAAGAACAGCAGCACGGCGATCTTCAGGAAGACCATGACGGTGTTGGCGGCGGCGCTCTCGGACGTGCCGCGCAGCAGGAGCAGCGCGGCGATCAGCACCACGACGACGGCCGGGACGTTGACCAGGCCGCCCTCGCCGGGCGGGTTGGCGATCCGCGCCGGGATCGTGACGCCGAGCGCCGCGTCGAAGAACGCGTTGAGGTAGGAGCCCCAGCCGACCGCGACGGCCGACACCGACACCGCGTACTCCAGCAGCAGGCACCACCCGCAGATCCAGGCGACCAGCTCGCCGAGCGTCGCGTAGGCGTAGGAGTAGGACGAGCCGGACACCGGGATCGTCCCGGCCAGCTCCGCGTACGACAGCGCCGAGAACAGCGCGGTGACGGCGGCGAGCACGAACGCCAGGACGACCGCCGGGCCGGCCAGCGGCACCGCCTCGCCGAGGACGACGAAGATGCCGGTGCCGAGGGTCGCGCCGACGCTGAAGAAGGTGAGCTGCAGCAGGCTCATCGAGCGCTTCAGCTCGCCGCCCTCGCCCTGCCCGCCCTCGGCGACGATCCGGTCGACCGGTTTCGTGCGCAGCAGGCTGCGCACGAACGATCCAGCCGCCGTCCCGGTGGTCACAGGGTGCTTTCCAGCGGCCAGGTGGCGTTGGGCGTGACGATCGTCCCGGCGGTGCCGGCGAGGATCTCCACGCACTGGTCGAGCAGCCCGATCGCGGCCATGTCGCCGGTCCGCTCGACGAAGCCCACCGCCGCCTGGACCTTGGGGCCCATCGACCCGGCGGGGAAGTCCTCGGCGCGCAGCTCGTAGGGGGTCGTGTGGCCGATCTCCTCCTGCTCCGGCGTGCCGAAGTTCCGCATCACGCGGGGGACGTCGGTGAGGATGAGCAGCGCGTCCGCGTCCATGCTCTCGGCCAGGACGGCCGCGGTGAGGTCCTTGTCGATCACCGCCTCGACGCCCTCCAGCCGGCCGACGTCGTTGCGGAACACCGGGACTCCGCCGCCGCCGGCGCAGACCACGACCGTGCCGAGCCGGACCAGCTCGCGGATCAGCCGGGTCTCGATCACCCGCTGCGGGCGCGGGGACGGCACGACGCGGCGCCACTTGTCCCCGTCCCGGCGGACCGTCCAGCCGTACTCGCCGGCGAGCTTCTCCGCCTCCTCCCGGTCGTAGACCTGCCCGACGAACTTGGTCGGGTTCTCGAACGCCGGGTCCACCGCCGACACCAGCGTCTGGTTGATCATCGCCATCACCTGGCGGCCGGGCAGCGCGTTCTGCAGCGCCTGCAGCATCCAGTAGCCGATCATGCCCTGGGTCTCGGCGCCGATCGTGTCGAGGGGGTAGGGCCGGGTCAGGTTCGGGTCGTTGACGCTCTCCAGCGCCAGCACCCCGACCTGCGGCCCGTTCCCGTGCGTGATGATCAGCTCGTGCCTCTCGGCGAGCGGCGCGAGCGCCCGCACCGCCCGGTCGACGTTGGCGCGCTGCGGCCCGGCGTCGGCCAGGTCCCCCCGTTTGACCAGCGCGTTCCCCCCGAGCGCGACGACCACGCGCATCCGTTCCCCCTCACCCGCCCGGCCGGCCGAGCGTCGCGACCATGACCGCCTTGATGGTGTGCATCCGGTTCTCGGCCTCGTCGAAGACGATGGAGGCGCCCGACTCGAACACCTCGTCGGTGACCTCCAGCGCCTCCAGGCCGGTCTTGCGGTAGATCTCCTCCCCCACCGCCGTCCCCCGGTCGTGGAAGGCGGGAAGGCAATGCATGAACTTGGCCTCCGGGTTCCCGGTCGCCCGCATGACCTCGGTGTTCACCTGGTAGGGCTTGAGCAGCGCTATGCGCTCGTCCCACACCTCTTCGGGCTCGCCCATCGACACCCACACGTCGGTCATGACGAAGTCGGCGCCGCGTACGCCTTCGGACACGTCCTCGGTGAGGGTGATGTCCGCTCCGGTCTTGGCCGCCACCGTCCTGGACGGCTGGACGACCGCCTCCTCGTCCGGCCACAGGGTCTGCGGCGCGACGATGCGCACGTTCATGCCGAGCAGCGCGCCGGTGGCCACGTAGGAGTGGCCCATGTTGTTGCGCGCGTCGCCCAGGTAGGCGTACGTGACGTCCTGCAGGGGCTTGCCGCTGTGCTCGCGCATGGTGAGCATGTCGGCGAGCATCTGCGTGGGGTGCCACTCGTCGGTCAGTCCGTTCCACACGGGGACGCCCGCGTACTCGGCGAGTTCTTCCACGAGCCTTTGGCTCGATCCCCGGTACTCGATGCCGTCGTACATCCGTCCCAGGACGCGGGCCGTGTCCTTCATCGACTCCTTGTGGCCGATCTGCGTCCCGCCGGGGCTGAGGTAGGACACGTGGGCGCCCTGGTCGTGCGCGGCGACCTCGAACGCGCAGCGCGTCCGGGTGGACGTCTTCTCGAAGATCAGCGCGATGTTCCGGCCGGTCAGGGCCTGCCGCTCCGTCCCGGTGTGCTTCGCGGCCTTCAGCTCGGCCGCGAGGTCGAGCAGGTACCCGAACTCCTCCGGAGTGAAGTCGAGTTCCCTGAGCAGGCTGCGGCCGCGGAGGTCGAGCGCCATATCCGGTCTCCCGAGAGTCGTTGGTCGTCAGGCGTCCCGGATGAGCGGGCAGGTCATGCAGCGCGGGCCGCCCCGCCCGCGGCCCAGCTCGCTGCCGCGGATGGTGATGACCTCGATCCCGTTCCGGCTCAGATGGTTGTTGCTCGTCGCGTTGCGCTCGTAGGCGACGACGACGCCGGGCGAGACGGCCAGGACGTTCGCGCCGTCGTCCCACTGCTCGCGCTCGGCGGCGAACACGTCCTGCGTCGGGACGAGGACCTTGATGTCGTCCAGGCCGAGCGCCGCGGCGATCGCCCGGTGCATGTCCTCGGGAGGATGGTCGGTGATCTTCAGTTCCTTCTCGGTGTCGCCCGGCTCGACGGTGTGGGACGGCAGCATGCCGAGCCCCGCGTAGGCGGTGAACACGCCGTGGTCGACCATCGTCATGACCGTGTCCAGGTGCATGAACGCCCGCCTGTGCGGCATCCGCAGCGCGACGATCCGGGTGCACGACCCGGCGGCGAACAGCGACTGCGCGAGCATCTCCACGGCCTGCGGCTGCGTCCGCTCGCTCATCCCGACCAGCACGGCGCCGTTGCCGATGACCAGGACGTCGCCGCCCTCCAGCGTGGCGGGCGCCATCGCCGTCCCGCTGCTCCACACGTGGAAGCCGCCCTCGGCGGGCCGGCCGTACCCGGCGGCGAACAGCGGGTGCCAGCGGTAGACCGCCTCCATGTTGACCGTCTCGCGCAGCCGCGCCTTCTTGCGCATCGTGTTGATCGAGACGCCGTCGTAGATCCAGCACGAGGTGTCGCGGGTGAACAGGTGGTTGGGCAGCGGCGGCAGCAGGAAGCCGTCCATGGGGAGGGAGTGGAACGCGATCGACGCGGGCTCGGGGATGCGCTCCAGGATCTCCCGCTTGGTGATGCCGCCGATCAGGAACGCGGCGAGCTCCTGCACGTCCATGGAGTCCAGGCAGTTGCGGATCGCGTCGGTGGCGAGCGGGCCGAACCAGTGCGGGTCGACGACGGCGTCCATGATGTGCTTGCGCGCCTCGGGGATCCCGGCCGTCTCGGTGAGCAGGTCCATCAGCAGGTGCGTCCGGACGCCCTCGGCCCGCAGCACGTCCTCGAACTCCTCGTGCTCCTCCACCGCGCGCCTGACCCACAGCACGTCGTCGAAGAGCAGCCCGGCCGCGTTGGACGGGGTGAGCCGCTTCAGCGACAGCTCCGGCCGGTGCAGCAGCACCTCCCGGAGCCGGCCGGCCTCCGAATCGACGTGGAACGGCATCCCCCACCTCCTCGGGGCCCGGCCGCGGCGCCGCACGACCCCAGGTCACCGGCCCGGTCCGGCGACAGGTCCGCAATTCCCGCGCTCCGGCGCCCGAAACTGGATCGGCGCGGCCCGCGGGCTTTGCCCGACCTTCACCCGGACCGGCGGCGGGACCCGGCACGGAGCTGCCGGGGCCCGGACCTAAACTCGTCTGCATGACACCCCCCGGAGGCGGCGGCCGAGACAGCGCGGTCGAGCTGCACTCTCTCGTGAAGCGCTACGGCGCGGCCACGGCCGTCGACGGCCTGTCCTTCAGCGCTGCCCGGGGCGCCGTCACCGCGCTGCTCGGCCCGAACGGCGCGGGCAAGACGACGACCATCGAGATCTGCGAGGGGTTCAGACGGGCCGATTCCGGCACCGTCCGCGTCCTCGGCCTGGACCCGGTCGCGGGCGGCCGGGCGCTGAAGCCGCGGGTCGGCGTGATGCCGCAGTCCGGCGGCGTGCCGGGCACCGCCCGCGCCGGCGAGTTCCTGACGCTCGTCGCCTCGTTCCACGCGACGCCGCTCGACCCGGCGGCCCTGCTGGCGCGGCTCGGCCTCACCGAGCACGCCCGCACCCCGTTCCGCCGCATGTCGGGCGGGCAGCAGCAGCGCCTGTCCCTCGCCGTCGCCATCGTCGGGCGGCCCGAGCTGGTCTTCCTCGACGAGCCCACCACCGGCCTCGACCCGCAGGCCAGGCACGCCACCTGGGAGCTGATCGAGGAGCTGCGCGCCGCCGGGGTGTCGGTGGTCCTCACGACCCACAACATGGAGGAGGCCGAGCGCCTCTCCGACCGCGTCGTCATCGTCGACCACGGCCGGGTCGTCGCCGAGGGCGCCCCCGAGGAGCTGACCGGCGCCGAGCGGCAGCTGCGGTTCCGCGCCCGGCCCGGCCTCGGCCTGGACGAGCTGCTCGCCGCGCTGCCCGCCGGCAGCGCGGCCAAGGAGTCGCCCGCCGGGCACTACCTGATCGAGGCGGACGTGCGCCCCGAGCTGCTCGCCACCGTCACCGCCTGGTGCGCCTCGCACGGCGTCCTGACCGAGGACCTGCGGATCGAGCGCCGCACGCTGGAGGACGTCTTCCTCGAACTCACCGGACGGGAGCTGCGGTCATGACCGCCCCACTGGACCTGTCCCCCGCGCCGGGGGCCGTGCCGCTGCCGCGGATGGTCGCGTCGCAGGCCCGCTACGAGTTCCGCACCGTGCTGCGCAACGGCGAGCAGCTGCTGCTGACGCTGATCATCCCGGTGGTGCTGCTCGTCCTGTTCAGCGCGACCTCCCTGCTCGACCTCGGCTCCGGCCGCCGTGTCGACTTCCTCGCGCCCGGCATCCTCGCGCTCGCGGTGATGTCCACGGCGTTCACCGGGCAGGCGATCGGGACCGGGTTCGAGCGGCGCTACGGCGTCCTCAAGCGGCTCGGCGCCACCCCGCTGCCGCGCGCCGGGCTGATCGGCGCCAAGACCGCCAGCGTGCTGGCGGTCGAGGCAGTGCAGGCCGCGGTGATCTGCGCGGTGGCGCTGGCGCTCGGCTGGGAGCCGCACGGCGACCCGGCCTCGGTGCTCGTCCTGCTGCTGCTCGGCACCGCCGCGTTCTCCGGGTTCGGGCTGCTCATGGCCGGGACGATGCGCGCCGAGGCGGCCCTCGCCGCCGCGAACCTCGTCTACATCCTGCTGCTGGCCGTCGGCGGCGTCGTGTTCCCGCTGGAGAAGTTCCCCGGCCCCGTCCGGGACGCCCTGGAGCTGCTGCCGATCTCGGCGCTGGCGGGCGGGCTGCGCGACGTCCTGCAGGACGGCGCCGCGTTCCCCGCGCAGCCGCTGCTCGTCCTCGCGGTGTGGGCCGTCGCCGGCCTCGCCCTCGCCGCCCGCTTCTTCCGGTGGGAGTGACCGTTGGCCCTCGCTGAAGCACCGGGCTCGCTCGGCGGCACGACCCGCGCCACCGGCCGCACGCGCGCGCTGTCGCTCGGCTCGGTCCCGCCGCCCGCGCTGATCTTCCTCGGCATCGTCTCGGTGCAGGTCGGCGCGGGCCTGGCCAAGCACCTGTTCGAGCGGCTGCCGCCGACGTCCGTCGTGTCGATCCGGCTGCTGGCCTCGGCGCTGGTGCTGGGCTTCCTGGCCCGCCGGGCGCTGCGCACCGTGCTGCGCGACCACTCCTGGACGAGCCTCGCCGTCGTCGCCGGGTACGGGATCTCGCTCGCCGGGATGAACTTCGCCTTCTACCAGGCGCTCGCGCGGATCCCGCTGGGCGTCGCGGTCACGATCGAGTTCCTCGGGCCGCTGTCGGTCGCGATCGCCGGCTCCCGCCGCCCGCGGGACGTCCTGTGGGTGCTGCTCGCGGGCGCGGGCGTGGTCATGCTCGCCCGGGGCGGCGGCGACGCCGACCTCCTCGGCATCGCGTTCGCGCTGCTCGCCGCGGTCGGCTGGGCGTCCTACATCCTGCTCACCGCGGCCACCGGGCGGCGCATCCCCGGCACCACCGGGCTGGCCCTGGCCAGCATCATCGGCACGCTGGTCGTGCTGCCGGGCGGCATCGCGACCGGGGTCGCGGCGGGCGGCGGCGCGCTGCTCGACCCGGAGCTGCTGCTGATCGGGCTCGGCGTCGGCCTGCTGTCGTCGGTCATCCCGTACTCGCTGGAGCTGGAGGCGCTGCGCCGGGTGCCCGCCCGCGTCTTCGGGATCCTGATGAGCCTGGAGCCCGCCGTCGCCGCCCTCGTCGGCCTGGTGGTGCTCGGCGAGATCCTCACCGGGCGCCAGTGGGTCGCGATCGCCTGCGTCATCGTCGCCTGCGCCGGCGCCACGAGAGGCCAGAGGGATCCCACGGAGGCTCCCGAGGCTTGAGTGGCGGCCCGATGTGGCAGCGTGGAAGGATCGGCGTGCAAGGAGATCCGCGTAAAGGCATCACGCACGGATCAAGGCACGGGTCGTCCAGCGTGGGGAGAGGAGCCGCCGTGATCGGCCGGACCGAGGACCAGGGGATCCCGCCCGAGTTCTTCGAGGGAGGGTCGGCGTCGTTCGTCGACTTCCTGCGCCTGCACTCCCCCGAGCTGCTGCCGGTCAACCGCGTCCCGGAGGGCGACGCGCCCGAGGTGCCGCACGGCACGACCGTCCTGGCGCTGGAGTTCCCCGGCGGCGTCATGATGGCGGGCGACCGACGCGCCACGCAGGGCAACCGCATCGCCTACCGGGAGCTGGACAAGGTCCAGCGCGCCGACGAGTACTCGGCGGTCGCGTTCGCGGGGACGGTCGGGCTGGCGCTGGAGATGGTCCGGCTGTTCCAGGTCGAGCTGGAGCACTACGAGAAGATGGAGACGGTCCCGCTGTCGCTGCCGGGCAAGGCCCGCCGGCTGGGCGCCGTCATCCAGGCCAACCTCGCCCAGGCGCTGCAGGGCCTCGCGGTCGTCCCGCTGTTCACCGGCTACGACCCCGGCACGGGCGAGGGGCGGATCTACACCTACGACATCACCGGCGCGCCGCAGGAGGCCCGCGACTTCCACGCGGACGGGTCCGGCTCCCCCTACGCGCTGGGCGCGCTGAAGAAGCTCTACCGGCGCGACCTGTCGCTGGAGGACGCCGCCACCGTCTGCGTCCAGGCCATGTTCGACGCGGCCGACGACGACACCGCCACCGGCGGGCCCGACCCGATGCGGCGCATCTACCCGACGATCGCGGTCGTCACCGAGGACGGCTACCGGCGCCTCCCCGAGGACCAGGTGTCCGCGATCGCCGAGGAGGTCGTGCGGGGCCGCATGGAGAACCCGGGCGGCCCCACCGCGCCGCTGCGCTGATCACGGGGAACGTCGTACCCGGCTTCTAGACTCGGCCGTATGGCACGCGCGAACGACGAGGCCGCAGCCCTCATCCAGGAACTGGCCGACCTGCTGTCGATCACGGGCGGCGACGCCTTCAAGATCCGGGCGTACGAGAAGGCCGCGCGAGCGATCGCCGGATACCCGGACGACATCGCCGATCTCGACCTGGCCGGGCTGCGCACGATCCCGACTGTGGGCGAGGCGATCGCGAAGAAGGTCCTCGACTACACCACGACCGGCACGATCCGGCAGGTCGAGGAGCTGCGGACGCAGATCCCCGCCGGGGTCCGGGCGCTCACCGCCATCCCGACGCTCGGCCCGAAGAAGGCCCTGGCCGTCTACGAGGAGCTCGGCATCTCGTCGGTGGACGAGCTCGCGGCCGCCATCGGGGAGGGCCGCCTGCGCGGTCTCAAGGGCTTCGGCGCCAAGACCGAGGAGAACATCCTCCGCGGCATCGAGCTGATGCGCAGCTCCGGTGAGCGCGTCCTGGTCGACGCGGCCGCGGGCGTCGCCGACGAGGTCGTCGCCGCCCTCTCGGAGCTCCCGCAGGTGGAGCGCTGCGAGCACGCCGGGTCGCTGCGCCGGATGCGCGAGACGATCGGCGACGTGGACGTCCTCGCCGCCTCCCGCGACCCGCGCCCGATCATGGAGGCGTTCACCGCGCTGCCGCTCGTCGCGGAGGTCGTCGTGGGCGGCGACAAGAAGACCTCGATCCGCACCTCCACGGGCCTGCAGGTCGATCTGCGCGTCGTCCCGCCCGAGTCGTGGGGCGCGGCGCTGCAGTACTTCACCGGCTCGCAGGCCCACAACATCCGCACCCGCGAGATCGCCGTCAAGGCGGGCCTCAAGCTGTCGGAGTACGGCCTGTTCGACGCCGAGTCCGACGAGCTGATCGTGTCCGAGACCGAGGAGGAGGTCTACGAGCGGCTGGGCCTGCCCTGGGTCCATCCCACCCTCCGGGAGGACACCGGCGAGATCGAGGCGGCCCTCAAGGACGAGCTGCCCCGCCTCGTCACCGCCGACGACCTGCGCGGCGACCTGCACAGCCACACCGACCTGACCGACGGCGTCGCGTCCCTCGCGGACATGGCCGCGGCCGCGCGGGCCCGCGGCCTGGAGTACTACGCGATCACCGACCACGCGCCCGACCTGGTGATGCAGCGCATGACGGACGAGAAGAAGCTCGCCCAGCGCGCCGAGGTCGCCGAACTGCAGAAGCGGTATCCCGACCTCGTCCTGCTCCACGGCACCGAGCTCAACATCGACCCCGACGGCGGCGTCGACTGGGACGCGGACTTCCTCTCCGGCTTCGACATCTGCGTCGCGTCCGTCCACTCCCACTTCACCCAGGACCGGGACGCGATGACCCGCCGCCTCGTCCGGGCCTGCGAGAACCCGCACGTCCACGTCATCGGCCACCCCACGGCCCGCAGCATGGGCCGCCGCCCGCCGGTGGACGCCGACTGGGACGAGGTCTTCCGCGCCGCCGCCCGCACCGGCACCGCCATGGAGATCGACTCGTTCCCCGACCGGCTCGACCTGCCCGCCGACCTGATCCGCCGCGCGAAGCGGTTCGGCGTGAAGTTCTCCATCGACACCGACGCGCACTCGCTGAGCGACCACCGCAACATCCGCTACGGCGTCGGCACCGCCCAGCGCGGCTGGCTGACCCCCGACGACGTCGTCAACACCTGGCCCCTGCCCCGGCTCCGCGAGTTCCTCCGGAAGCGGTGAGCCGTCAGGCGGGCTGCGGGGCCTCCGCCTGCCGGACGGCGGCGGGCGCGGGCGCGGCGGCGGGGACGGGGCCCCGGTCGCGGAGGGCGAAGAACAGGCGGAACGCAGCGATCCACATCAGCACCGAGCCGAGCATGTGCAGCAGCACCAGGCCCGCGGGGACGCCGAGGAAGTACTGGGTGTAGCCGATGGCGCCCTGGATCACGATCAGGCCGGCCAGCTCCAGCGCGCGGCGCCGCGCGGCGGCCGGGGCGCCCGTGCGGTAGAGGGCGGCGATCACCGCGAGGGTCAGGCCGATGGTGAGCCAGGCCAGCTCGCCGTGGATGCGGGCGACGTCGGTGATGTTGAACCCGTAGCGGCGGGACTCGGCGTCCCCCGCGTGCGGGCCGGTGCCGGTGACGACGGTGCCCGCGACGAGGACGGCGGCGCAGGAGACCAGCAGCGCGGCGGCGAGGCCGCGCGTCCACGGCCCGGCGAGGCGGCGCGGCGGGGCGTCGCCCTCCCCGGCGCGGACCCACAGCGCCACGCAGAAGACCAGCAGCGCCGGCGAGACGAGGAAGTGCAGCGACACGGCCGCCGGGTGCAGCTTGGTGAGGACGACGATGCCGCCGATGACCGCCTGCGCGACCACGCTCATCGGCTGCGCCAGCGCCCACCACACGAGCTCCTTGCGGCGCGGCCGCAGCCGCAGCGCCGCGACGAACACCAGGACGCCGATGCCCAGCACCAGGAAGGTGACCATCCGGTTGCCGAACTCGATCGACATGTTCAGCAGGTGGTGCTCGGGGCTGTGCGTGGGGACGAGGCTGTCGCCGGTGCACCGCGGCCATTCGGGGCAGCCGAGCCCGGACTTGGTGACGCGGACGGCGCCGCCGCTGATGACGATGAGCACGTTGCCGATGACGCCGAGGAGCGCGAGCAGCCGCAGCGATCCGGGGGTCGGACGCCACACGGCGTTCCAGGTCCGGATCGCGGGATTCGACGACGGTCGCTCAGCCACGGCACCAATCGTATGGCCGGGTGCCCGTGCCCTCGACCCGACCCCCGGTTACGTGCCGTAGGGGCCGGGCGGCCGCGGCGGCAGGAACCCCGACGGGCCCTGCCCCGCCCACGGCGGGCCGGCCGGCCAGGCCGCCCCGGGGCGCAGCGGCGTGCGCAGGAACGCCTGCCGGGCCAGGGACATCAGCTCCAGCAGCGAGTCGCGGCGGGTGACGAACCAGCGCTGCTCGGCCACCCCGCGGTCGGCGCGCTTGTGCAGCAGCGCCAGCTCCGTCGCGGCGAGCTGGTAGTCGGTCATGGCGCGGCCGGCGGGCGGCCCGCCGACCGACCGGGCCCAGCGGCGGGCGGCGCGGCGGGACGGGATGGAGCGCAGCATCCGCACGTCCTGCGGCGTCACCAGGCCCGTCCCGGCGTACATCGGCAGGTAGGTCTCGATGCGGCGGACGGTGCCGCGCCGCTCGACGAAGACGATCACGATCAGCGCGACCAGGACGCAGAAGTCCAGCAGGTAGACGATGCCGAGGCCGGCGAGCCCGAACGCGCCCGCGGAGCCGTTCCACAGCCCGTGCAGGACCATAGCGCCGAGCAGCCCGGCGAGCGGCGCGGCGAGCTGGCCGCGCCGGTGCGTGGCGGCGTAGGCGACGCCGAGCCCGGTCATGGACGTGAACAGGGGGTGGCTGAGCGGCGCGATGAGGCCGCGCAGGATGAACACCGCCTGGAGCTGCTGGGCGCCGCCGTCCTCGAACGCCCGCATGTAGTAGGTGATGTTCTCCATCATGGCGAAGCCGAGGCCGACCATCGCGGCGTAGATGATGCCGTCGGCGAAGCCGTCGATCTCGTTGCGGCGGAACCACAGCAGGCCGAACAGGACGGCGCCCTTCAGCGTCTCCTCGATGATCGGCGCGCCGAACGTGGCGCTGACGAAGTGGCCCTCGGTCTCCCCGAAGATGGGCACGGTCACGTACAGCAGCCCGGCGGTGTTGAGGACGAGCGCGCCGAGCACGGCGATGCCCGCCCCCCACATGAACGAGAAGGCCAGGGCGCGCGGCGGTTCCGGCTCCAGCCGGTCCAGCGTGAGGGCGAGCGCGACCAGGACCGGGATCGGGAGGATGGCGAGCAGCACCCCGACCCAGAATCCGGCCCCGCCGAGCGCCGCGTCCGCGCCGAACGCGATCAGGATGCAGAGCCCGGACACGGTCATGCCGACGATGAGGCCGACCGGGGGCCTGCCCGGCACCCGGCCTTCCAGCACCGCTTTCGGATCCATGCGCGCCATGACGTGAGGGTAACCGAAGCCGTGTCCGGCGCCGGGCCGACCGTCACCGGCGGTGACCGGCCGGCCGCGCCGGCTCAGTGCAGCAGCGGGTCGGCCGCCACGGCGGTGAACAGCAGCGCCAGGTACACGTTGGAGAGGTGGAAGAACCGCATCGGCCGCAGGTGGACGCCGGTCACCCCGGCGCGCACCGCCTTCAGCAGCCGGTGCCCCTCGGCGAGGAACACCAGGCCGAGCACGACCGCGACGGCCCCGTACACCGGGCTCATCCCGGCGACCGGCCACAGCGCCAGCGAGGCCGCGACGGTGGCGTAGGTGTAGGCGAGGCTCTCGGTGACGACGCGGCGCTCGGACGCGACGACCGGCAGCATCGGGACCTTGGCGACGGCGTAGTCCTCGCGGTAGCGCATCGCCAGCGTCCAGGTGTGCGGCGGCGTCCACAGGAACACCACCATGAACAGCACGAACGGCGTCCAGGCGACGGACCCGGTGATCGCGGCCCAGCCGATGAGGACGGGCATGCACCCGGCGATGCCGCCCCACACGACGTTCTGGGAGGTGCGCCGCTTGAGCAGCAGCGAGTACACGAAGACGTAGAACAGGATCGCGAACAGCGATCCGGCCGCGGCGACCGGGTTGACCGCCAGCAGGAACCCGGCCGTGGACAGCACGGCCAGCGTCACCCCGAAGATCAGGGCGCGGGCCGGGGTGACCTGGTGGCGGGCGAGCGGGCGGCGCCGGGTGCGGCGCATCTTGGCGTCGATGTCGCGGTCGATGTAGCAGTTGATCGCGTTGGCGGATCCGGCGGACATCGTCCCGAACGCCAGCGTCAGCAGCACCGTGGACAGGGGCGGGACGCCGTCGGCGGCCAGGAACATCACCGGGATGGTGGTGATCAGCAGCAGCTCGATGACGCGCGGCTTGGTGAGCGCCACATAGGCGCGCAGGCTCGCGCCCACCGTCCGGCGGGCGGCGCTTTCGGCGGGGTTGGGCACGAGGGCCGGAGCGAGCGCCCCCGGCACCCGCTCGTCGAGCTCGACCCCGCGCTTGTTACTGAGCACCGTCACAATCGGGTCCACGTCCAACTAGGGATGAGAAATCGGTCCACCTCGGCGGTGCCCCCGTGTTCCGGGCCGGCCTCGGGTTCATGCGACTTCGGCTTGGTCTTGTTGCCGCGGCCGCTTGCCGTCAGCCGCGCAATCACTGTAGTCCGACCCCTCCGGGAGTCGTGCACCGGGTCACCGGACGCGCCGCACGGTGACCGCCGGGCCGGTCGGGCCCCTCCCGGAGCATGTCCCGGATCACCCGCCGGATCCCCCGTGCGGGGGGTTAGCGCGCGAGGCGTCCGGGCAAGGGTGCAGGGAGGTGCCGCGGGCGCCGCCCCCCCGGTGCGCGGCCCCGGCACACGGCACCGCACGACACCACACTGGCACCGAACGGCGGCGGGCGGCTGCGCGCGGCTCAGCACGGCCCGGCCTGCGGCGGCCCTCCCGCGCGATAGGCTCGCCAGGGGCGCGGCATGATCTTCGCCCGCCGCGGACCGGGCGGCGGCACGGGGCCGGGGAAGCTGTGGCGCACAACATTACAGAGTGGACTTGAAACACCGGTTCGAGAGGAGCCTGGCGTTCCGTGAGCAGGGACAACAGCACGTTTGAGTGGTCCGAGACGGACCGGCGCGCGGTGGACGTGATCCGCGCCCTCGCCATGGACGCGGTCGAGGAGGCGGGCTCCGGCCACCCCGGTACGGCGATGAGCCTCGCGCCCGCCGCCTACCTTCTCTTCCAGCGCTACCTCCGGCACGACCCGACCGACCCGCACTGGGCCGGGCGGGACAGGTTCGTGCTCTCCTGCGGGCACTCCAGCCTGACCCTGTACATCCAGCTGTACCTGTCGGGCTACCCGATGACGCTGGACGACCTGAAGGCGCTGCGCAAGTGGGGCAGCCTCACCCCGGGCCACCCCGAGCACGGGCACACGGCCGGGGTCGAGACGACCACGGGGCCGCTCGGGCAGGGCGTCGCGAACGCGGTCGGGATGGCGATGGCGGCCCGCCGCGAGCGCGGCCTGTTCGACCCCGACGCGCCGCAGGGCGAGTCCCCCTTCGACCACATGATCTGGGCGTTCGCCTCCGACGGCGACATCGAGGAGGGCATCAGCCACGAGGCGAGCGCGCTCGCGGCCCACCAGCGGCTCGGCAACCTGGTGCTGCTCTACGACGACAACAAGATCTCGATCGAGGACGACACCGCGATCGCGATGTCGGAGGACGTGCGGGCCCGCTACGCGGCGTACGGCTGGGACGTCCACCACGTCGACTGGACCGAGAACGGCGACTACGAGGAGAACGTGGCCGCGCTCGCGGCGGCGTTCGACGCGGCGAAGGCCGAGACGGCCCGGCCGTCGTTCATCGCGCTGCGCACGATCATCGGGTGGCCGGCGCCGAACAAGAAGAACACCGGCAAGATCCACGGCTCGGCGCTCGGCGCCGACGAGGTCGCCGCGACCAAGCGGATCCTCGGCATGGACCCGGCCGAGACCTTCCAGGTCCCCGAGGACGTGCTGGCGCACGCCCGCGAGGTGTCGGCGCGGGGCCGCGCCGACCACGCCGCGTGGAACGAGGCGTTCGACGCGTGGCGGGCGGCGAACCCCGACCGGGCCGCCGAGTACGACCGGATCTCCGAGCGCGCGCTGCCGCCCGGCTGGGACGAGGCGCTCCCCGCGTTCGAGCCCGGCAAGCAGATCGCCACCCGCGCGGCGTCCGGTGAGATCCTCGCCTCGCTCGCGCCGGTGCTGCCGGAGCTGTGGGGCGGCTCGGCCGACCTGGCGGAGAGCAACAACACCACGATGAAGGGCGAGCCGTCCTTCATCCCCGAGGAGTTCCAGACCAAGGAGTTCCCCGGCGGGCGCTACGGCCGCACGCTGCACTTCGGCGTCCGCGAGCACGCGATGGGCGCGATCTGCAACGGCATCGCGCTGCACGGCGGCACCCGCCCCTACGGCGGCACGTTCCTGATCTTCAGCGACTACATGCGCCCGGCGGTCCGGCTGGCGGCGCTGATGAAGCTGCCGGTCACCTACGTGTGGACGCACGACTCGATCGGCCTCGGCGAGGACGGCCCGACGCACCAGCCGGTGGAGCACCTGTGGGCGCTGCGGGCGATCCCGGGCCTGGACGTCGTCCGGCCGGCGGACGCCAACGAGACCGCGGTCGCGTGGCGGACCGTGCTGCGGCACACCGACCGCCCGGCGGGCCTCGCGCTGACCCGGCAGAAGCTGCCCACGCTGGAGCGCGGCGGCGAGATCGCGTCCGCGGAGGGCGTCGCCAAGGGCGGCTACGTGCTGGCCGACGCCGACGGCGGGCAGCCCGAGGTGATCCTCATCGCGACCGGCAGCGAGGTCCAGCTCGCCCTGGAGGCGCGCACGGCGCTGCAGGCCGAGGGCACCCCGACCCGGGTCGTGTCGATGCCGTGCGTGGAGTGGTTCGAGGAGCAGACCGACGCCTACCGGCAGGAGGTCCTCCCGCCCGGGGTGAAGGCCCGCGTGTCGGTCGAGGCGGGCGTCGCGCTCGGCTGGCGGAGCTACGTCGGCGACGACGGCGAGTCGGTGAGCCTGGAGCACTTCGGCGCGTCCGCGGACTACAAGACGCTGTTCCTGCAGTTCGGGATCACCTCCGAGCGGGTCGTCGCGGCGGCGAAGGCGAGCCTGATCAAGGCCGGCGTGCACGGCGCCGGGCGCGGCGAGACCACCGGCAACTAGGGGACGGGCGGGGCCCCGCCGCCGAGCGCGGGCGCGGGCCCCGCCGCCGTCCCGCCC
>NZ_SMJW01000519.1 GCF_004348335.1 Actinomadura bangladeshensis | reverse complement strand
GGGTGGGGCGTCCTTGTGGAGGACGGCGTCGTAGCGGTGGCGGGTCAGTTCGTTGTGGCGGGTGCCGCGTTTGATGAGGATGTCCACGCGAGTCGGGCCGTCCAGCGCGGTGAAGAACGCCGGGTCGAGGAGGAGTTCCTTCTCCATCCGGACGGCGCGTTCGATGGTGTCCGGGTCGGCGGTGCCGCGGCCCAGGTGAATCGCGGCATGCAGGTGGCGGACGGTGCGCAGGTCGCGGACGTCGCCGATGAACAGCGCCCCGCCGGGGGCGAGGAGGCGCATCGCCTTGGCGATGACGTCCTGGAGGTAGGCGGCTCCCGGGAAGTACTGGACGACCGAGTTGATCACGATCGTGTCGAAGTGGGCCTCGGGCAGGCCGGTGGTGTCGTGGGCGGGGCGGCAGCTCAGCCGGACGGCCGAGTCTTCGCCGAGGTCGTGCCACCCCTGAGGGGACGACCCCTCAGACCCCCCGGCGGCTTCGCCGAGTTCGTGGCGGAGCTTCTCGATGACCGGTTCGGAGAAGTCGGTTCCCCAGTACTCCTTGCTCTCGGGGGCGAGGCGGGTGAGCAGGAGGCCGGTGCCGACGCCGATCTCCAGGACGCGGCGGGGGCGGAGCGCGCGGATGCGGTCGACGGTCGTCTCGCGCCATTCGCGCATGGCGTCCAGGGGGATGGGGGCGCCGTCGTAGCTGCTGTCCCAGCCGGTGAACTCCTCGGTGTGGACGACCGTGCCGACCTCGGTGTACTCGGCGTCGTAGATCTGCCGCCACTCGGCGAGCCGCTCGTCGGCGGCTCCCTCGCGGGTGCCGTCCGGGACGATGTAGCCGACGAGGCGCTTCACGCCGGGGACACCGGTCTCGGCGGCGACGACCGCGGCCTGCCCGACACCGGGTTCGGCGGCCAGCGCGGTCTCGATCTCCTCCGGCTCGACCCGGTAGCCGCGGATCTTCACCTGGTCGTCGGTGCGGCCGAGGAAGTCGATGTTGCCGTCCGCGCGGACCCGGACGAGGTCGCCCGTCCGGTACATGCGGCCGCCACCGGAGGGATCGGTGCAGAAGGGGTCGGCGACGAAGCGCTCGGCGGTCAGGTCGGCGCGGCCGAGGTAGCCGCGCGCCAGGCCGGCGCCCGCGATGTAGAGCTCGCCGGGCGCGCCCGGCGGGACGGGCCGCAGCCAGCCGTCGAGGACGTAGCCGCGGGTGTTCCAGATCGGCGTGCCGACGGTCGGGGCGGCGCTGTCCTCGGTGCCGCCGCCGAGCGCGTTGATCGTGTACTCGGTCGGCCCGTACAGGTTGTAGCCGAGGACGCCGTCGGCCTCGGCGAGCCGGTCCCACACGGAGGCCGGGACGGCCTCGCCGCCGAGGAGGACGAGCGGCGGCCGGTGCCCGCCGTCCAGGAGCCCTTCGTCGAGGAGCTGCTGGGCGTAGGTGGGGGTCACGTTGATGACGTCGATGCGGTGCCGGCGGAGGTAGGCGGTCAGCGCCTCGGCGTCGCGGCGCAGGTCCTCGTCGCAGACGTGGACCTCGTGGCCCTCGATGAGCCAGAGGAGCTCCTCCCACGACATGTCGAAGGAGAACGAGACGGTGTGCGCGATGCGGAGGCGGCGGCCCGCCGAGGCGACCACCGGGTCGAAGATGTCGGCGCGATGGTTGAACTGCATGTTGGTGAGGCCGCGGTAGGGCGTCACCACGCCCTTGGGCCGTCCCGTCGAGCCGGACGTGTAGATGACGTAGGCGGGGTGGTCGAGCCGGCCCGGGGTGCCGGGGGCGAAG
>NZ_SMJW01000518.1 GCF_004348335.1 Actinomadura bangladeshensis | reverse complement strand
ATAATGGACAGGGCATGGGCGGGAGCGCAACGACCTCACCCCCGCACAGGCCGCCACCGTGGAGCAGCGGCTCAACCAGATCCTGGCCGGGCTCGGGCTGAGTCTTGGCGCGAACGACCAGTCGGACGGCGGCGACCTCCGTACGCAGGCGCCGATCACGGTCCCGGTCTACTTCCATGTGATCCATGACGGGGACAAGGGCAACGTGTCCGAGGCGGAGGTCAAGCGCCAGATCAGCACCATGAACGCGTCCTACGGCGGACGGAACGGCGGCGCGGACACGGGCATCTCCTTCACGCTCCGGGGGATCGACCGTTCCGACAACGCCGCCTGGTTCCAGGACCCGGAACGCTACGAGGGCACGTACAAGCCGCAACTGCACCAGGGCGACAAGGGCTCGCTGAACCTGTACAGCACCTACATAGGCGGGAACCTGCTCGGCTGGTCGACGTTCCCGTGGAAGTACAAGGCCGACCCCAAGATGGACGGCGTGACCATCCACTACGGCAGTATGCCGGGCGGCGCCATAGAGAACTTCAACAAGGGGTTCAGCGCGACCCACGAGGTGGGGCACTGGCTCGGGCTCTACCACACGTTCCAGGACGGCTGCGGCGGCCAGGGCGACCGCGTCGCCGACACTCCTCCCGAGCGCGACCCGTCGAACGGCTGCCCGGCCGACAAGGACACCTGCCCGTCCGCCGGGGCCGACCCGGTGCACAACTACATGGACTACAGCTACGACACGTGCATGACGTCCTTCACCGCCGGCCAGGGCGACCGTATGCACAAGGTGTGGAAGGCGTACCGCACCTAGGGGGCTCTGCGCAGCTTGGCCGCGTCCTCGGCGGGTAGGCGCCGGACGGCCTCGCGCAGTGTCACACCCGAGATCGTGTCGAGGCGGGGCCCGACCCACTGCACCACCCAGGACGGGTCCTTCTTGGAGAGTTCCCGGAGGACCCATCCCAGGGCCTTCCTGATGAAGAACTCGCGTTCGCCTATGAGCGCGTCTCCGAAACGGCTGATCCGCTCCAAATCCGGGTTTCCGGTCCGGACGCCCGGCAGCAGCGCCAGGACGGCCGTACGCCGTATCCACATGTAGGGGTCGGCGATCCACGCGTCCAGGACCGTCGCCAGGTCCGGGTACCGGATGACCAGTCCCCCGACGACCTTCTCCGCGAGGTAGTCGACGTACACCCAGCTCGCCGAGTCGCGGACGAGCCGTTCGGCCGCCGCCACGTCCCGCGGCTCCAGCAGGGCGGCGCGCTTGGCCAGCACGTCTATGGCGGCCATGCGGGCCTCGTGCACGGGACGTCCGCCGTCGGTGACGTCCCACAGGGCTTGGGCGAGTTCGAGCAGCTCGTCCCGCGTGGGCTTGGCCTTGACCGCCGACACGGCGATCTTGCGCACCGCCGGCACGGGCACGCCGATGTGGACGAAGTCGCTCTTGAGATAGCTCTTCTCGCGCTCGGCCCGCGCCGGGTCGCCTTGTACGCGCAACTCCGCCATGACGCGCGCCGCCTCGCCCTCCACGTCCATGCGGACACGCTACGCCGCCCGCGCTAGGGCGCCGTTTTCAGCGTTCCGCGCCCCCGTTCGTCCAGGTTTGCTAAAGACGTGACGTTTGTTCGCATCCACCCTGGTTCCAGCGATGACTCCGCTCCCCGCGCGCGCTCCCCCGCTCGCGCGCCACCCCCAAGGAGTTCCATGAAACGCGCCGGAATCGCCACCGTCCTCGGCCTGGCCGCCGCCTTCACGGCGTACGCGCCCGCCGCC
>NZ_SMJW01000517.1 GCF_004348335.1 Actinomadura bangladeshensis | reverse complement strand
CTCAACTGGGATAACGACCACCGCCCCGCGCGGCCCCGCGACCCCACCGCGCCCGGTACGGTCATGTACGACCCCAGTACAGTGAGACGGAGGACGAAGCACCGTGGACGTCGAACGGACCGCTTTGCCCGGAATCGGCCTGCAGCACGTCATGACCACCGGACGCGGCCGCCAACTCGGCGTCATCTCCCACCGCACCGGACGCCGCGACCTGGTCATCTACGACAAAGAAGACCCCGACAGCTGCATCGCCACCGTCGCCCTCACCGCCGAAGAGGCCAACGCCATCGCCGAACTCCTCGGCACCGGACGCATCGTCGAACACCTCGCCGAACTCCACCGCCAGGTCGAAGGACTCGTCACCGAGCAGTACCCCATCGCCGCCGGCTCCCCCTACGACGGACGCCCCCTCGGCGACACCCGCGCCCGCACCCGCACCGGCGCCTCCATCGTCGCCGTCGTCCGCGAAGGACAGGTACTCGCCAGCCCCCGCCCCGACTTCACCTTCACCGCCGGAGACATCGTCGTCGTCGTCGGCACCGGAGAGGGCACCTCGGCCGTCGCCCAGATCCTCGCGACCGGCTGACCGCGCATGCACTCAGCCGTCCAACTCATCGAACTCGGCGCCATCATCCTCGCCCTCGGACTCCTCGGCGCCGTCTCCGTCCGCTTCTCGATCTCCCCCATCCCCCTCTACCTCATCGCCGGCCTCGCCTTCGGCTCCGGCGGCATCCTCCCCCTCACCACCAGCGAGGAATTCGTCTCCATCGGCGCCGAAGTCGGCGTCATCCTCCTGCTCTTCAGCCTCGGCCTCGAATACACCGCCGGCGAACTCGTCGGCACCCTGCGCACCAACGCCCCCACCGGCCTCGCCGACATCGCCCTCAACGCCTCCCCCGGCGTCGCCGCCGCACTCCTGCTCGGCTGGGGCCCCGTCGCCGCCGTCGCCATGGGCGGCATCACCTACGTCACCTCCTCCGGCATCACCGCCAAGGTCATCGGCGACCTCGGCTGGATCGGCAACCGCGAAACCCCCGCCCTGCTCTCGGTCCTCGTCTTCGAAGACCTCACCATGGCCGCCTACCTGCCCATCCTCACCGCCCTGCTCGCCGGCGCCGGGCTCCTCGGCGGCGCCACCGCCCTCGCCGTCGCCGCCGCCACCATCACCGTCATCCTCTACATCGCCCTCCGCCACGGAAACCTCGTCGAACGCTTCGTCGCCAGCCCCAGCGAAGAAGTCCTCCTCCTCAAAGTCCTCGGCCTCACCCTCCTCGTCGCCGGCGTCGCACAGCGCCTCCAGGTCTCCGCCGCCGTCGGAGCCTTCCTCGTCGGCATCGCCCTGTCCGGCACCCTCGCCCACACCGCGCAGAAACTCCTCACCCCCCTGCGCGACCTCTTCGCCGCCGTCTTCTTCGTCTTCTTCGGCCTGCGCACCGACCCCGGCGACCTCCCGCCCGTCCTCGGCATCGCCGCCCTCCTCGCCGCCGCCGGCATCCTCACCAAGATGGCCACCGGCTGGATCGCCGCCCGCCGCGCCGGCGTCGCCACCACCGGACGCCTCCGCGCCGGCGCCGCCCTCATCCCCCGCGGCGAATTCAACATCGTCATCGCCGGCCTCGCCGTCAGCGCCGGCACCAACCCGCGGCTCGGCCCCCTCGCCGCCGCCTACGTCCTCATCCTCGCCGTCGCCGGACCCGTCCTCGCCCGCGGCACCGAACCCCTCACCGCCCGCCTGCGCAAGCACCGCGCGCAACGCCGCGCCCCGCAGACCGACGACGACGTCCCCGTCATCACC
>NZ_SMJW01000516.1 GCF_004348335.1 Actinomadura bangladeshensis | reverse complement strand
GGCGCGGTGAGGGCGGTCATCGGACGGTCTCCTTCTCCCGGCCGGCGCCGGCACCGCCGGTTCCGTTGCCGGTGTCGGTCGCGGGGGTTCCGGTGAGGCGCAGGAACACCTCGTCGAGGGTGGGGCGGCGCAGGCCGGCGTCGGCGGCGGCGACGCCGGCGCGGTCGAGTTCGCGGACGACGTCGGCGAGCCGGACGGATCCGGCGGGCAGCGCGACCGAGAGCCGGCCGCCGTCCAGGGACGGGTGGGCGCCGGTGAGGCGCCGCAGGACGCCGGCGGCGGCGCCGGCGCCGGAGGGGTCGTCCAGGACGACGTCGAGGCGGTCGCCGATGGAGGCCTTGAGCCGGTCGGGGGTGCCGGTGGCGATGACGCGGCCGTGGTCGATGACGGCGATGTCGTCGGCGAGGTGGTCGGCCTCGTCCAGGTACTGGGTGGTGAGCAGGACGGTGGTGCCCTCGGCGACCAGGTCGCGGACGGTGTCCCAGACCTCGCCGCGGCTGCGGGGGTCCAGGCCGGTGGTGGGCTCGTCCAGGAACAGCACCTGGGGGCGCAGGATCAGGCTGGTGATCAAGTCGAGGCGGCGGCGCATCCCGCCGGAGTAGCCGGCGACCTGCCGGTCGGCGGCGCCGGCGAGCCCGAACCGCTCCAGCAGCTCGTCGGCGCGGCGGCGGGCCTCGCGGCGGGGCAGGTGGTACAGGCGGCCGAACATGCGCAGGTTGCCGCGTCCGGTGAGCTTCTCGTCGACGGCGGCGTACTGGCCGGCCAGGCCGATGCGAGCGCGGACCCGGTCGGGCTGCCGGGCGATGTCGTGGCCGGCGATGCGGGCGTGCCCGGAGTCGGCGTCGGCGAGCGTCGCCAGGATCCGCACGGCGGTGGTCTTGCCGGCGCCGTTGGGGCCGAGGACCCCGCAGACGGTGCCGGCGGGGACGGCGAGGTCGAGGCCGTCCAGGGCCCGGGTGGTGCCGTAGCGCTTGCGCAGCGCCTCGGCCAGCACGATCGGTTCGTTGGTCACGACGCCTCCTCTGGGTACGGTGTACGCAACCCACGGTAGACAACTGGGTACGTCGTACGCAACTAGGATGCTGGGAGACGGCGTCGAACAGGAGGTCCGGTGGCACAGGGCGGGGAGCACGCGAGCATCTGGACGGTGCCCGAGCGGCAGGGCCGCGGCCCGCGGCCCGCCTACAGCCGCGCCCAGATCACCGAGGCGGCGGTCCGCATCGCCGACGCCGAGGGGCTGGAGGCCGCGTCGATGCGCCGCATCGCCGCCGACCTCGGCACCGGCGCGATGTCGCTGTACCGCTACGTCCCCTCCCGCGACGACCTGGTCGAGCTGATGGTCGACCACGTCCTGCTGGAGACCGGCATCCCCGAGCGGCCGAGCGGCGACTGGCGCGCCGACCTGACCCTGGTCGCCGAGAACACCCGGCGGGTGTGGCGGGCGCACCCGTGGCTGGCGGCCCTGTGGCGCCCCCGCGCCACGTTCGGCCCCAACCGGCTGCGGCTGCTGGAGTTCGCGTTCGGCGCCCTGGACGTCGGGATCCCGATCGATGAGATCTTCGTCCTGCTGGACATGCTGAACGGCTACGTCGAGCGCGTGGTGCGCGGCGAGATCGAATGGTCGCGGGAGGCGCGGCAGAGCGGGATGACGCCGGAGCGCTGGATGATGGAGAACGCCGGCCACGTCCGCGAGCTGCTCGGCACGGGCCGGTACCCGATGTTCGAGCGGATCGTGCTGGACGCCCGGCTGCCGCACATGTCCGAGGAGGAGCAGTTCCGCTACGGGCTGGACCGCGTCCTGGACTGCATCGGCCGCGCCCTGCCCGCCCTCGGCGCCCCGCAGCCC
>NZ_SMJW01000515.1 GCF_004348335.1 Actinomadura bangladeshensis | reverse complement strand
CGGCCGTCAGGGGCGGGACGTGGTGAGCAGCGGCACGAGCTGCTCGGCCGGGACGAGGGAGCCGTGCATGCCGACCATCCGGTTCAGCCACGGCTCCCGCTCGGACGCGACGATCGCGAGGTCGCCGTGCGGGACGGCGATCACGTCGCCGATGCGGTCGGCCATCCCGTCGCCGAGCGGGCCGAACCAGCCGTCCGCCACCGCCTGCTCGCGTTCGACGACCCAGGCGCGGTCGCCGAGCAGGGCCGTCCACGCGGCGAGCACGTCGCCGTGCGCGCCCGGCTCGCTGTAGACGTAGCGGCAGCGGGCGTCCCCGCCGAGGAGGGCGACGCCGTCCCGCAGGTCGGGGACGGTGTCGACGTCCACCCGCTCGGACGGGTCGACCATGCCGTGGTCGGCGGTCACGTGCAGCGCCGAACCGGGCGGCAGGACGGCCGCGATCTGCTGGACGAGCATGTCCACGAACCGCAGCTGGTGCCGCCAGTCGGCCGAATCGACGCCGAAGCGGTGACCGGTCCCGTCGAGGTCGGCGTGGTAGGCGGTGACGTAGGCGCGGTCGCCGCGGCGCAGGGCCGCCTCGGTGCGGCCGACGAGCTGCCCGAGCCCGTCGGCGGACAGGTACTCGGCGCCGCGGGCGGTCGCGCGGCTCAGCCCGGACCTCTTGTACTGGCGGAGCGAGACGTAGCCGGCCTCGACGCCGTCCGCCGCCGCCCGCTCGTAGGCGGTCGGGACGGGTTGGAACGTCGCCGGGTCGGGGTCCTCGCCCTTCCAGTGCAGGCAGTTCAGCAGCCGGCCGGCGCCGGGGATCGCGACCTGCAGGCCGAGCAGCCCGTGCCCGCCGGGCGGCGCGCCCGTCCCCAGCGAGGCGAGGCTGGTGACGGTCGTCGCCGGGAACCCGGCGGTGATCGGACCGCCGTCCATCGCGTTCAGGTAGGGCGCCTCGTCGGGGTGCGCCCTGAGCTGCTCCCAGCCGAGCCCGTCGACGATCAGGACGCACGCACGGGGCACCTCGGGCACGCCCAGGACGTTCATCTCGCCCGGAACGCCCATCCCCGCCAGCACCGACGTGGGCACATCGGAGAGCGCCCCGTCCCCGTACCGCGGAACAGAAGGTTCTGCCACTCCGTTCACCCGGCGGTCGCGGCGGACAGTTCCTCGGCGAACGCCAGCACCTGGGCCACCGCGTCCGCGCCGTCCGCCGCCTCGCTGACCCGCAGGGACAGGTCGTCGGCGGTGACGCTGCCGGTGTAGCCGTGGTCGGCCTCGCAGTTCTCGTCGCCGCAGGTCGCCGGTTCGAGGTCGATGTGGGCGATGGCGCCCCAGCCGATGGTCAGCACGACCTCGGTGGGCGGCACCCCCGGCACGTAGGACGCGGGGTCCGGGACGACGCGCGTCACCGCGACCGACTGGACGCGTTCCAGCTTGACGGCCTCGGTGGTGGTGGACGCGTGCGGCTGGGCCATCCCCTCTCCGGGCGGATGCTCGTCGGTGTGGCACACCAGCAGCCGGGTCGCGGACAGCACGAGCACCGTCACGTGGCGCCGCACCTCCATCGCGGGGTCGAACGTCGCCTCGTGGTGAACGACGTACGCGACGACGCGCTCGTCGCCGACGGCCGACTCGACCGCGTCCGCGACCAGGGCCGGGTAGTAACCGCTGCGCTCGATCGCCGTGCGCAACCCGCTTGCGGTCGCTCGGGTTTCCCTCATGGCCCCATCCTGCCCTGTCCGGGGCGGACGCGCACATGACCGCCCGGCCGCGCGGTCAGCCGCGCGCCTGCGGGGTAGGGGCAGGGCATGGACGAGCATCCACTGCCGAGCCCGCCGCCGGTGCCGCCGCCCACCCCGGACC
>NZ_SMJW01000514.1 GCF_004348335.1 Actinomadura bangladeshensis | reverse complement strand
GGCGAGGGGAGGGCGGTGCGCGCCGGGACGGTCAGGAGCCGGCCAGCAGGTGGGCGCGGAGCCCGGCGCCGTAGGAGGTCGGGGTGCCGTCGTAGGAGCTGATCAGCGAGGGGCCGGAGGAGCAGTCCCAGGTGTTCCACGTCCAGCCGAGGTAGGACGCGGCGTGCGCGTCGAGCCAGGCCATCAGGGTGTCGACGTAGGAGTGGCCGCAGGTGTTCTCGCCGATCTCGCCGGCGACGAGCGGGACCTGCGCGGCGACGGGCGCGAGCTGCTGGTCCCAGCAGGACGCGTCCTTGCAGTAGTTGAAGTTGTAGGAGTGCCAGGCGGCCGCGAGGTTTCCGGTGGGGTCGGACGGCTTCTGCGCGAGCCACTGGGACAGGTCGTTGGAGTAGCTGCTGCCGGCGACCATCACGACGTTCTCGGCGCCCGTGGAGCGGACGGCGTCGAGCAGGTCCTGCATCCCGGCGGCCTCGTAGGTGAGGCCGGTGCAGTCGGCGCCGCCGTCGCGCCAGCACTTCCACGACTGGGCGTAGTCCATGACCTGGAGATTGTTCGGGTACGGCTCGTTGAAGAGGTCGAATACGACGGCCGTGTCGTTCTTGTACGCCGAGGCGAGCTGCCGCCAGAACTCGGGCGCGTATTCGGCGTCCGGCATCGGCTTCTGGCATTCGGCGTTCGCCGTGTCGCAATGGTTGTCATTTCCGGTCCACAGCCCGTGGCTCCAATGCAGCTCCAGAATGGGCGTGATGCCGTTCTGTTCGAGCAGGGCGACGTAGTCCTTCACGGCGTTCTGGTACGCGGCGCCGCGATAGGCCGGATCGACGTTGCCGAGTCCCAGCCAGCAGTCGGAGTTGAGCGGCACCCGGACGGCGTCGACGTTCCAGCTCCTGATCGCCGCGACCGACGCGGCGTCCATCGGGCCGTCCCAGAAGCCGTTGCCCTGGACGCAGGCGAACTCGCCGCCGGACCGGTTCACCCCGCGCAGCCGCACGGCGTTCCCGGAGGCGTCCACGAAGGCGTTCCCGGAGACCTTCAGCTTCGGCGCGGCCCCGTCGGACGGGGGAGTGGTCGGCGGGGTCGTGGGCGGCGTCGTCGGCGGCTCGGTCGGCTCGGTGCCGCCGTTGCAGGGCGTCCCGTTCAGCGCGAAGTCGGTGGGGGCGGCGTTGGTGCCGCTGTAGCTGAACTGGGCTCCGGCCTGGGCGGCGGCGCCGGTCGCGAGGGAGCCGTTCCAGCTCTCGTTGGCGACGGTGACGGTCCGGCCGGACTGCGACCACCGGCCGTTCCAGCCGTTGGCCAGCTGCTGGTTCCCGCTGTAGGAGTAGGTCAGCGTCCAGCCGCTGACGGCCGGGCCCCGGTTGGTGATCGTGACGGCGGCCGTGAAGCCCGTGCCCCAGTCGTTGGTGCTGTAGTCGACCTGGCAGGCGACGGCGGCGTGGGCCGCCGGCGCGCCGAGCAGGGCCCCGGTGCCGGCGACGACCGTCGCGGCGGCCAGCGAGCCCGCCGCGCACAGCGCGCCGGTCAGTGCGGCCGCCGCGGCGGTGCGCGGGGAAGGCGGTCTCATGGGGTCTTCGCTTTCACGTCGGTTCTTTCCGCTTGGGAGCGCTCCCACTCCTGGACTGCGGTGAACGTAGAACGGGCCGGACGCGACATGGAAGCCTTGTTCCATTCCTTTCACGAAATTTCACGGCGCCTCGCGCGCACGAGTGAGGCGCCGGAGGATTTCCGGAATCCGTCCGGCCGGTGACACTTGACACAAACGGCCTCCGAACCGATTCTTGGGAGCGCTCCCACTACTCCCGACCCGGTCCCCCCGCCGACGACCGGGACCCCCCGAAGGGAGTGCTCAGCGTGACCCTTTCTC
>NZ_SMJW01000513.1 GCF_004348335.1 Actinomadura bangladeshensis | reverse complement strand
CGCCCCACCCTCCCGGCGACCGCTGCCTGGAGCACGCCCCAACCGGTACCGCCCGTTCAACCGATGCTGTCGGCACGCCCAGTCGGCGTTGCCGGCGACGGCGCCCGGACGACCAGCCGGGCGGCGCTGCCCGCGCGAGGGGCCGGCGCTGCCCGCACGGCCGGCAGGGCGATGCCTTGGCGGCTGTGCGGGCGGGGCGGGCGGCGGCCGTTGCGGGGTGGTCAGCGGGTGCTCAGGAACTGGTCCAGGACGCGGGTGCCGAAGGCCAGGGCGTCCAGGGGGACGCGTTCGTCGATGCCGTGGAACATGCCGAAGTAGTCGAGGTCGGGGCCGAGGAGGAGGGGGGCGAAGCCGAAGCTCGTGATGCCGACACGGTGGAACGACTTCGCGTCGGTGCCGCCCGCCATCACGTACGGGACGGGGCGGGCGAGCGGGTCCTCGCTGCGGAGCGCGTCGGCGAGGGCGGCGAACGTCGGGCCGGCCGGGTCGGCGGCGGGGGCCTCCTCGTGGTTGATGAACTCGCGGGTGACCTTCGGGCCGAGCAGCCGGTCGACCACGGCGAGGAACTCCTCGCCGGTGCCGGGCAGGTAGCGGCCGTCGACCTGGGCGGTCGCGGTGCCCGGCACGACGTTGACCTTGTATCCGGCGTCGAGCCGGGTAGGGTTCGCCGAGTTGCGGACCGTCCCGGCGAACAGGTGGCCGGCGCGGCCGAGGCGTTCGGCCTCCGCGTCGAGGCGGTCGTGGTCGATGGTCGTGCCGAGCGCGTCCGCCAGGCCGTCCAGCAGGGCCCGCACGCCCGGGGTGAGGCGGACGGGCCACTCGTGCGCGGCGATGCGGGACACGGCGTGCGCGATCTCGGCGACCGCGTTGTCGGGCGCCGGCTTGGAGCCGTGCCCGGCCGTGCCGCGCGCCGTCAGCTTCATCCACATGGTGCCGCGCTCGCCCGTCGCGATCGGGTAGATCCGCGTGCCGCCGGTCTGCACGCTGAACCCGCCGGACTCGCTGATCGCCTCTGTGCAGCCCTCGAAGACCTCCCGGTGTTCGCGGACGACGTACCGCGACCCGTACTCGCCGGTGCACTCCTCGTCCGCGAGGAACGCCAGCACCAGGTCGCCGCGCGTGCGGCGCCCCTCGCGCAGCCGCCGCCGGACGACCGCCAGGGTCATCGCGAGGCTGCCCTTCATGTCGACCGCGCCGCGCCCCCACACGCACCCGCCGCGCACCTCGCCGGAGAACGGCGGCACCGCCCAGTCGGCCGCGTCGGCGGGCACCACGTCGAGGTGCCCGTGGATCAGGAAGGCGGGATGGGAGGGATCGGTGCCCGCGATGCGCGCGAGCACGCTCGCCCGCCCGGGCGCCGACTCGACGATCTTCGCCTCGACGCCGGCCTCGTCCAGCAGCCCGGCGACGTACTCCGCCGCCGGCCGCTCCGGACGCGCCACCCCCTCACCCCGGTTCGTGGTGTCGAACCGGATGAGGTCGGCACAGATCCGCCCGGCCTCGTCGTCCACCGCACCCTCGATCCGTTCGACCTCGTCGCCCACTGCGCCCCTGGTCGGTCCGACCTTGTCGTGCACCGTGCCCCCGAATCGTTGGCTTGCTCCGTCCAGCTCCCGACTTGGGGTGGTTCGCAATGAGGGTTCATTGTCCACGGGGGGTGGTGCATGATCAAGAACGTCTCGATCCGGTTTCGACTCCGTCAGCGGTGTGTCCAAACGGTCACCGGCGGTACGACGCTGCGAGCAATCTAGGTGCGGCGGGCGGCCAAGCGCCCGCGGCGCCACGGTGTGACTGGGCCGAGGAGGAGCATGACCAGCCAGAGGGGTGTCCGGAGGACGGTGGCGGGGGTCGCCGCGGTGGTGCTCGCCGCGTCGCTGGGG
>NZ_SMJW01000512.1 GCF_004348335.1 Actinomadura bangladeshensis | reverse complement strand
GGGCGGTGTCGAGGTGAGGGTGAGCAGGAGTTCGGCCGGTCTGCCGTCGATCCAGCCGGACGGTCCGTCGGTTTCGGTGAGGGCGGCGTCACCGTGCCGGTGAAGATGGCTGCGCAGCACTGCCAGGTGAGCGTTCTCGTCCAGGTCAAGACGCAGCCGCACATCGTCGAAACCGCGGTTCTGGCTGATCAGCACCTCACGTGGTATCCGGTGCCGTTCGCGGTGCCGCTGCCAAGCGGTCCGCCACTGCGGCCACGACGCGGCACGGTCGGGCAGCACTGCGGCGGGGATGCTCCAGCGGGCCGGGTGCAGGATGCAGCGGCCTCGCCGGACCCTCGGTAGGAAGCGCAGACTGCCGGCCTGCCCCCAGTCGAACCTGGCGCACGGAGCCGTCCACGCCGTCCAGATCTCGGTCAGGAACCGGACGAGCGGCTGCTGGGCGGTCGGCAGCATCACGCAGTTGAACAGCAGCGGTTCGACCGGCCGGCCGGTGATGCGAGATACCAGCCACAGCCGCTCGCCGTCCCCGGCCACGGCCAGGTCCGCGAGCTTCCAGTGCGGGTCGGGGTGGAAGTCCCCGACCGGCAGGGCGGGCAGCAGTTCGGGTGCGCGGGCCACGGTGGCCAGGCGGGTGTGGAGCGGAGGACCCGACAACTGCACCAGGTCCGCGCCGGGCATCGCGGCCGGAAGGCCGGTGTAGACGCTGCGGAAGTGCTCCAGCTCGCCGGGGGTGAGCAGGTGTAGGAACCGCGCGGCCGCGACGCCGGCGTGGCGGGCGCCGCTCACCACGGTCAGCGTGAAGGCGCCGCGGTCGAGGTCGCGTGGCGCGTTTGCGGCGAGGGTGAACCTCAGCTCGGTGTGCGGGATCGGCGGCCGCGTGTCGTCGCCGCGTAGTGCGGCGGCCAGCTCGTCGTCGAGGACGACCTCGCCGCCGCCGTTCATGGCCGACTGCTGGGCGAGATCGGCGAGCAGTCGGTCGCGGGCGGTGAATCCCTCCGAGTCGCGGTGCGGGGAACCCCGGTACCCGGCGGGGAACCCCAACACGTTCACCACCTTGCGTAGCGGGACGGCGGCACCTGGGCCCCACCGTTGGATGAACGCGTGATGGTAGGCGTCCCAGCCGGGCAGGCGCGGTGCCACGGCGGTCAGCGCCCCGGCGGCGTCCTCGGCTGCGGCGACCACGGGCGGGGGCAGCGTCACCGAGCAGCCGACCCGCAGGTCGACCGCGCTCTGGTGGCCCGGGTCGGGCAGGCCGGTGCGCCCGACAGCATGGTCGGCAGGGCGGGCTGCAGCGTGGTTGGCAAGGTGCCGGGCCAGGTGCGCGGCCGGATCGGTGACGGTCATCGGCGGCCGGATCGCCGACAGCAGCACCCCCGCGTTCACCAGTGCGGTCAGCAGCCGCTCGGCCTCGGCAGTGCCACCGGGCAGCGTGTCGGCCACCTTGTCGGCAAGATCGGTGAATGCGATGGCGGAGGCGGCCTGTTCGACCGCGGCCCGCACCGGTTCGGTCAGGTCGATCTCGACATCGAAGATCCGGTCGTGCTCGGTGCGGGCGCATGGCAGCACCCACCGCCCGCCACGGGCGTATCCGAGGGAGTTCGTCATGACCGCGACCGTGCGCAGGACCGGCAGGTCCTGCTCGGCCCGCGCGGTGTGCTCGGCGACGAAGCGGTCGTCGGGACGGGCCGCGGCCCGGTGCCGCCCGCTCCAGTGGACCGCCGCGCGCGGGCCGAACTCGACCGGCGCGACACCGGCGAAGCGGCCGAACGGGGTCGCGCGGGTCGTCCACCGCAGCAGGTAACGGATCGTGGCCTCCACCAGGCGCCGTAACCGGCGCGCCCGGATCGGCTCGCCGTCCAGGGCACGGGTGATCTGGGCGGCCAGGTCGGGGG
>NZ_SMJW01000511.1 GCF_004348335.1 Actinomadura bangladeshensis | reverse complement strand
CGTCCAGCGACGTGCCGGCGGCGGACGCGGCGGCGGACCTGGCGCCCGCGCCCGTCCCGATGCCGGCCCCGGGCCCGATGCCGGCGCCGGGCCCGGCGCCGTCCGCGGCCCCGGACGCGCTGTTCGACCCGGCCGAGACCGAGCGGTTCCGGGAGCGCTGGCGCGACGTCCAGTCCGCGTTCATCGACGACCCCGGCGAATCGGTGCGCAAGGCGGACGAACTGGCCGGCGAGGCGGTCGACGCCCTCGGGCGGGCGATCGCCGCGCACCGGCGGACGCTGTCCGGCGCGCTGGAGGGCGACGGCCGCGCCGACACCGAGCGGCTCCGGCTGGCGCTGCGCGGCTACCGGGACCTCCTGGACCGCATCTACGCCTCGTGACAGGCCGGACGAGGGCGCCCCGCGGCACCGCGGGGCGCCCCTTCATTCTCCGTGCGGAGCCCTGTGATCAGCCGTTGAGGAACCGGTAGACGGCCTCGCGGCCCTGCGTTCCGCGTTCGCGGTTCTGGATGGAGTGCGAGGCGCCCTCCACCACGACGAGCGTGCCGCGCGGGGCGCGGCCGAGTTCCTCCCGCGCCCATTCGAGCGGTGTCGACAGGTCGCGGTCGCCGTTCAGCAGCAGCACGGGGACGGTGATCTTCGTCCGGTGCGGTTCGGCGGTGTGCCGCGACCAGGGCCAGTGCAGGCATTCCTGGATGAACCCGTTGCCGACCGCGGTGTCGGCGGTGAACGGCCAGGCGGCCCGGGCCGGGAGGTGCCTGCGCGTCCGCTCCAGCGCGGCCTTGCGCAGGGCGGGCGAGGTCTCCGACGTCCCCCAGGGGAAGTGGCCGTCGCCGCAGATCGTCGCGATGTGCAGGCCGGAGCTGTACCGGGTGACGTCGTCGCCGCCGGAGTCCATGATCTGCAGCAGCCGGTCGAGCCGCGCCGGATCGCCGTGGCGGGCCTCGTGGACGGCGGCCACCGCGTCGCCCCAGCCGTTCGGCAGGGAGTTCTCGTCCCGGTAGGTCGGGTCGAGGAACTCGTAGGACACCAGCATGTCCCAGATGAGCACGGCGTCGTCGCGGTGCCGGGCGAGCCAGGCCAGGTCCTCCGCCGGGTCGAACCCGCAGGCGGGCGCGGTCGCGCAGGCGTCCCGCAGGACGCGCGCGGTGGCCCGCAGGCCCGTGAGGTAGAGCATGTCGTCGCGCTGCGGGTCGACGTGCGGCAGCACCGAGTCCAGGACGAGCCTGCTCACGTGCCGCGGGTACCGGACGGCGTAGCTCGCGCCGGTCATGGTGCCGTAGGAGACGCCGTCCACGGTCATCGTCCGCACGCCGAGCGCCTGCCGCAGCACCTCGAGGTCGCCGACGGTCTGCTCGGTGGTGAAGTAGTGCCGCCTGTCCCCGAGGACGCCGGCGCACTCGCCGACCGCCGCCGGCGCGGGCGGCTCGATGTCGCTGCTGCCGACCTCCGCCTGCAGCTTCGGGCAGTCGATCGCGCCGAACTCGCCCGTGCCGCGCTGGTCGATCATGACGAACCGGTAGTTCTCCGTGAGCTCCGGCATCCGCGCGGAGATCCCATCGATGAACGGGACGCCGGGCTGGCCCGGCCCGCCGGTGAGGAAGAGCAGGATCCCCTTGGGCGCGCCGGCGTTGTCCGCCAAGGCGACCTGGAGCTTCAGGGTTCCCCTGCCGGGATTGCGGTGGTCCAGCGGCACGGTCAGGAATGCGCAGGTGAACCCGGTCTTGCCGGCGCAGGGGTGCGGGTCGGCCAAGCCCGGCGGGGTCGCTGCTGCGGGCGGGGGCGCTGTGGGTGCTGCGGCCGCCGTCGCCCCGCCGGATGCGGCGAGGGCGAGGGTGAGGGCGAACACCGCGGTGAGACGTGGTCGCATGTGATGATCATCACTCGGTTCCGCGGCGCGGGCGGGGATCTCGCCGGATC
>NZ_SMJW01000510.1 GCF_004348335.1 Actinomadura bangladeshensis | reverse complement strand
GCCTCGTCGCTGAGGAGAGGACCCTGCGCGGCAGCTACCTGGGCTCCTGCGTCCCGCGCCGCGACGTCCCCCGCTTCATCGCCATGTACCGCAACGGCACCCTCCCCGTAGACGCCCTGCTCTCCGGCCGCCTCCCCCTGGACGACATCAACGAGGGCTTCGACCACCTCCACACCGCCAAGGCCGTCCGCCAGATCGTCACATTCTGAGGACGCCCAACCCTGCGTCCCAACGACCTGAAACACCCCCAGCGCCTCCCACACCCGCGACCGGGCCCAGCCGCAGGAATCACCAACCACTGCAGCAGGGCTTCGGCCCGCCAGCCCAGCCACCGCCCCTGACCCGGTCAGGATCGGTCACGGGCCCTGGCCAATGCGACCCGGTACTCGCCGAGCCACTCGGCGTCGGCCTGGTCGGGTGGGATGCCGTCCAGCCCTTCGGCCAAGAGCGCCGCCGCGTTCGAATGGTCGCCGATGCCGAGCTGCGTGACGCCGATGTTCAGGGCGAAGAACGGCCTGGAATACCAATAGACGGGCGGCGGCGGATCGATATCGTCAGCGGCCCGGTTGGCGGCCTCGTCCAGAAAGCGTCGCGCACGGTCGGCCTCCCCGAGCGCGGCGTATCCCTGCGCGGCCCGCAACCGGTCGAACGTCGCCTGGACGGGATGGCCGCCCGGCGTGGCCAGTGCCGCCATTGACGCGCGCATGACCCCGCGAGGACGGCCCTGCTGCCGTGCGACATAACCACGGAACGAGGTGGCGATCCCCGCGACGGTGCCGTCGCCGAACTCGTCGGCCATCCAGCGGGCTTCGAACGTCCTTGAGCGTCGTCGTCAGGGCGTTGAGGTGGATGGAGACGGACCGCATGTTCACTAACAGTGATCGAAGTGCTACTCATGCATATCCCATGGAAAGGGGGCATCTTGGACGAGATTGAGCGGGTCAAGGCCCGTCTTCGGGAGGAGTTCCCGGGCTGGAGCATCATCCGGACCGACCGGGGACGCTGGTGGGCGACTCGCGGGCCCCTCACCCGTGAAAACCTCAACCGGGAGGCGTCCGCCGACGCCGACACCCCGAACAACTCGCCGAACGCATCCGGGCGGTGCTCTGTGCCCGCTGAGATCGCCGCACGCCGCCACCTGCTGCGGTGGCGGACCCGGCTGGGACGCGCCACCGCCACCCGCAACCTGGACCTGCTCGCCGTCGCCGTCCAGGCGAAGGGCTACCGGCACATCAAGCTCTACCAAGCCGGCGAACTCCCCACCCGGCCGCCGGTGCTGTGGGTCTTCGCGTTCGGGCCGGACGACCACGTCCGCGCCGCGGTGACCGTTTGCGCCACGTCCGGGCGGGAGCTGGGCCTACTACGAGGCCGGACGCGGATGGCACGGCCACCTCGCCCCGTGCGGCGACACCGCGGATGGCGTCCGGCGCGCAACGGTCACGCCCGGCCCGCCACCCCGCTCCCATGACGAGACCGCGTGTCCTCGGCCCAACGCAGTCAGCCGTCCCCGCCCCACTGCCAGGACTGAGAACGTTCCCCATGGTTCGCGGCCGTCCTCGGGCAGAGGCTGGCGGAGCGCCGCACCGTCCCGCGTCAGGGGCATCGTCCACTGGCTCCTCACCACGTGCATCCACCTGACCGCCGCCGTCCCGCGGTGACGCATGTGAGACGTGGGCGCTATTGCTTCTGAGCCGGCGCCCCCATCTGGGGGCCGGCGAGTTCGGTCGACCTGTCGCCGTCCTGGACGAGCAGTGATCCAAATACTGAGCCTTTTCCATCTTGATCGTGCACGCGGCGGCGGCGAGTCACGGGCTTGTTGCGGTAGGCGGATCCGGTCGGTGACGCGGCGAGGCCCCTGGTAGATGCGAAGTCGACCAAAACAACCGCACTGCCAGGAGCCTCTGGTGCTGTTCTACCGCGCTGCGCTGGATCTGTCG
>NZ_SMJW01000050.1 GCF_004348335.1 Actinomadura bangladeshensis | reverse complement strand
CCCCCTGCCACACGCAAAAGCCCCCTTCCACAATCGGAAGAGGGCCCTGACCTGTGTGCACCCGAAGGGATTCGAACCCCTAACCTTCTGATCCGTAGTCAGATGCTCTATCCGTTGAGCTACGGGTGCCTGCCGGAGCTAACTGTACCGGCTCCCTGGACCTGTCCGCGAATCAGTTGACGGATGCAGGCCCACAGAAGTGTGACTTGGGTCACGGAACCTCATGCGGCATCAACACGCCAAAGGAAGATCGAGGCGGGTGCTCCCATGCCCGTCCGAAGACCCAATCCCCCAAAAGGAGAACCCCCATGCGCATGTCCGCCGTCAAGCTGGCCGGCATCGTCGCGGTCGGCGGCTTGATGCTCGGCTCCACGGGCTGTGGCGCGATCGACGCCATCGCCGGCGGGAAGAAGACGACCGCGTGCAAGAACATCGAGTCGGAGCTGCGGAGCTTCTCCACCGGCGGCCTGTCGATGACGTCGTCGAGTGGTGCGTCCGCGACCGCCCAGAAGTTCTCGGACACTGCCGCCAAGGTCCGGGCGGAGGGGCAGAGCGCCGGCGGTGACGTGGAGAGCGCCGCGACCGCGTTCGCGGGCGACCTCGACCAGACCGCCGAGATGCTGCGCAACCTGAGCTCCGGCAACACCTCGTCCATGAGCCGGCCCGACACCGCCGCCATGCAGCGGCACGGCAACGACCTCGCCAAGGCCTGCGGCTTCAGCGGGTTCCGCCTGGGCTGACCGCCGTCGCCTCGCTCCCGCGGCCCCGGGAGCGACACCTCCGCGCCGCTTTCCCACTATGCTTCTGTGGCCACGGGACGCAGGCTTTGCCGGTTGGCTCGCCGAACCGGTAACCTGTCCTGAGCCTGATGGCTACTGGAGGATTCGCCTAGTCCGGTCTATGGCGCCGCACTGCTAATGCGGTTTGGGTTCACGCCCATCCGGGGTTCAAATCCCCGATCCTCCGCCTCTCTGACCAGGGACTTCGTCCAAGATCTCGATCCGGACGAAGTCCCTGTCGCGTTCCGGGATGTCCGTGATCACGTTGGTGGCTGCAGCAGGTGTCTCCAGCTGAGGTCGGCGAGGGACGACCGCAGCCACGGCCTCTGCCGCCGCCCGGGACACCTCTGGAAGCACCGAGGTGTAGGTGTCGGCGGTGAGCGAGTGCCGGGCATGGCCGAGCGTCTCGCTGATCACTTTCATGTTGACGTTGCCCAGCAGGGCGAGCGTCGCCGCTCCGTGCCGTAGATCGTGGAAGCGAATCGGCGGCACTCTTCGGAGTGCCTGTGCTGGACGAGTCCGTACTTCCTGACCAGGTCCTCGAACCGTGTGGAGATCCACTGCGGACGCAGCCGGGTTCCGTCCTCACGGGTGAAGACCCGTCCGGAGTCCACCCATACTTCGGGGCCGGCGACGGACCTTTCACGTTCCTGACGGGTCCTCCAGTCCAGCAGAACCGCGATGGTCGCCTCGTCCAGCGCCACGGTGCGCTCACCGGCCTCCGGACTTGGTGTCGTCGTACTCGTCGCGGCATGGGTCTCGGAATCAGGGCTCGTCTCGCGGACGATGGAAGAGGGCGTACAACCGCTCCTCCGCGATGAAGTCGAGAAACGCACCCGTTTGGGCGGGTGTCCAGACCATCACCGGCCCGTGCACCTTCCTAGTCTGGTCGCCTTCCGCGGGCTGCGTCGTGCCGAGGTCGCGGGGCTGGCCTGGGCGGACACCGATCTGCAGGGCGCGGGCACGCTGACCCGGTTGATCTGCAGGATCGCCTCATACAGGTCGATCACCTGCTTGTCCCTCAGGTCGACCAGCTTGAGGTCCCCCAGTCCGGGCACCAGGTAGAGCTGGACGATCTCCGCATAGTCCGCGAAGGTCGAGCTTGACAGGCTCTCCCTCTTGGCCGGAAGCCAAATCTTCTCCCGCCTACTGCACCGGTCCCATCCCCCGATCGGCCACCATGTCCACGCCGAAGGCAACATCTCGCACGCTGCCCAGCGCGTCCGGCTCACCGGCATCGCCATCCACCCACACACGCTCGACCTCGGCCAGCCGCCGGCTCCCTGCTCGCCGACGTGCGAAGCCTTGCCGAGCACCTCCTGCGACAAGCAACCGGGACAGCACAGAGCAGATGATCAGAGATAGGCCATCAGCTGCCTGCCGCGATCGAGGCCATGTCCCGCAGCACCGATCGACCACCTCCTTCATCAGCCGACTCCTTCTCATGGGCCAAACGCCCGCTCATGCCGAATTGTGGACGTTCCGGTGGACCTGCGTCTTGTGGCGCCATCCGACATAGCGTTGGTGGCGGCTACTTGGTGTGCACACGTCCGAGTGATGGGTCGCCGCGAATCGCGTCGGTCGCCTGCTGCCACGCGGGGTCACCGGCGTGGAGGGCCGATCGTAGGTAGGCCCAGGTCATGCGCTGGGTGACCGCGAGTCGTTCGGGGTCTTCGTCGTCGGTCTCGGCGAGGCTGTAGCCCATGATGCCGCCCAGGTAGTGCTTCGCGCCGGGCAGGGTCAGCAGGGCGTCGGCGCCTGGGCTGAGGTGGTAGGGCTCCGCGTGCCAGTCGGCGCCGCGGGTGGTCGCGACGGGGTTCCCGTCCTGGTCGCCGTAGACGACCAGGGTTCGCGTGGTCAGGTGGGAGAAGTCGGTTTCCAGCTCGGGGTACTGCTCGCGCATGGTGTTGGTCATGCCCTCCGCGCTGCCGGTCGAGGCGAGCAGCACACCGGCGATGATGCGGGGCTCGCGCAGGTCGAGGACGGTGCCGCCGGCCGGATCGGTGGCCCGCGCGCCGAGCAGCGCGCTGACGGTGTTACCGCCCGCTGAGTGACCGACGGCGGCGATGCGCGCCGGATCAAGCCGTCCGGCGACGACCGGCGCCTGGGCCTCGATGGCGTTCAGGTTGTCCAGGATGAGGCCGAAGTCATCGATCCGTGACCGCCAGAAGAGCGGGTAGCCGGGAGCGTCCTTGTCCAGGCCGAGTCCACCGCTGGGGGAACTCAGATGGGTCGGTTGGATAACGGCGAATCCGTGGCTCGCGTAGAAGTCGACGAGGGGCGAGTAGCCGTCCTTGGACTTCAGATAGTGCGAGCTGCCGCCGCCATGGGATAGCAGCACGATCGGCAGGGCGCCGCCGTGCAGGGGTGCCGTGACCCGCAGTTCCAGCGGGAGGCCGCGGTCGGGTGCCCGCAGGGTGACCGGGTTGACCGAGACGGTTGGCACCGCTTCCGGGACGGGGATGCTCCGGGCGAGCTGGACGTAGTTGTTGGTCATGGACCTACCGTGCGGCCGCTCGTCGTGGTCTGCCAGGGCCGGTCCATCCAGGACCAGCCTGGTCCTGGCTGCGGCGGCGTCCGCGTGGACATACTGATGAGGTGATCGACCGGCCCGGACTCGCCGAGTTCTTGCGTCGACGGCGTGCGGCGCTCTCGCCGTCGGACGTCGGCCTGCCGGAGACGTCGCGTCGCAGGACGCCCGGCTTGCGGCGCGAAGAGGTCGCCGTGCTGGCCGGTGTGTCGAGCGACTTCTACGCGCGGCTGGAGCAGGCCCGCGGCTCCGACCCGTCAGAGTCGGTCGTGGCCGCGCTCGCTCGGGCGTTGCGGTGCACCCCGGATGAGAGGGACCATCTCTTCCGCCTCGCCGGTGTGCCGATTCCGCCGCGCCGGGTCGGTCGCCATATCGACCCGGGAATGCGTCAACTCGCCGCCCATCTGGAGGGCCTGCCGACGTGCGTCTACAACGAGCTCGGCGATGTGCTCTACACCAACGCGCTCGATGACCTTCTGCACTGCCGTGGCGAGCTTCGCCCCGGCCGTGACGGCAACGTCTATTGGCGTTGGTTCACGCGCCCAGCGTCCTATGATCGCGTTCCGGAAGCAGATCGGGCCCGCCTGTCGGCGGCTCATGTCAGCGACCTTCGCGCCACCTACTCCCGCCGAGCCGAAGACGACCAGATCACTGATCTGGTGAATGACCTCGCCGCGCACAGCGCGGAGTTCCGGATGCTGTGGGACCGGCACGACGTAGCCGTCCGACGCGCCGATCTGAAGGATGTCCAGCACCCCACGGTCGGGCTGATCCGGCTGCGTTGCCAGTTGCTCGTGACGCCCGAGACGGGTATCCGGGTGCGAATCCTCCTGCCGCTGGAGGGCACGGACGCCGCCGAGAAGCTTGAGCTGCTACGCGTGATCGGCACCCAGCAGTTTTCCGAGGCGGAGTGAACACGCTGGTCACGCACGACAGGGCCACGCCCATGGCTCCCACTGACTCGCCTGCGAACGCACTCTTCTGCCGCTGATGGTGCGGATCCGTTCCGAGCGTTGTTCAGCCTTTGGCCTGTACTGGAACGAGGAGCCACCGGGCGAAGCAGTCGTCCTCGTCGAGTTCGGTGTACCAGCGAACCTTGAGCTTGTAGGTGGTGTGCGCGGTGGCCAACAGGAGGCCCGGGTCCACACCGGGAGACGGCGGACCGTGGACGGCCGGCACTGGTCCGGGTTGAGCCGCGAGCAGGGGTACGGAGTGCGGACCGGCACCATCGACCGCGGCACTGAAGATGGCAAGCGCGCCGCTGCGCACGTTCAGCGTGTCTCCGTCTTCGTCCTGTGCAGTCGGGTACTCAAGCGCTCTGGCCAGCGCTTCCGAATAGTCTCCACCGGAGGCCTGCACGATGGCGACGGTGCCGCTCGCCGCCTGGAAGACCTCGATCCAACTGTCGTCGCGGACGACCCCGTCACCGCCGACGAGGGCAGCTCGTTCGCTGCCGACGAGGATGCTGGTTTCCTGCGGGCCGAGTTCGACGATCCGGTCGAACTCGTCGTCGCTGAAGCCCTGCCAGGCCTCACGAAGTGCGGCGTCGAGCGCGAGAAACGGTTCGCCGTTGGTCCAGAGCCGACCAACGTGCACCCACGAGTCTTGCATTGCACCAGTATCTCGTTCGCGAGCGCCGCATACGGCTTCGGAGCCGGCCCGAACGGTTGAGCCCGGACGCCGCTGGACGACGCCGCCCACCTCCACGCCTGGACCGGCATTGAAGGCCACACGATGCTGCTCTCCTGCTCCAGCGACCGCACGATCGGCCTGTGGAGACTGGACGAAACCTCACCTGATGCCATCTCCGGCGAACGGATTCGCAGCAGCCACATTCGTGAGGCCGTGATTTGGCGTCCCGGCTCGGACACCTTCGCAACCGCAGGGCACGACCGCACCATCGTCATCACCCCGGCGGCGACCACGACTCCACCGAGAGCCTGGCCGGTCACAGACCGGTCAGAGGGTCAACTGTGCGCGTCACGCGATCAACTGCGGCGGCGCGGAGGAGGCGAGGCTGGAAGGCATGTCAACGCCCCAGTCCTCGCCGCCGTCCACTGACTCGCCGAACCCCGAGTCCCCGGCACGGTCCGGCGACTCGACGAACTGGTCACCGATCGTCGCGCTCGCCGCTGGGATCGCGGTTCTCGTCGGTAGCGAGTTCCTGCCGGCGAGCGTGCTGCCCACGATGGCCGGCGACCTCGGGGTCAGCGAGGGCACCGCCGGTCTGGCGGTCGCGGCGACCGCGGTCGCGGGCGCGGTCACCGCCCCCAGCATCGCGGTGCTGCTGCCGCGGACCGACCGGCGCACGGTCCTGACCGGGCTGCTGGTCGCGGCGGCCGTCTCGAACCTGGCGGTGGCGGTCGCCCCCGGTTTCGCCGTCCTGCTCCTCGGCCGGCTCGTCCTCGGCGTCGCCATCGCCGGATACTGGTCGTTCGCGTTCGGCGCCGGGACCCGCGCCGTGCCAGGACGCGACAGCGTGGTCTCAACGTCCATCGCGCTGGGCGTCACCCTCGCGACGATCGGCGGCGTCCCGTTGGCGTCCCTGCTCGGGGACGCGGTCGGCTGGCGGTTGGTGTTCGGCGTCGCGGCGGCACTCGGCTTCGCCGCCGCCCTGGCCGTGGCCCTGACGTTGCCGCCGGTCCCCCCTCACCCGGCGGCCGGAATGGCGATGCTGCGGGCGGCGCTCGCCAACCGGTGGCTGATGGCCGGGGTGCTGGGCGTGGTCCTGGTCGCGTTCGGCAACTTCGCCGCCTACCCCTTCATCCGGGTCGCGATCGAGGACTTCGACGCGGGCGCCACGGTGTGGCTGCTGCTGGCCTGGGGCGTGGGCGGGATGGCGGGCAACCTCGCCGCCGGGCGGTTCGCGGGACGGCTGCGCGCGGTGGTCGCCGCGGCCCCGCTGCTGCTGGCCGGCGGCCTGCTGGTCACCGCGACCGCGCCGTCCCTGCCGGTGCTGGCCGCGGGGGTCGTCCTGTGGGGCGTGGCCTTCAACATGGTCCCGGTCGCCACCCAGTTGTGGGTGACCCGCGTCGAGCCCGAGCGTGCCGAGTCGGCCCTGTCGTTGCAGGTCACCGCGTTCCAGGTGGCGATCACGCTGGGGTCGGCGTCAGGAGGCGCGCTCCTGGACGCCCGCGGCGTGCAGGCGGCCTTCCTGCTCGGCACGGGGTTCGCCGCGGCGGCCGGACTGCTTTTCGCCGCGCTGCGCGTCCCGCGCGGGTGACGGCTCCCGCCAGGCCTGCGGCGCGACACCGTGATAGGACGAGAACGCCCGGCTGAAGGCGGCGGTGGAGCCGTACCCGACGGCGGACGCGATGTACTCCACCGGACGCGCGGGGTCCGCGAGCAGCCGGCGCGCCTCCCGCATCCGGATCTCCCGGAGCACCTCCGCGGGCCCGCGGCCGAGTGCGCGGCGGAACCGCTCGCCCAGGGCGGAACGCGACAGGTGGACCAGGCGGGCCATCCCCTCGACGGTCCACGGCTCGGCCGGACGGGCGGTCACGGCGGCCACCACCGCGGTGACGGCCTCGTCGGGAGGTCCGGCGTCGCCGCCCTCGTCCTCCTGCCAAGAGGTGGTCATCGCCGCGCCGATCAGGTTGCCGTAGCTGGCGGCGAACAGGGTCGGCCGGCACGCACGTTCGAGCGGGCACTGCGTGACGAGCGCCCTGACGCCGCCATGCCGGGTACCGAAGCCGCGGACCACCAGGGGGCTGGGCAGCCGACGGACCGGGACGGCCATGCGCAGGTCCGCTACAACCAAGGCGGACTCCTCGTGCCGCTCCGACGCGGTGAGCCGGTGAGCGGTGCGGGCGTCGATGAGGACGGCATCCCCCTCGGCGAGCGACTGGGCCTCGAACGCCGCCTCAAGCGTGAGTTCGCCCTCCAGCACCAACGCCCACAGCGGGACCGGCGGTTCGGTGAGCACCGCGCCCGCCGGCAGCTGGACATGGTCCATTCGCGACATCTCCCACGCCGGTTCCGGGGAGGAGGTGCCGACGTCGTCTGCCCGTGAGATATCCACGATGTTCGCCACGTGAGCTGAAGCAGATACAAGACGGCGGCCTATTCCCGCACGTCCCGGATGGCGTCCCAATAGGCCGAGTCTCGACTGGCTACGGGAGTCGACCTGGTGATTACAGTGAGTGCTCGGATGGCGAGGGTCTACCTGTGGACGCTGACCTGCGGGAACGTGGGGTTCAAATCCCCAGATCCTCCGCCTCTGACCAGCGGTTACCTTGATCTCGTCCGATCGAGGGAGCCGCTGGTTTGCTTTGGGGGGCCGAGGGGGGACCACGGCTGCAGCCGCCTCGGCGGCGGCTTTGAAGACCTGGGGGACCACGGAGGCATAGACGTCGGCGGTGAAGGACGACCGCGCATGCCCCAGCGTCTCGCTGACCGCCTTCATCTCGACTCCGGCTGCCAGGGACAGCGTGGCTGCCCCGTGACGCAGGTCGTGGAACCGGATGGGAGGGAGCGGCCCTCCGGCGAGCGCGGCCCGCACCTTCACCTCGCTGACCCGGTGGCGCTTGGCGATCTGCGGGATCGTCCAACCGTCATCCTCGTGCCGTCCTCTGATGGCGGCGTACTGCGTGATGAGCAGTTCGAAGCGCTGCGAAATCCACTCGGGGCGGAGCGGCGAACCGTCGGGACGCGTGAACACCAGACCTGAGTTCACCCAGGCCGGGCCGGCTGCGAACCTCTCGGCCTTCTGCCGGGTCCCCCAGGCCCGCAGGTGGTCGGCCGTGGTCGTGTCGGTTGTGACGGCTCGTTCCCCGGCATCGGACTTGGTGTCGTCGGGTTCGAGGTCCTCGGAAGGCCACGAGGTGGAACAGCGCGTACAGCCGTGCCGCCTCGTAGATGTAGTCGAGAAAGGCGCCTGTCTGAGCGGGAGTCCACACCATGACCGGGGCCGGGCTCTTCCCGTTCTCCTCCCAGCGGTCAACACGAGGCGTATTGGGTGAGGCCGGAGCAGTCCTTGACGGCGATGGCGCCGCGGCCGGTTGCTGTGGGCGCGGCGTAGCGGGCGGCTTGGGCGAGGACCTTGCGGACGTACCAGTCGGCGTGGTTGTAGGGGTCTTTGCGGCCGTCGTGGTCGCCGTCGACGCCGTAGGCGGTCCAGGTCGTGGGCAGGAACTGCATCAACGGACGGTGGCGCCTGCGCATCCGCCACAACGGGTGGTCCGAGACCGGCCTGTGCGCCGGCGCCGAGGGCACCTACGCCTACCTGGCGGCCGCGTTCGGGATCGGCACCGTGACCACACACCGGTATGTCTCCCTCTGAGACTGACCGAGAGGGCTTCGGCGGAGCCATTCGCCGGGGGCCGGTGAACTGGCAGGCCTGGCTCTCATCGGAAATTTCATCAGAAGTACAGTCATGCACCAGTGGGTGCGACATGGTGAACGCCGCAGAGCACCGCGGCATGTCCAGCAACCGGGCATATAACGCCAGCACCCCCAAGGGAAGGCGCTTTGAATGGCAGTTGACACGTCGGGCATCGACATCGCATCCCTGGTACTGCGGGTCTCCGTGGGCGGCACGCTTCTCGCTCACGGCTGGAACCACGCCTTCGGCGGCGGGAAGATCGAGGGCACGGCGGGCTGGTTCGAATCCATGGGCCTACGGCCGGGCCGGCTCCACGCACTGATGGCGACCGGGACCGAAATCGGCGCGGGCGTCCTGCTGCTGCTCGGCCTGCTCACCCCGCTGGCCGCCGCCGGCGCGGTCGGCACGATGGCCGTCGCGTTCATCACCGCTCATCTGAGCAACGGCTTCTTCATCTTTCGTCCCGGCCAGGGCTATGAGTACGTCCTCATGATCATCATGGTGGCGTGTGCGCTCGGTGCGCTGGGTGGGGGCGCAGCCTCCCTCGACCGGACGCTCGGGATCTCTGGTGACCTGTCCGGCTGGTTGGGCCTCACCATCACCGTCCTTGTCGGCGGCCTTGGCGCCGCCGCCCTTCTGGCTGTGTTCTGGCGCCCGGACAGGCAGCCCGCCGAGAAGATCGAAGCCTAGAGCAGGGCCCCTGACGGGTGGCCTGGTGCTGAGCGGTGTGTGAGTTCTCCCAACCTGCGCGACCTACTCCTCACCGAGGAGGAGCGGCTCGGCTGGCGACCGAGATATGCCCGGATCACCTGGTCGACCTCATCCGCCTGACGGACGGGTGGATCGCCGGGGCCGGCCTGTTGGCGCGGCTCGGCGCAACGGCCGCCGAGCCGCCCTCACCGGCGCTTGTCCCGCTCATCGAGGCCCACGGCCTTTTCCGACGAGCAGGATCTACTGCTGGGACCGGCTGTCGCAGGGCGACATGGCTGGGCTGCTCGGGACGTCCGCGGAGGAGGCGTGGTACCGCCTGCGCGGACGGAGCCTGCCGATGCTCACCTTGCGGGCTTCCAGCGAGACCGCGTCGGCGGACAACGCCCCGGCCCGCAACGCCGCGGCGATGCCGGCGACGATGTGCTCGTGGTTCATGTGCTGGTTCAGCAGCAGCACATCGATCAGGGCGCGGGTGCCCTCACGGTCGCCATGGGCCTTGCCGGCCGCCGCCCACCAAGCGTCATGGACGAGGGTGAACTTGCCCGCGGCGCGGGCCTGTTCCAGTGCGGTCGCGCCCGGCAGCGCGCCGGGCTTGCGGACCAGGGCCTCCAGGTAGTGGTCCAGCTCCACCTTCCGGCCGCCTTTGGCCCTGAGCCGCTCGTGCCAGGCCACTTCCTCACGTCCGTCATAGACGGCCAGCTCCGAGGCGTGCAGCACAACCTGGACCATCCGGCCGATCAGCCGGACCGGCACCGAGTAACGGTTGGTGCGCACGCTGATCTCGCTGTGCCGATCCACCCGCAGCGAGAAATGCCGACCCGTCTCGGACACCTCGACCGGCAGTGGCTGCAGCAGCGGCCGCTCGGCGGCGAACAACTCACCGATCGTGCGGGGAGGCGACCGGATCCGCCGCGCCTCGTCCTCCTCATCCCAGCGGTCCACCATCCGGTTCAGCTCGGCCAGCGAGTCGACCTCGGGCACCGGGACGAAGTGGTGGCCCACCCCGCACATCACGGCGGATGGCCGCGTACAACTCGGTCTTGGACTGCCGCGCCATCCAGGCCCCCTCACGGCGGGTGACACACCAGATACTCCCACCGCAACCCCTGGGGTGTTGCTGAAACTCATCAACACAGCACCCCGACGATCAGGGGCGTTGCCCAAACTCATCAACGACGTTGCCGCTAGACGCGGACGAAACCACTCCATGCTCGATGGCGCACGCAATTGCGGAAAATGATGGTTTTGGCCTGCCTAAAATGGGCGGTGCCGCAAGGAGCACCCGACTGGCTGAAGGCGCACTGGCTCGAGGCCTGGATGCGTGATGCGTTTCGTGATAGGGAGCGATTATGACGCTGCCTCGCCCGTTCAACACCGAGATTTATGTCAGCCCGGACATTGCCGGCCTGGAAATCACACGGCTGGGCGCTCGCCTGCCGGATTGGGCGGGACGGCAAGCCACTGAGCCGGCCGACCGGCCTGCCGCCGAGGCGGCGATCCGCGGGTTGTATGAGCTGGTCGGCGCGCCGCAGCCTCAGCTGATGTGGATCGTCTCACCCCGCGGGGATCCCGATTGGAACTGGAGTGAGTTCGGCACGCCGGAGCCCGAGTCGATCGCGGCCGCTCACGGTGTGCCGGAGCCGGGAGACTTCCTCCTGACGCTGCTCAGCGGTCATCAAGGCAAGAAGGGCGGATGGTTTTCCCGTAAACGACGCCGGGAGGTCTGGAATCACAGGCTGGCGCTGTGGAAGGAACTCATCGAATCCTGCGGCGGCTGGTGGCCCTTCGAGAAAATCTGTCTGGTGTGCGAGCGTCCCGTTCTGATCCGTCTCGCCACCACACCAAGGCCCGGGGAAGACCCCCCGGTGCTGCACTGCCGCACAGGCCCGGCACTACGCTACCGCGACGGTTTCCACCTGTACGCGCTGCACGGAAGGGTCGTCCCTGAAGACGCCATCACCGGCGAGCGGACAGGGGCCAGTCGGCCGTCCGGCTTACCGGAGAACCTGGCGGCACTGATCGATGACAGCAGTGCCGAGGCCATCGCCCAACTCGTCGGCAAGGACTTGCGTGGGGCCGACCTGCGGGGCGTCCGGTTCCCCGAGGGCACCGACCTCACAGGCGCCGACCTCAGCGGAGCCGACCTGCGCTATGCCGATCTCTCCTGGGCCGAGCCGGGCCGGACCGTGGGCGGGGGAGCCCAGTTCACCGGCGCCAAACTCATCGGCGCGGATCTACGCGACGCCGACTTCGGCATCGTCGGCGATTTCATCGGCGCCGACCTGACCGATGCCGACCTGACCGGTGTCTACCTCGGCGGCGCCCCCGAGGTCGGCTCCTGGTGCTTCAATGGCGCCAGGCTCGTGCGGACCAAGCTCATCGGCGCCCACCTGGTGGGAGCCGTTTTCACCGGCGCCGACCTCACCGGCACGGATTTCACCGGCGCCCTCCTACACTACATTTCCGGATCGCTTGACCCGAGCGACGTACTGGGGCACTTCGCTCAGTGCACATGGGACTCCACGACGAGATGGCCGAGCACCGAGTTCGCAGAGGTCGCCCGCAGGGTATCCGACCCCATCGACCAGGACACCTTTCGAGTACACGAAAAGCCACCATCCGCACCACAGGAACCCCTCCCGCAACCACGGCCCCTTTTGCAGGGCGACCCCTTCTTCGACTTCAACCGCTAATTGTCAGTGGCGTACATCGTGGCTGGTTGAACTGACGTGCTGCAGCGTGCTCGACTATGAGTGGGTCCCCGCGCGGCGTTCAGTGAACATTTTTTGCCCACCGAGGCGATATCACCTGGAGCAGAGGCCCGTCTGTCGCGGCGGGTGGGCGGAGGTTCCACGGGCCTCGGGGATTCCGGGTCGAAGGAGCGGGTTGGTGCGAGTCAGCCGGGGTCGGGCAGGAGCGGGAGCCGGTTCAGGACCGTGCTGATCCGGCCGTTGCCCAGGTCCAGGCCGCACAGTCCCTGAAGCCAGGCCGACATGGCGCAGGCCGCACATCCACACGGTGTTCACTTGCGGATGGGGAACAGGACACTTTGATCATCCGCTGGCACGCCGCCATGCCGTCCGACCACACCACCGGCTGGCAGCCGGACCTCGATGCCTACCTCACCCACGAACGCATCAAGTCGGCGATCGTCGACTCCGTCCGCTACTCCCAGCTCTTCAAGAACAACGGGCCCTAATCCGGTCAGCTCATCGGCGATCCAGCCCCATTCACCGGCCTGGTTCGTCTCCAGGAACACGTCGCGGCCGTCAGTGGAGCTGTGGCGCAGGCCAGCACGCGGAGGGACGGACCGGGGGTCGTCCCTCCGCGTTGTCTTCACGTGCGGTCGATGACCGCGAAGACGACCTTGCCGACGTTGCCTGCCAGGGCGCGGATGCCCCAGCAGCGGGCGTACTGGTCGACGATGAACAGCCCGCGGCCCGTCTCGCTGGACGTGTCGGCCGCCAGCATGTGCGGGAGGCCGCAGGCAGCGTCCTGGACCTCCATCCACAGCGCGTCGTCCTCGGTGCGGCTCAACCGCAGGATTACGTCCTTGTCGGTCGCAGACGTCGCGTGCTGGAGCGCATTGGTGACCAGCTCGCTGGCCACCAGGCACGGCACGAAATCGTCCATCCCGTACCCGCCGGTGACCAGCCGCACGAACTGCCGGACCTCCGCGACCACCTTGGGGTCCCGCTTCACCACCATCTCGTTCTCCGCCGCGCCCTGCCCCATGACCTCTCCTCACTGTGTGTGGCGTACAGCACACAGTGCGCTATTTTCAGGCTACGATGTGACTACCAAGGCCTACTGGTAGGTCTTGGGAAGTGAGTGATCGTCGTTGGTAGCTTCCATCGAGAGGCAAGAGCCATGCCCCCACGGCGTCAGCGCCCCCGCGAGTCCCCCGCCCTCGTCGCCTTCGGCCGTCAGATGCGCCGAATGCGGGAGGCCAAAGGGGTCAAGCAGGAGACCATCGCGCAGTTGACAACGATGAGCGGTGCCCAGATCAGCCGGATCGAGAACGGGAAGAGGCGGGCCACCCGGCCCTTCGTCGAGATCGTGGATGACTACCTGGAGGTCGGCGGCTCGCTCATCAGCCTGTGGGAGGACCTGAACAAGGACGGTCACCCGGTACCGATCTGGTTCGACTGGCCCCAAATCGAAGCGGACGCAGCGATCCTCATCTGCTACGAGCACTCAGTGATTCCTGGCCTTGCCCAGACTCCGGCCTACGCGCTGGCGATCTTGCGTGGTAACCAGGAGGCCGCAGACGCTCGGATCAAGCGCCAGGCCATCCTTACCAGGGACGATGGCAAGGCTCCGCCCTCGCTGCTGCTGCTGATCGACGAGCAGGTGCTCACCCGGCAGGTGGGCACCCCCGAGACGATGAGAGAGCAGTTGGAACACTTGATCAGCATGAGCACGTTGCCCAACGTCACGGTTCAAGTAGTCTTGGGAAGTGGCGAGCATGACGGCAACATGGGGGCTTTCGTGGTCGCCACGATGGAGGATCGCAGCGAGGTCGCTTACATCGAGACTGCAATCCGTGGCATTACGACGGACAACCCCGCAGAACTTTCCATCGTGGCCCGTACCTTGATTGACCTCCGTTCCCGGGCACTCACACAGGAAATGTCCTGCGAACTGATCCGAAAGGTCATCCGAGAAAAATGGACCTGACAGACGCCAAGTGGCGCAGGAGCAGCTACAGCGGCTCCAACGGCGGCAACTGCGTCGAGTTGGCGGACGCGGTCGGCGCGGTGGTGGCGGTGCGGGACAGCAAGGACCCGGACGGCCCCGTCCTCCTGCTGACCCGCGCGGCCCTCCGCACCGCCGTCCAGTCCGCCGCCGACTCCCGCTGACCACCCCGCACTGACCACCCCAGCAGCGGCCCCGATCCGTCGCCTCACGGTGGGTCGTCCAGCCCCCGGCTGGATGCCCCACCAGCCAACTCCCTGCACGGGCCGCCCTCTGCGCCTGTCCCCGGGCGCAGTCGTCACGCTTCCCGTCACGGCACCTCCCTGGAGGGAATCCACGACGTCTGCCGACAGGTGGGCTTCATCGAGCGAGACGGAGCACTGCTGCCGACCGGTGCCCGCGCGAGGGATCGCCTCTGCGTCACCGGGCGGACAGGAGTGAAGGCGTCCCGCGGACACTAGCCAACCCACCTCAGACCGTCCGAAGGCCGGCGTTCAGTCGGCGGCGGCGTCCAATGGCGTCGGCTTCGTGGCCGTGGAGAGTGCGCTCCAGTCACCGGCGTCGGAACCGAGGACGGCTGAGGCGCACGGGCAGCCGAGAAGGAAGAGCTCTCGGCGTCCCCCCGGACATCACGTCACCTGAGGCGACCGGAGTCCGCAGCCCGTCGACTGAGGACACGTCCCGCAGCACCCGGTCGAGCAATTCCTCCAGGAGCCGGTTCTCCTCAAGGGCCGAATGGGCTCTGTCATGAAGGGGTTCGACCACTTCCTGGAACCGCCCGCGAACCTCGGGGCCGGGCCAGGGCAGCTCCAACCGCGAGAACGCGCGTCGACTGATCTCCCGTACCTGCCGACCTTGCGCGATCTTAGGAAGCTCCTCACTTCTGGAACGCAGCTCGTGCAGCAGCCACCAGCAGTCCGAGGGATCGGACGGGCGCACCGCGAGCACTCCCCGACCGGGGGTGGTCGGCGACCAGGTCAGTGCTGCGCGGGCCCCTCGGGTCGTGACGGGACCAGTACGGTTCCCGGATCGCAGACGTCCCCCGGCTCGGCGCGCGTTTCCCGTCCTCCCTCGATGTAAGGCGGATCCGCACCCAGGACGTCGGCCGGCGCAATCCGAGACGTCGCGACACCACTCACGGCGGCTGGCATGGGTCTGGCCGCCCGGTCATGATGAAGTGCCCCGCCGCCCGTCCGACACCGCGGTTCCGTCTGGCAAGCGCATCTCCTGGCGCAGGAGCGTTCCCAACACCGTGCACCCAGCCCCCCATGCTGGAAGCCGACACCGGACACAAGATCTCTCGAGCACAAAGCGCTGCCACCTCGGCGAGAAGGTCAGCCTCCCTGACCACGTCCGATGCCGATCGCGCCGACCGGCTGCCACCGACCGAACACCTGAAAGCGGCTATTTCGCCCGCCGAAAGCTTGCAGTCTGAAACGCCAGAGTCGTAACGTGTTCTAGTGGGCGGATACGACATTTGTGACATAGCCAACTGCCAGGATCTACCGTGACGCCGAAGACTCCTGTGACCGTTCGCCTTCGGACGGCGATGCCAGCCGCTACCATCTGCGAAGTCCTGACCGCGCACCCGCTGCGCAATTGATCAATGGTTCTCGCACACCCCATGCATATGGGCGATAGGGGAGACTCGAAACACATGGCCATCGCGCATAGGTCGAGAGAAGAGCCGAGCAGGGGATTCCGACACCTGATCGATCTTCTCCTGGGACGCCGCCGGCATGTGGAGGGCAGATCCCGGTCCCGAACCCTCAGGGTCGCCACAGACTGCCTCTTCTGCCAGGCGGATGACCCGTCTGTGAATAGAATCCTCTGCGAGAATGACTTATTTTATGCGCGCTTTGATAACTTCCCTGCCAATCCCGGGCATATTGAGATAGTTCCCAGAAGGCATGTCGTCTCGTTCTTCGATCTGGACGATCAAGAGGTCCTCAGCGCCTACACCCTGATGTGCACTGCACGGGACCTCATCGACGAGAAGTACTTTCCCGAGGCCTACACGATCGGTATCAACGATGGCAAGGCGGCCGGGCGGAGCATCGATCATTTGCACATCCATCTGATTCCTCGGCACCATGGCGATGTCGATGACCCCCGTGGAGGCATACGCCGGGCCGCTCCCAACTCCGACCCGGACGCCTGGCAATGATGCGAGCTATCGCGTACCGATCGCGATGAACCAGCCCGCACGGCCGGCGAAGCGGATGCGAACGTCGGAGAAACCGGCCGCCTCCATGCAGTCCGTGAACGCGTCCGGATCGACGAACGTGAACCAGCGCCGCCCGTCCAGTGATCCGCCCTTCCTCCAGCCCTCGCCGTCCCCGATCCGCATGCTTATCGCCGCGATGCCCGCCGGGGCCAGGACGCGGTCGACCTCGGCCAGCGCGCGTGCCATCCCGGCCGATGGGATGTGGAGCAGGCTCCCCGAAGCCCACACCCCGGCCACCGACGCGTCCCGGAGTGGCAGTGCCAGGGCGTTCAGCCGCAGGAAACCGAGCATGCGCCCTTCCCCTCTGGATCGCTCCCGGGCCCATTCGAGCATGGCCGGGGCATAGTCACCCGCGATCACCGTGCGGCCGAGCGATGCCAGCAGCCGGGCGTCTCGGCCACCGCCGCATCCCAGGTCGAGGACGGGCAGGTGGCGAGGAGCGAGCCGCGCGAACTCGACGACCTCCGCACGCAGTCCCGGAAACCTGTCGTAGTCCTCGGAGGCTTCGCCATAGGAGTTTGCATTGGCGTCGTAGCAGCCACAGGTCTCACGAGTGATCTCGCCCGCCTCAGACATTCTCGAACCCATCCTCTCCCACCACGAAGCTCAATGAATTGAGAATATGCCAGATGCGCTGCACATTGAGGCCATCGTAGCCATGCGAGACATCGAAGCTGACACAGCCCACGAACCTGGAACGACCGTTTCTGATCGGGGTGGCGAAGACCGCGCCGCGATGACGATAACGCTGGAACTCCTCCCAACTGAACCCCATAACGGCGTCCGCGCCCTGCTGCGCCCGGAATGAGGTGAATGCGTCCTCATCGACAAGGTCTCGGGCAAGGCTCGCCACATCGACGCTCACTTCCTGATCGAGCTTCCAACATAGCCCCACAACGCCGACACCCGGCGTCGGCCGTATCCTTCGAGTCGCCGGTGACGCACCGAGGCGGTACGTGGCCACCCGCGTGAGCTCACCGCGAAGCGGATGCCGGTAATTGCGTTTCCGCTGCCAGATGTGCAACCCCAGATCACTCACCGCGATCGCAGGCGCAACGGCTGCGCAAACTTCGATCAGTTGCCCGAATGCGGTGAGGACATACCTGCGCATGACCAGACGGCGCTCGACGTGAAGATGCCGAGACCACGACTCGCAGGGGGCCGCGACACCGAAGACGCCGGCGATCAGGATCAAGGTGACCAGGACGTAGGGGTATTCCCGTTCGACATCGCTCCACAACTCGTCCGAAGGGAAGCCGTACTGCTTGCCGGCAAGCGTCACCGTCGCCGCCAGGACGATTAAGCGGTCTATGGCACGCGCCACCGGCAACTTCATCTGTCGCTCATCCCCGCTCACCACACCGCGACCCCGCCACGGGCTTGCCAAACCATACCTCGGACGAGTAACAATATGACTGCCTACTTCGCTGCTCGTATTTCGGTCAGTCAAAGGAGGCGAATAAGCCAGCCCGAATCGCGGTCGAGGTGATCCGTGGTCGAACGAGCCTCTTGTGTCGGGTCCGACTTCTGCCAGGAACTCGCCGGGGCCGAGGACGTCACCTTCCATCGCATCTACGGCGGCTCCCCACCAGGAAGGATCATCGGACGCGGCAGCACCCTCACGTTGATGGCGGATATGTCGCCACTGACCCGGGGGCATCTGCTCCTGATGCCCAACGACCACTACTTCAGCTTTGGCGCTGTGATGTGCGGGCACGCCGAAGAGGTGGCAACGGCACTCAAACAGATAGTTCCACCATACGCGGCAAGTTTTGGCGAACCAGTCTTTCTTGAGCATGGCTCCACAATGCGGATGGAAGGGTCCGCATGCGTCACTCACGCGCATATCCACCTGCTTCCCTTGCCATTCGCTGAAGTCAACGCGCTGATGGCCCGAGACGGTCTGGTGCCGACCGCCCTGGGCGACCTCGCCGATCTAGAACGGTTCGGGCATGACGATCTCCCATACTTCTATTGCGGAGACGCCGCCGAACACCAGGTGTACGCTGCGGTGCAGGCAAGGCCCCGTCAATATCTCCGATCAGTGGCCGGGAGACTTCTGGGCATCGCAGACCCGGAGTGGGACTACGCCGTCGTCGTCCGGAAAGACGTCCTAGTGGCGACGATGAAAGAAACTGCACACTGGAGGCTTTCGCTGCCTTAGCCATTGACACGCCGCGGAAAGTTGAGGATGGGATGGGTTCCATGCAGAGCGTCGGTACAGCCTCCGACGAGCCGACGCGGCTGGCCGACATCATCGCGCCCATGTTCGGCGGGCAGTCAGGATGGTCGCAGCGGCTTGAAAACGGAGTCCAGGCCGAACTCGTCGCGGGTGCCGACGCCCAGGACGACTGCGCGGTCTTCGCACTCGACGGCCCCATGGAGATCGTCGTCGGATCGGACTACGTCCGCGGACCGAAGTTCCAACTGTACGAACTCGGTTACCTGTCGAACTACGACATCGGCTACTACCTGGCGATGGCCAATCTCAGCGATATCGCCGCCATGGGCGCGCTTCCGATCGCGCTCCTGACGGTCGTTCGTTATCCGCGGTCACTGCCGGACGATGACTTCACGGCCCTCATGGAAGGGATCCGCGATGCCTGCCGGCAGGTGGGCGCGCCGAACGTCGGAGGCGATATCGGCAGCGCGGAGAGGATCATCCTGTCCGCGTCCGCCGTGGGCATCGTCGAGCGAGGTGGATCCCTGCTGCGGACCGGTGCCCGCGCGGGAGATCGCCTCTGCGTCACCGGGCCGACGGGGGTAGCGGCATCCGCCCAGCGCTACTTCGGCGGTCTCGGCCCCGGCACGACGAAACTTCCGCCGGGCGAGGAGGAAGCGCTGATATCCGCTTGGCGGCGCCCGCAGGCGCTCGTACGGGAAGGGCGCTGCCTGAGCACGAGCGGTGTGGTCACGAGTTGCCAGGACACCTCGGACGGCCTGAAGGCCGGCGTTCAGTCGCTGGCGGCCGCCAGTGGCGTCGGCTTCGTGGTCGAGGAGAGCGCACTCCCCGTCGCCGACATCGTGGCCGAGGTCGCACGGCTGACCGATGGTGATCTGACCTCGGTCCTCCTGGGCGACTCGGTGGATTTCCAACTGGTCTTCACCGTCGGAGAAGACGCAGCGCCGCAACTCTCCAAGATCTTCGCGGACGCCGGTCTTCAGTTCTTCGACATCGGCTACGCCACCGAGGAACGCGAAGTACGGCTGAGGCGCGCGGACGGCCGAGAGGAAGAGCTTCCCGGGGTCCCCTGGCGTCACGCCACCTGAGCCGAACAGCGGACCCTGGCACACGGACTAATCGCCGCGATCACCGCCCGGCGCGAGCTGGCACTGCCGGAGCCGAGCGACGAACTCACGAAGGAACTGTTCGTCCATGACGCGGCATGGCTGCGGCGGCCGTGAGCGGGACAAGCCGGTGCATGAAGAGCTTTCGCTGCTGGAGGAGTACCACTACGGGGAGGACGTGGAAGTCGAACAGCGGTACGGCCTGGCGTCGCTGCGAGACGCGATCGCTCCACCTATGGCATGACGGACATCGGGCTCACCGAGCATGGGGCGGCGGGCCCTCCTGCTCGGCTACGCGCTCGGCGCCAAGGGCCGGCGGGACGACCGGGCGGTGACGTCATCGACTTGTAAGGGTCGACGTGGACAGAGCAGATCTACCGTGACGGCATGAAGATGTTCAGTCTGTCCCTCTCCACGCTGGCAGTCGTGCTGACCGCATGCGGTGGCGGGGCCGCTGAGCCGGGCATCGCCGCGTCCTCGGCGACGGTTCCAGCACCGACGAGCGCGGCGCCGAGCAAGGCACCCGTCAAGAAGGCACCCGCGTTGCTGAGGTTCCGGGGAGCCAAGCTCGATGGAACGGCGTTCGACGGCGAGAGCTTGGCAGGCAGGCCGGTAGTGCTCTGGTTCTGGGCGCCGTGGTGCCCCAAATGCCAGGCCGAGGGGCCCGCGGTCGCCAAGGCCGCTCGGAAGTACGGCGACAAGGTCGCCTTCGTGGGCGTCGCCGGGCTCGACAAGGACAAAGCGGCGATGGCGAGGTTCGTTTCGCGCACCGGCACGTCCGGGATCGTCCACCTGGACGATCGGACCGGCGCCCTCTACAAGCACTTCAAGGTCACCTCGCAGTCCTCTTATCTGTTCGTGAACCCCGAGGGTGGCAGCCACCCGGCAGTGGGTCCATTGGATGAGGCCACACTGTCCTCCCTCATCGATGAGCACGCCCTGTAAATGGACGACCTCGCACTCGCGTTGGCCGCCGGGTTGGTCGCGGCGTTCAATCCGTGCGGCTTCGCGATGTTGCCTTCGTTCCTGGCCCTGCTGGTTTCCGGGCCCGGTGGTGCGGCGCGGGCATTGCAGTTGACGGCGGCCATGACGTTGGGCTTCGTCACCGTCTTCGGGATCTTCGGACTGGTGATCAGCCTCGCTACCGCTCCGCTCCAGCGGCACCTGCCGTGGGTCACCGTCGTGACCGGCGGGCTCCTGATCGTGCTCGGCGCCTGGCTGGCGTCCGGGCGGGAACTGCTGCTGCGGCTTCCGCGCCTGAACGTCGGGGGGCCGACCGGCTCGTTCGTCGCCCTCTACGGATACGGCGCTTCCTATGCGGTCGCCTCCCTGTCGTGCACCATCGCGCCGTTCCTCGCCGTCACCGGGCTGGTCTCCGGGAGCGGCGATCTGCTGGACGGGCTGGCCGCGTTCGTCGCGTACGGTGTCGGAATGGGTCTGGTCATCGGACTGCTGGCCCTCCTCGTCGCCCTTGCCCAGGACGCCGCCGTCCGAAGGACCCGAGCGGTCCTCCCCCATGTCTCGCGAGCCAGCGGGGTGTTCCTGCTCCTGGCAGGCGTCTATGTCGGCTACTACGGCTGGTACGAGTTGCGCCTCAACGCCGGAGCCTCCGCCGACGACCCGATCGTCGGTACCGTCACCGACATTCAGGGGCAGGTCACCACATGGCTCGACGCCCTCGGCGTCCGCTGGATCGCCGGCGCCTTCGCCCTCGCGGTCGTCCTGGCGATGGCGCTCCGCAGCCGCAGACGCAGGAAGCAGTCCGCTTCTCCCTCGGTAACCGACAACGCGATGTGACTCGCCCGCCTTTTCGAGCGGCAGGCCGACCGGGCCCTCCGCCAAGGGCTTCTTCAGGGGTATCGCACCACCGAGGAGACGTCCCTGGTCATGCGCGGGCGGCTGCGGGAGGCCGACCAGATCCGCCGGCGCCACGGCGAATTTCCCGCCGTCGAGACTCCCAGACGGCCACCTGGTCTGCGCCAGAGGCAACGCCACACACGCCGCCCACCGCGTCCGGCACACCGGCATCACCATCCACCAGCACACCCTCGACCTGGACCAGCCCCCGGCCGGCCTGCTCTCCGACGTCCGCGTCCTAGCCGGACGCCTCCTGCCGCGAACCTCCCGGCCGACGCAGAGCCCTCTCTTCTCAGGGAACCGGTGACCCGACGGGGGCGCCGCTCGCCCCTTGCCGGCGTCGAAAAGCAGTGATTCGTTTCCCCTGCCGAGGGCCTCCGTAGATTGATCAGGCCCCGCTGCTCGTGGGACTGGGTAGCGGCCTGGCCGGGGCACGCGGCGCGTCGTCGATCGTGGCCGTAAGGAACAGCACTGCGCCGATGGCGACCAAGAACATGGCGACAAGTGTGTGCACGCGTGCGCGACGCAGCGCCGCCCGGACTTCCCAGGCGTGGACGAGATCGACGAGTCGGCCTTCCAGACGCCGTGCGAGGGCGGCGTTGGCACGGGCGTCATCGAGCGCCTGCTCCAGAACCCGGACTTCGGCCTCATCTTCTGCCTTGGCCCGCTCGACGGCGAGTTTGGCCCAGGTCGTCTCGTACAGACGGCACGCAGCGCGGAGATCTTCGGGACTTTGGCCGAATGGGCCGTAGAACGCGACCTCATCCTGGGCGATGATTCCGCGGAGACCGCTCATGTCGGGTCGGTCCAGGTCGGCGATGGTCGTGAAACGCGGCGTCAGCACCTCACCCGTCTGCCAGATCGCCCATCCCACGCCGGCGAGTGCAAGGGCCAGTCCCGCGAAGGCCGCGAGAGCGTCACCGCCGTCGTTCACCTTCCCGACGGCTGTCAGCGGTGCCCCACCGAGCAACAGCGCACCCACAGCCGCGACAGCGGCAATCGTCCATTTCGCGGTCGCACGCATGTCGGCGACGGCCTCTCCTGGAGCGACGGTCGTCCCGCTCTCCGGCACCGCATTCTCGGCAGGGACGGTCACGTGTCCTCCTGAGAAGGACTGTCGGTGTCTCCTTCCGCGTCCGGCGTCGGCGAGATGGTGCCGCGGAACACGACCGGCCCCTCCTCGGGGAGCCGCCGCAGCGGCTTCCACGTCGTTCCGTCGTAATGCTCGACCTCACCGGATGGGCTGATACGGATATCGCCGATGGCGGGCGACGGCTCATCGCTCATGGGGATGAGTATGCCGGGATGCGCGGCCGGGCCGTCCAGGTTCCACCGGGCGGCGTCAGCCCGCCATTGCGAAGGGATTTCCGTACACCGTGTATGCGAGCCAGGTCGGGTCGCCCGGGTCCTTGATCGCGTTCCTGGCCTCCTTGGACGCGTCTCCCAACGACAGCCGTTGCTTCAGGAATGCGTCGTAGAACGCTTCGGCGAAGTACCGAGCCTGCTTGCTGGGCACTTCCCAGAGCGTGCCGATGAACGCTCCGGCGCCCGCCTTCATGAACTGGGCGGCCCAACTCATCAGCTGCGTGTACTCGAATGTGGCGCCCGCACTGCGGCAGGCGTTCAGGAAGACCAGTGGGGTTCTGACGGAAAGCGCGCGAGCGCCGACGGCGGTGCTCAGCATCATCGGCTCGAAGGTGTCATCCCGCATGGTGATCGACGATCCGCCGGCCTCCTGTTGGAAGTGGTTATGGCACGCGAAGTGCAGCAGGCCCGCCTCTCCGGAATTGATCCACTCCACCAACTCCACGACATCCTGGAAGATGTGACCGGGAGTCCCTCCGCCGACCGTGCGGAACAGGCGATCGAGTTCTTCTATCTCCCCGGGCATGTCGGGGAGCGTCGGATCAGGGACCACGAATGCGGCAGGCTCGAGCGAGATCCCGGCAGCCCGCTCCTGATTGAGGACCCGCCGCGTGACAGGAAATCGCTCGACGAGGAACCCGCCGTCGTCGCTGGGCCGTACAGGGCGCACCAGTTCCCACGGAACGATGTCATAGTCGGTGGCGATACTGAACGAAGTGATCCGTGAATGCAGTTCCCAGAACTGCTCCTTCACTACCTGGGGAACCATCTGGTTCCAGAGGTTCGCTCCGGCCTCGCGCAGTTTGAGTTCCTTCGCCGGGCCCGCTTTGCCGGCGGCCACGGCCTGTAGGGCGCCGAAAGTTCGCTCGATGGCGTCCCGGGGGTCACCTGCCACGCTTTGGACGATAGGCTCGTAGATGGTGTGCTCTGAAAGCAGTTGGAAACTGTACTGGGTGCCGTTCGGCCGGGAAACCTGAAGCGTCACTTCGCCATCAACAGGACGCAAGTCGGAAAGCGCCGCCGTGCGTACCACGTGCCGGTCGGACACGGCAGCCGTCTCGGCCGAGATCTCCACCGCGAGCTCTCCGACGAACGTTCCGCCCACCCAAGCCATGACCTGGATGCGACGCAGGCCGGGCTTGTCCACATGAAACGGCACTGCTATGGGGTCTGAATCACCTTGCGCAGGGACGTTGACAACGTACTGGCATTTCTCCAAGGGCAAGAGCCCTTCGTCGGGCTGCAACACGATCTGCACTTGGGCGCCGTCCTCGGGAATCGGGAACGGACGCAGCTGCACCGCATGCCCGATCCTCGGCATGTCCGCCACGATTCGTACGACGATATGCAGGTTCTGGTCCACCTGCACGCGGGACGGGTATCCTGCGGAGAGGATCCGGCCGGCCGGACCATAGATCGAGGGAGATGCCAACACCGGGAGTTCGTCGATGTCTTCGGGCGAATGCCTCAGATCCGCACCCCTCTCATCGGGCGCAGCCATCTGTGGGCGAAGGTGAGCGTCAATGTGAAGCTTGCCGAGAGTCCTTCTGACGTGATTACGCACCGTCCTCGTACTGAGGGACAGTTCTTCGGCTATCTCGTCATCAGTGCGCCCCCTGAGCATCCGCGCGAAAACATGGGATTCGCGCCTTGTGAGCTCGCGACGGCCCCATTGCCTCGTCATCTCCTCGATCAGGCTCTGGGACACCTCGCCACTGGGCGACGGCGCCTGTGCTTCGCCTGAGAGGGCATCGTCAATCACCGCTCCCAGTTTCTCAGCGCCGCCTGAGCCCGTGTCCACCTCCTGATGCCAGCCGTCCTGGGTTCGCATCGCCTTCGCGAGCGCCTCCGACGTGAAGGCATCCTCACGGATCGACCCGCGCACGCCGCTGAGAAGCGCCGTCCGCAGCACGTCGGGATCGGCGTCCCGAGTCAGCAAGACCACCCGATACAGCGAGGTCAGCCGCCGCATGGCCACGACGCCAGCCGTGTGAAGCAGGCTTGCACCGACCAATATCACATCGGGACTGAGCTGCTTCGCGGTCGTGAGTGCCTGTTCCAAGCCACTTTCCATGCCGACCAGCAGAGTGAAGCCGCCGGTGGCGACTTTGTCGGCGATGTCGGCGCGCACCACAGGCCGTTCGTCCGCCACCAGCACGGTGATCCGGTCAGCGGCGCCCCCGGCGTCTTCCGCTGGTGAGGGCCGGTACAGCCAGGCTCTGGCCGGCGCCTCGCTGGTCTCCACCTGGATCGGCCAGAAGACATCCGCTTCGGGGTAACGCTCGGCCCATTCCGTGAGCTCGGCTTGGTAGAACGCGTCCGAGACCACAAGCGCCAGCTCGTTGCCCAGGGCGTACGGGACCTGGAGAGCGGGCGCTTCCAACAGCCTGAACACGTGGCTAACAGCCTCGCCCTCCAGTCCGTACGCGTGCCGCTGGACAGGACCCACATGGACGGCGGCGCGCGGCTGCACCCTGGCGCCTGGAACAGCGCCCTCGTTGTAGGCCGCGAGTTTGCCGGGTAGAAGGTCGAGCAACGTTTCAACCAGGACGACGTCCCAGGAGAACTCCGGTGGTACGAGGATCAGCAGAGCGTCTCCGCGATCCTCGCGCATGCACCGTGACCAGTCGACACCGGCTTCGCTGAGACTTTCCGAGGCGGCTGACAGAAGTGCGTGCCGCATTGCCGTCCGGTCGCGGTCGGTGCGAAAAGGCGCCGCGAACCCGGAAAGCTGGATGGCGACCAGCAAGACTGCCTGCTGCCGCCGGAGAGGCGCGAGGCGAGCATGCCTTGGAAATGGGTCACTGCTGGCATTGCTCACAAAAGATCACCCAATCTTGAGCCAAGGGTCGTCCAGTATCTCAAACGCAACGGGCAGGTCGTTGAGCATTCCGGGTCTTGTGAGGCGCACCCCGGGCGGGCCGACACGGCTGGGCGCGCTGATGTGTTCGGCGAGGGACGCGCCGCCGAAGCGGCAAAGGGTAAAGGGGCGTGAATGGCCAGGTGGCGTGCCGAGGGTCGACTTCGAGGGCATGGACATGTGCGGCGGAACACTGACACCGAACTCCCTGTCGCTTTCCAGGAGTCCGTTCTTCCGCGCATCGTGAGGACCTGGTGTGCTTCCCAGTCGCCGTCGGCGCGGCGGGTCTTGGGGCTGGTGGAGCGAGGCGAGCATGCCAGTAGACACTGGTGTTTTTTTGGGAATCGTTGGATAGTGATCGCATGAAGCGCGTCATTGCGGCCGTTGCCACTGTCGCCTGCGTCGTGTCTCTGCCGGTGCCCGCCCTCGCGGACGGTCCCGCGCTGCGGGCGGTGTCGCTGCTCTTCCTGTGGCCTCGGGCTGAGCTCTTCGACGTCACCGCCGACGGTGCGGGTGGTGTCTGGGTCGGCGGCGTGCAGGGCCGGTACTGCGTCCGGTGGGCCGACTTCTGTGTCCTGTACGGCGACGGGAACCCGGTCGTACGGCGCCGAGTGGGGTCGGCGTGGAAGGAGTACCCGATCAACGACTGGACGGGCCAGGGCGCGATCGGGCAGATCGTCACCGGTGCGGGAGGGACCTGGATCGCCGGCGGGCCGAGCACCAGAGGGGGGCCGAGCACCTACGTGGCGCGCTTCGACGGCTCGGCGTTCCAGAAGGTCGCGATTCCGGACGGCGCCATCGGCATGCTCTCCACCGGTCCTGCGGGCACCTTCATCAGCCATTGGGACCTGGATCCCGGGCAGCGGCTGCTCAAGCGGACGGGTGACGGCTGGACGGCCGTCACGGTGCCCGGCATCGACAACGTCGAAGACCTCCAGGGGCTCAGCGCGTCCGACGCATGGGCGGTCGGTTTCCGGCAGGATCTGCGGACGGGTTCGCTTCCCGCTGTGGCGCACTTCGACGGCGCGGCCTGGAAGAGCGTCCCGCTGCCGCCGGGAACGGGCACCGAGTGGTTCCTCAAGGTCGTCCCGGTCGCCTCGGACAACGTCTGGGCCATCACGCAGAAGCACCTGGCGCACTGGAACGGCTCCGCTTGGACCTTGATCGCGGCCCCGGCCGGGATCGCGGATCTCGCCGACCTGACCGTGGACGCGTCCGGGACTCCCTGGGTCGCGCCGGCGGAGGCTGCGGACCCGTCGCAAACGCCGTGCCGCTACCGCGACGGCAGTTGGGAGACGGTCGCGCTGCCGGCCGGTGCCGAAGTGCACGATCTCGCCGCCGTGCCCGGCGGTGTCTGGGGAGTCGGCAGGCACGGGGACGGCCCTGCCGCCTTCACCGGCTAGCTCCCAGCCGGGGTGGCTGGCTTGGGCCCCGCCCCGACCGCCCGAGCGTGTGCTCGGCTCAGATCACCTTGGTGATCCGGCATTCGATGCCGGACGACCCCGCCGGTGTCCGAGCCGGCGTCGTGCCGCCGAAGGCCGTGGTGCCGCGGACAAGGCGAGCACGGCGATCAGACCGTCAGCGGGCCCCGGTGGTCACGTACGACCTCCGGGCGGCCTCTCGTCCGGCCAGGTAGCCGAACACCAGCCCGAGGGAGATCGTTCCGCCGGCACCTCCGTAGAACCCCTTCGTGGGCGCACCGCCCGCATTGCCTGCGGCGAACAGGCCCGGGATGACGTCGCCCCGCGTGTTCAGCGCATGGCCGACGGCGTCCGTCCTGGGGCCGCCCACGGTGCCGAGTGCGCTGGCGTGGACCTCCAGGGCGTAGTACGGCGCGGTCTCGACCGGTCCGAGCACGCTCGACTTCGGGCTCTTCAGCACTGGCCGGATGATCCTGGCCAGGGGCCCGACCACCAGGGAGCGCATGCGCTCGGGGTCGTTCCTCCTGGCCGCCCGTCCCGCGACCTTGGCCACGACCGGACCGATCGCCGCGGCGACGATCGCGCGCGCCTTGGCCGTGCCGGCAGGGAACCGGGCATCGGGCGAGAACCCCCGCAACCGGGGATAGAACGCGCCGAAGTAGCGGTCGAACAGCGTGTCGCCGCGGCCGAACTGCGGATCGCGGGCCCGCCGCGCCTCGGGGTTGAACCGGTCGACGGTGCGGAGCAGGCCCGCCTCGTCGATCCCGATCTCGGACGCCAGCTCCGAGAGGCTGTCGGCACGGTGCAGATAGTCCGGCACCTCTCCGCCCGGCGGGACGCCGAAGATCCCGAACTTCGTCCAGTAGTCGTGGTCGAAGATCAGCCAGGCCGTGGCGTTCGGCATGGCGCCCGTCTCCGGGTCGACCTCACGCATGATCGCTCCGAACTGGTCGTAGGCCAGCGCCTCGTTCGCGAAGCGATTCCCGGAGCCGTTCACCATGATGCTGTGCGGCAGGGCCCGCTCACCCAGGAAGACCCGGCTCAGCGGACGGCCCTCCAACTCCTCACCGGGCAACTGCACAGCGGGCATCCACCAGGCGTCCTCCATGCCGGTCAAGTCGGCTCCCACCTCCCGGGCCAGCTGCACGGCGATGCCGTTGTGCCCCTCGGGAGAGACCTGCACGCCGAAAGGCGCGTGGAGGTAGGTCTCTGTGAGCTCGCTCGAACTCTCGAACCCGCCGCTGGCCAGCAGGACGCCCTTGGTCGCGCGCACCGTGTGCTCGACGCCGTCGGTCCGGACGACGATCCCGCGCACCTCCGACCCTTCGATGACCAGCCGGATCGCGGGCGCCTCGACCCGCACGTCGACACCGTTGCGCAGGCCGGCCTCCAGCAGGGCTCCGACCAGCGCCGGCCCGGCGAGCCAGACATCCTCGATGCCGATCCCGGCCAGCAGCCAGAACGGGAGCGGGTTCTTGGCCATGCCGGTCGTCAGGGCCGGCCGCACGTACCTCACGGCCTCACCCAACCCCTCGGGGGAGTAAGGGCCGGGGAAGAGCGACCGAGCCACGGACGCACCCTCGATGTCTGAGCGGTAGTCCGGCCAGATCGTCGGGATCCAGCCGAAGGAGGTGTGCTCCTCGATGAACCGGGCGACATGGGGGCCGGTCTCCAGGAACTTCTCCACCATGTCGTGGTCGAGGACCCGGTCGCGTCCCTCGCCGTAGATGTAGCGCCGGGCCTGGTCCAGGTCGTCGTGCACCTTCAGGGCCTCGGTCGAGAATCCGTGGGCGGGGATCCAGGCGGCGCCGGCGGAGATGCCGGTGGCGCCGCCGACGAGCTCGCGGGACTCGACCACGAGGACTCGCGCACCCTCCTTCGCCGCGGTGAGCGCCGCCATCAGCCCCGCGCCTCCGGACCCGACGATCGCCACGTCCACCTCGTCGGGCAAGCCCTTCTCGGACGCACTTCCGATGGAGCCGCCGTGCTGACCCGCACTGGTGTTCATGATCTCCCCCGAACTTCTCAATCCGTGAGGCAGCCCTACCCCCGGGAATGGAGGACACCCACCGGCCCCGGCGGCTCCACTCAGGGACGGCGGGCGGGCAGGCCGTTCGGGTAGGCCCAGGCGAGGCGGGTCAGGACCAGCGCGGCCGCCATGAGGCCGAAGTCGCGGAGCGCGATGTCGCCGTACCCGCCGACGATGATGAGGTTGATGATGATGGTGCCGAGCCATAGGGCGACCAGCGGGGCGCCCAGGCGCGGGAGCACGAGGACGGCGAGGCCGGCGACGATCTCGATGCCTCCGACGAGCTGCATGGCCGTTCCGGCGTCGCCGGGGGTGACGTCGTTGAACGCGGTGGCGAGGTAGCGGGTCCAGTCGTCGGTGAGGACCGTGGCGAACTTGTCGAGTCCGAACAGGACGGGCAGGACGGCGAAGCCGAGACGCAGCGCCAGGAACGCCTGGGCTCCCGGGTCCGCCAGTGAGAGCGTGCTCCGGTCCTGGTTCTGGTTCTGGTTCGTGATCATGTGAGGGTCCTCCTGTGTTCGCTTGTCACCGGGTCGGCGTTCCGTGGTGCCGAGGGGGATCGGTCGGATGGTCCGGGCGGACGGTGCGCGGATCGTCTCGCGCGCGTCGCGAGAACGTCAGAACTTGTCGGGGAACTGCTCGATGAGGCCCTGGGAGAGCATGTCGGCCATGCCGTCCATGTGGGTCTGGGCCTTGTCGAACGTGGCGATGGCGGCCTTGAAGTCGCCGCCCAGGACAGAGCCGGCGTAAGCGAGCGTCTGGGTGATGTGCGTCCTCATCATGAGACGCATGTCGTGTCGCGACCAGTGGGGGTTGGCGTGAGCGAGGAAGTCGCCGATGTCCCGGGCGTTGGCGTACCACGCCCTGGTGGCTTTGTTCAGGGCCGCCTTGTCCCCGGCCTTGGCGGCGGTGAGGACGGGGACCGCCTCCTCGATGTGGGTGGTCAGCAGCTCGGTGAGCCGCTTCGCCGCGTCCTCGCCGTAGTAGGGCGCGACGGCGGCACCGATGTCGGCCTGGTTGCGCAGGAGGCGGTCGAGGGTGGGCTGGAGCGCGGGCGAGCCGGCGGCGAACGCGACCACGGTCGACCAGGTCCATTCCATGTGCTCGTCCCACAGGGTCCGCATCGTGGTGTAGAGCGCCACCTCGGCCGACACCTGCTCGGCCGGGTGGGCGGACGGGTGGGCGTGGCCGTGCGCGGCGGCGGCGGTCGCCACGTGGCCGCCGCCCGAGCCGCAGGCCGTCAGAAAGCCGCCCGAGAGGGTCAGCGCCGCGATCAGCGACGCCGTGGAGGCGCGGTACCTGGTCGTGTGTCGGATGGACATGACGGTCCTTTCGGTGGAATGCGGGTGTGCCTGCCAAGGCGGATCCGTCACGTAAAGCCGCCGTCCGCCTCGGTCGCTGGTTAGTGGGCACCGGACGCGGTGGTCTTACCGGGGCGAGAGAATTCGCGAAAATCCGGTAAGACGGGACGGGTCCGGCGGCACTCACCACACATGGCCGGTACTGATGCGAGGCATGGCATGACGACGCATGGCCCGGCGGCGTACGGCATTCCGCCGTTGCCGCGGTCGCGGCCGCGAGGACGGGACGTGAGATGGCGCCGCGAGCAGCTCATGGCCGCCGGTTACGACGAACTGTCGGCGCACCGGATGGCGGCTGACCGCATGACCGACGTCCATGCCATGGTGGTGAGGAAAGAGCGGTGTCCCCGATATGGCGCGGCCGCCGATGACAGGGCGGTCGTGTGGCGAGTGAGGTGAGGGAGGTGGGTGAGACGGTAGTGGCCCCGTACCGTGAGCAGCGTCGGCCACGGGCCGACGGGGTGCCGCCGGGTGAGGTGCCGTCGGGTGAGGTGCCGCCAGGTGACGACTGGGTCGCCCGCCTTTCGGCGGCCGGGCCGGTGCGCGACGACGCGGTGGCGCACCTGCACGGGTTGATGCTGCGCGCGGCCCGGTACCAGGTCGGCCGTATGGTCGAAGCCGCCGATCTCGGTGCCGCCCGCCGAGAGGAGATCGTGCAGGCGGCCGCGGACGAGGCGACGGTGTCGGTCCTTTCGCGCCTGCACACGTTCGAGGGCCGCAGCCGGTTCACGACATGGGCCTACAAGTTCGGGATCCTGCACGCGGGCGTCGAGGTGCGGCGCGCCGCGTGGAACGGCAGGGAGATCCGGCTGCACGAGGCGCCGGAACCCGGCGAGCCGGCCGCCTCCTCCCCGGAGGCCTACGCCGAGGGCCGCGATCTGGCCCGCGCCGCGCGGGACGCGCTCATCGCCGCGCTGACGCCGCACCAGCGGCGTATCGCCGTCGCGCTGCTGGTCGACGAGGTGCCGATCGATGTGCTGGCCGAGCGGCTCGGCACCAACCGCAGCGCCCTGTACAAGACCTTGCACGACGCCCGCAAGCGTCTGCGAGCCCACCTGTCCGCCCAGGGCTACCTGCCCGTCCGGACCACCGAGGAGGTGAACCGGTGAGAGACCATGAGCCGTTGACGCCGGAGGCGATCGACCGCCTGACCACCGACACCGAACCGTGGCTCTCCTGTGACGACTGCTTCGAGCGGGTCGATGCCGCCATCGACGCGATCCTCGGTTCCGACGCCCCTCTGCCGGAGGACTTCCGGGTTCATCTGCTGGCGTGCGCGGTCTGCCGCGAGGAGGCGGACGCGCTGGCGGCACTGGCCGCGGACGGCACCGGGCTGTCCGCGGCCGAAGCCGTCGCGCGGCTCGAGGCCGCCGTCCTGGAGGCGGACGCCCGGCACTGACGGCCGCGCCGTCCGATGGGGGACGGTCAGGTGCGGGTCCAGCGTTGGTTGGTGCCGCCGTGGCAGGTCCAGATTTGCAGGTAGGTGCCGTTGGCCGTGGAGTTGTTGGGAACGTCCAGGCATTTGTTCGCGCCGACGGCGGTCAGGGTTCCGTCGGAGTTGAAGCGCCACTTCTGGTTGTTCTGGCCGTTGCAGTCCCAGATGATCACGCTGGTGCCGTCGGCTGTGCCGTTGTTGTTCACGTCGAGGCATTTGCCTCCGTAGACGCGCAGCTCGCCGGCCGCCGTGGAGGTCCACTGCTGGTTGCTCTGGCCGTTGCAATCCCAGATCTCGACCCGTGTCCCGTTGGTCTGGGACGCTTCGGTGACGTCCAGGCATCTTCCCGAGCCCACGCCCTTGATCTGGGACGAGGGGGTGGGCGTTCCGCCGCTGACCCGGTACACGACGGTGCCGTGGGAGGGCACGCTCGCCGAAATGGTGCCGGTGGTCGAGGTGATGGCATTCGTCCAGGCGTCTCGAAGGTCGAAGGAGGTGCCGGACAGGCCGATCGCCGAGGCGGTGGTGCTGATCGTCGTCGTGCTGCCGCCCTGGTTGAACAGCGCCACCGCGACGTCGCCGTTGCTCAGCTGTTTGGCCAGGACGCGGCGGGTGCCGTCGTTGCTGATCTGCACCGCTTGGCGGCCGAGCGGGTCCTGGTCGATGGCGATCAGGTTCTGGTTCCGCAGGATCGTGGCGGTCGCGGCGTCCATGTTCCGTACGTCGTTGCCCGCGATCAGAGGTGCGGCCATGATGGCCCACAGGGCGAAATGGCTGCGCATCTCGGTGTCGGTCATGCCTCCGCGGCCGACCACCATCATGTCGGGGTCGTTGAACTGGCCCGGCTTCGCATAGCCCGACAGGGGCACGTTGACGTTGACGATGTTCTGGATGCCCATCGGGTAGCCGTTGGTCTGGCCGGAGTCCCAGACGTTGGTGATGTCCTCGGTCGTGCGCCAGATATTGGCGACGTCGCCCCAGTTCCGCTGCGGTCCCGTCTTCTCGTGGACGCTGTTGGGGTTGATGCTGTAGAGGATCGGCCGTCCGGTGGCCGCCAGGGCGTCGCGCATCTTCGCGAAGGTGCGGACCTGGTCGTCGATGCTGCCGGTGGGCGAGCACCAGTCGTACTTGAGGTAGTCGACTCCCCAGGCGGCGAACTGCCGGGCGTCCTGGGCCTCGTGGCCGAGGCTGCCGGTGGCGCCCGGATAGGAGCCGAAGTACTGGGCGCAGGTACGGTCCAGGGGCACTTCGTAGAGACCGAACTTCAGACCCCTGTCATGCAGGTAGTCGCCGAGCGCCTTCATGCCGCTCGGGAATCTCGACGGATTGGCCCGCAGGTTGCCCGACGAGTCGCGGTTGGGGTCGAACCAGCAGTCATCGACCACGACGTACTGGTATCCGAGGTCGCGCATGCCGGAGTTGACGATCGCGTCGGCGGCCTGGTGGATCAGTGTCTCGTTGATGTTGCAGCCGAAGGAGTTCCAGGTGTTCCACCCCATCGGCGGGGTGCGGCCCACGCCGTTGTCCAGCGCCTGGGCCCGGGGGGCGGGGGTGAGCGCGACGGCCATCGCGGCGGCCGTGGCCACGGTGGTCAGTAGCGTGCGGATTCGTTTCCTGCTCATGGGTTCGCTCCGCAGTGGTCGAGGCCCGTCCGTGGGGGTGGATCGTCCTGTCGGCGGTGACCTGGGCGGCGGGCTCGGCCTTCCACCGAGCCCGCCGCGCCGGGCCGCCACGCCGGGTTCGCGACGCCGGGTCCGCCCCGAGCCGGACCCGTGTCACGTCGTCAGCGCTGCAGCGTCAGCAGACCCGGCCGGTAGGGCAGGAGTCCGTAGTCGCCGCCGGAGTTGGGGCTGCGCCCCTGGTAGAGCAGTCGCAGGTTGCAGGGATCGACGGTGAAGGTCTGGTCGGCACTGGTGCGGATCAGTTCGCCGTGGCTGATGTCGTTGGTCCAGGTGGCGCCGCTGTTGGCCTTGCCGGCGAAGGGGTTGCCCTCGGAGGTGGCCTGCGGCGTCCATGAACCGTTCAGGCTCGTGGACGTGAACGAGCGGAAGTAGCGCCCCTGCGAGCCGATCGCCTCGACGAGCATGAGGTAGCGGTTCTGGTCCTTGAGCTTGTAGACCTGAACGGCTTCGAACAGGTTGTTGGTCGAGTCGCTCATGACCACTGTCGAGCTGGAGCCGAAACTGCCCGGGAAGTTCCCGATCGGCATACTGGCCCGGTAGATCTTGCCGTTGTCGCCGGCGAAGAACAGGTACATGTTCGAGCCGTCGCCGATGACCGTCTGGTCGATGGGTCCCGTTCCGGAGCCGCTGATGCTCCCGGTGAAGAGCGCGTGCTCCGACGACCATCCGTTCGGGTTGGCGGGGTCGCTGGACGTCCGGTAGGAGAAGGCGCTGCTGCCCCACTGGTAGGTGAGCACCCAGGTGTTCTTCGGCGCGAAGTAGAACAGGGTGGGCGCCACGGTGGAGTTCGACATGGTGTTCTGGCTGACCGAGCCCATCTGCGACCAGTCGCTGAACAGGCCGAAGTTCATCGAGCCCCAGCGCGTCCCCGTGTCGTGGGTCGTGGCGTAGACGAGGTTCTGGCCGTTGTAGGGGGCGACGGTGAAGTCCTTGAGCGAGACCCACCCGGACTTGGGCTGCGCCAGCGGGCCCGTGGACGTCCAGTGGTAGGACGAGGGAAGGTCGCACGACTGACCGGGGTCGCCGCCGCCGTCATCGCCGCCGCCGACCTCGACGAGCTGCCACTGCTGGTTGGAGCCGCCCCAGTCGTCGTACTGGACGATGTTCGCGCCGTCCGCGGTGGAGCCGCCCTGGACTTCGAGGGCCTTGTTGCTGTTGCGCGAGACGAACCTGACATAGCCTCCCGAGCTGTCGGCCAGCCGCCACTGCTGGTTGGTGCCGTTGTGGTCGCTCCACTGGACGATCGCGGCACCGTTGTCGGTGGAGTAGTTGTAGACGTCCAGCACCTTGCCGGACAGGCGGGACTTGATGCGGTAATAGCCGTCGCCGGAGTCGACGAACTGCCACTGCTGCTGGTTCTGGTCGTTCCTGGTCCACTGGGTGATGCGGGCGCCGTCGTTGGTCGCCAGGTTGTAGACGTCCAGGGCCTTGCCGCTGTTGCGGTTGACCAGGACGTACCACTTGTTCACGTCCACGGTCGCGGCTTGGGCGGCCTGTGTGCCGATCACGGACAGGAACATCGACACCAGGAGCGATGCCAGCACTGCTGCACCGGTCCTCAGCATGGACTTCCTCACTTTCATGGATGATGTTAGCGCTAACATTGCCAGCGGTCCGGAACCTCTTCTCCGTAGGCGATGGGGTGGAGGTGGTGGTGGGGCGGAGTAAATACGAGGCCGCGCGACTCGTCAAGGGCCCAACTCTCTCGAAACGTTTCGAACGTGCATTGCCTGCCATGCAGGACATATAGACCGATGCGCGGTCGCCGGCCATGAAATATTTTGAAACTATTGACGAAACATCTTCAGGCTCACACACTGAGTCCGCGACGCCCCGGTGGTGTGCGTTCCGCGACGGAACGCGGCGTCTGCTGCACGGATCACCCGTGCCGCTCCCCCTTCGTTGTTCATGGAGGACAGACGTGCGCATGAAAGCCATCCCCCGCTCCAGGGTCCGCAAGCGGGCCTTCCTCGCAGGCGCCCTGGGGGTTCTCTGCACGACCGCCGCTCTCGTGGCACCGGCCCCGGCGACCGCCGCGGAGAGCACGCTGGGCGCCGCGGCGGCGCAGAGCGGCCGCTACTTCGGCACCGCCATCGCCTCGGGCCGGCTCAACGACTCGACGTACACCACGATCGCGAACCGCGAGTTCAACATGGTGACCGCCGAGAACGAGATGAAGATCGACGCCACCGAGCCCCAGCGGGGCCAGTTCAACTTCAGCTCCGCCGACCGCATCTACAACTGGGCGGTCCAGAACGGCAAGCAGGTGCGCGGCCACACCCTGGCCTGGCACTCCCAGCAGCCCGGCTGGATGCAGAACCTCAGCGGCAGCGACCTGCGCCAGGCGATGATCAACCACATCAACGGCGTCATGGCCCACTACAAGGGCAAGATCGCCCAGTGGGACGTGGTGAACGAGGCCTTCGCCGACGGCAACTCGGGCGGCCGCCGCGACTCCAACCTCCAGCGCACCGGCAACGACTGGATCGAGGTCGCCTTCCGCACCGCGCGCAACGCCGACCCGAACGCCAAGCTCTGCTACAACGACTACAACATCGAGAACTGGACCTGGGCCAAGACCCAGGGCGTGTACAACATGGTCCGCGACTTCAAGCAGCGCGGCGTGCCCATCGACTGCGTCGGCTTCCAGTCCCACTTCAACAGCGGCAGCCCCTACAACAGCAACTTCCGCACCACCCTGCAGAGCTTCGCCGCCCTCGGCGTCGACGTCGCCATCACCGAACTGGACATCCAGGGCGCATCGCCGACGACGTACGCCAACGTGACCAACGACTGCCTGGCCGTCTCGCGCTGCCTCGGCATCACCGTCTGGGGTGTGCGCGACACCGACTCGTGGCGCTCGCAGGACACGCCGCTGCTGTTCGACGGCAACGGCAACAAGAAGGCCGCCTACTCCTCCGTCCTCAACGCCCTCAACAGCGGCAGCACCGGCGACCCCGGGGACCCGGGCGACCCCACCGACCCCCCGACCCAGGACGCGGGGACGATCAAGGGTGTCGGCTCGGGCCGCTGCCTGGACGTGCCGAACGCCAGCACCACCGACGGCACCCAGCTCCAGCTGTGGGACTGCCACGGCGGCACCAACCAGCAGTGGACCTACACCTCCTCGCAGGAGCTCCGCGTCTACGGCAACAAGTGCCTTGACGCCGCCGGCACCGGCAACGGCACCAAGGTCCAGATCTACAGCTGCTGGGGCGGCGACAACCAGAAGTGGCGCCTGAACTCCGACGGCTCCATCGTCGGCGTCCAGTCCGGCCTCTGCCTGGACGCCGCCGGCTCCGCCAACGGCACCCCGATCCAGCTCTACTCCTGCTGGAACGGCAGCAACCAGCACTGGACCGTCAACTGACCGACCCGCCGCAGCGGCAGGCCCGACGGAACTGAGATCCGGAGGTTCTTCGCGCGGTTCACGTGACCTGCCCGCATCACGGAGTGGAGCCGGGGACGCCCTGGCTCCACTCCGTCATCCCACCAAGACGCCTCCGCCCCCGCCCGTCCGGCCGACCAAAGGCTGGGCGGGCAGCGACTTTTGAAGGGTGATGGGCGTCTTTCGGCGGCTGTCGGCGTGGGGGGCGGGCTTCTAGGTTCGGGATCGTGAAGGTGGAAGTCCCCGGTCGGTCTCCGGTTCGGCGGCCGATTCTCGTGGTTCTGATCGATCGTCGATTGCGCCGTTCTTCGGAGCCGGTCGCGCCGGTAGGGAGGTTCTGAGCATGCGATCGCACCCGGGTGCGTCCACGACGCTGGCGCGGTCGGCTTGGGGGCAGGGGGCGCTGTACGTCGCGGCGGCGGTGCTGCTGGCCGGGGCCGGCTGGCTGCTCGATCCGCTCGCGAACTGGCTGGTGAGCCTCAAGTGGGCACCGATGCGCGGGCCCGCCGAACTGCTGGTGTCCGTCCCCGAGCCCTGGCTCACCATCGGATTGATCACGCTGGGAGCGCTCGCGGGGACGGCCCTGATCCTCATCGACTCCCTGGAGCAGGTCTCGGTCACCGTGAGCGGCGAGCGGGTAGTCCTGAAGCGGGCGGGCCACGTCCAGGAGATCGCCCGCGAACAGGTCGGTCACGTCTTCCAGGAGAAGGGACGGCTGGTGCTGCTCGGTCCGAAGGGCGAGGAGATCGCACGGGAGAAATGCGACCTCAACGGCGGACGGCTGGCCGCGGTCTTCACCGAGTACGGATACGCCTGGGCGGACGGCGACCCGTACGAGGACGAGTTCCGGATCTGGTTTCCCAAGACCCCCGAGCTGCCCGACGCGGCGAACGCACTGCTCGCGGCTCGCGCGGCGGCCATGAAGTCCTCGGATTCCGGCGACTCCGTCAAGGAACTGCGCCGCGAACTGGCCCGGATCGGCATCGTCGTGCGCGACAAGGGCAAGCAGCAGTACTGGCGCGGCCCCGGCCGCCGCTGACCCCCGCCGCAATTCCGCGCAGGGCTTCGAACGGCGCCGTTTCGATTTCGCGGTGGTCGCCATGTGATCCTTGGGGCGCGAACGGTTCGGAAGCGGCGGCGGCTGGAAGGTGCGGATGGGTGGAGGACGCGAGGGCGGCCGGGGCTTGAAGAGGTACGGCCGCGCCCTGGGCCGTTTCGCCGTCTCGCAGCTCGTGATGGGCCTCGGGTTCATGATGGTCTGGACCTTCCTTTTCGGCGTCGTGGTTGAGGAGGTCACGGCCACTGGGCGCGCTGTGAAAGGCGAGGGGGTGCCCGGCACGTTCACAGCGCAGTCGGAATCGTGCTCGCGGGGAAGATGTACCTGGTACGGCACGTTCGCGACCGACAGCCTCTTCCAACTGACCACCGGACGGACTCAGCTGAGGGGGGACGGCGACCTTTCCATTCGGCCCGGGGACGCGATCCCCGCCCTCGACGTCGGTTCGGAGACGTTCGTCCAGGTGAGGGGCGGGTCGCCGGAGTGGGGCGAGCCGCTCGGCGTCGGGTTCTTCGCCGCGTTCACCGGCGGCCTCGGGGTGGGGCTGAACGCCATGGTGATGTGGGGCGTCTACTGGACCCGGGCCGCTCCCGCGTCGCGCCGGCGGGCGGCGAGTGAGCTCGGGG